>JAJDNL010000108.1 GCA_022340745.1 Deltaproteobacteria bacterium
CCCCCGATGATAGAGAGCAGCATCGTCGAAGCGATCATCGTGCTTGAAATGGGTCATGCCCGCAGCTTCCACAAACCCGTGGGCCATCAGAGCCCCAGTGGTAATGATCATATCCAGCCAACCCCAGTCGATCATATGGCAAATGAGGAGACCCATCTTTGCCACGGTCATGGCCCCTGAAAACGTGCCCACCACCTGGCAATCAGGGTCGGATACCATCTCTGTAAGTACCTCAGCGGCTTCGCCTAAGTTCCTGCCGGTAAAGGCGGTTTTTTTCATCTGCCTAAAAAGTTGATCAAAATCCTCCGCACTCTTTACATCCAGGCTTTCCAATGGCTCCAGTTGGTCCTCCAACCCGTCGCCAAAATCAGCAGGATCTCTGTAGTCTCTCGTCATCTATCTTCCTCCCAGGATTGCACCTTCGAAAATCAAGCACTAACGAATTCCATTTATCCTGTCAAATCATATTTGGCTTCACCTGGCCTCAATTAGAAACACTCAGCCGTATTGGGAACCAAACTGGTTTTCAAATTCACCACAGAGGCACAGAGTGCACTGAGGGAACTTATTTTTTTGCCCGATCGGGAGACGACGATCGGGCAAAAGAACCCAGTCCTTGGGACTTACTTTGTCATATCAACGGCCTTGGAGCTTAACACTGACTTTTTATCAAAAGTGCATCCGTCGTAGACGGAGGTACTTTTCCCTGGCCGCCGTCTCCCGGCCAGGGAAAACTACATCTCCTCTGTGTCCTCCGTGTCTCCGTGGTTCACATTTTTTCCTAATGGCTCTTAACTCCCTAGTCCAAGCCACAAAACAAAAGTCACTGCAGAAACAAGTGTGGTTACGGAGATAGCAGCCGTGGCCATGTCAGCATCTCCTGCCATCTCCGTGGCCATCACGTAAGATATGGTGGCAGAGGGGGAGGCCAGAAGGATGAGTGCGGGTATGTACTCAACTCGCTGCAAATTCACCAGATGAAAGAGAATCAAGCCGCTGGCAGGGAGAAGTAGTAACTTCAGAGCACCGATCAATGCTGTTAACCGCAATTGCTGCCGCATCTGCTCAAAAGATATTGAGGTGCCGATAACCAGAAGAGCTAAGGGCAAGGCCATACCGCTGAGGATGATCAGACTGCGATCTAAAATCACAGGCAGATCCAGTCGCATGAGGGAAAAAGCCATACCTGCCACCGCCGAGATGATTACTGGGTTAAGTAATACCCTGCGAGCGAGAGAGAGCGTAGAAATTTTCTGTTCGGGCTCTTTGTTAAAGCGACTGAGTGCCACCACCGACAAAAAATTCTGCAACAACATGACAAAACCAGCGAGAATGCTGGCACGAGTAAAACCTTCATTGCCGAGAAAGTAAAAGGCCACAGCCAAACCGATATAACCAAGGTTGCCGTGGAAACTGCATTGGAGAAAGCTCCCCACTCGGTACTTTGGTAACTGAATCACCCTAACCACAATTAATCCGATCAGAGCTACAAGAATCAAAGGAACCAGGGTGGTTGCCACCAAAACGAGGCTGAAATGTTGGACCAACTCGGCCTCGGCAATCTCTCGGAAGATCATGGCCGGTATGGCAACGTAGTAAACAAGCCGGTTGGCGGGTTTGACAAAGCCCTCCTTCATGAAATCCAACCGGCGCAAACTCCAGCCCAGCAAGATTATTGCGAAGATGGGTAGTATGGTTTTGAGGATATCAGCCATGAGACGTTTCCGGCGGGCAAAGCCCTCAACAGGCTCAGGCGAGTCAAAGCCCGGCGTTCAAATGAGCTAAAGTGTCTAAAATACCTAAAATGAAAGAAAAAAACTGCCCTCTTATCTCAAACAGCCTCCGGCCCAGAGGGAGCTTGCTCCTACAAGAATGATCATCATTGGTGACCCCATGTAGGAGCAACCTTTGGTTGCGAACAGAGATTTTGAGGCTAGTCTTTTTCGCAAGCAGAGCTTGCTCCTACAGAAGATGCGAACATTCTAGCACAGATACTCCACCCTATGAATTGAGAAACAGGTCAATCAGCAGGCAGTTAGCAGCAGGCAGCCCCGCGACACGCTCGGGACAGGCAGGCAGCAATGGTGTGCAATAAGGAGTAGGTCCTCAGCAATCGACCATGTGAGAAGTACACCGCTCACTGCTTACCGCTCACCGCTAACTTTCCCTCTCCGCTTTGTGTTTCTCCTCTGGACAAGACTTGGAGCATTTGGTAAGAGTATCTCCTGGATTACATGTCGGGACGTGGCTCAGCCTGGTAGAGCGCTGCGTTCGGGACGCAGAAGTCGCTGGTTCAAATCCAGTCGTCCCGACCATGAAAATGGAAGGGCTAGCTTATAATGGCTAGCCCTTTTCCCTTTTCTTCTCCAAATTCCATGCCTATCTAGCCTCCCATTTCCATCTTTCACCTGCAGGCGGGCTGACCAAATAGCATTTGGTCATTTGGCCAATTTTGGTGATTTAACAAGAGATTTTTCGCGATTATTTTATCTGTAACATATTGATATTTAATCATTTTTAAGCTTTAGATCCACTTTGGCATCGCTCCTGCAAAATAGGAAGACAAACACAGAAAAACAAATTGGGGGATTTAAAAAATAGGGGGAGGATAGAGATGAAAGCAATCAATAAAATCAAACTGGTGATCGTCGGCATGATCATTATCGGTCTTGCTGTTTTGTGTCCTTTTACTTCTTATGCTTCAGAGGTCGATAGCATAAAAATCATCGACTTCGGATTGTACCAAACAACCTTTGCCCAATGGGAACAAGCTCCTAATACCCAGCGTGGCGAAATTCAACTCGTTGGTTCCAGGGAACTGGTTCGACGTACCAAGAGAATTCCCGGCAAGTCCGGTACGGAATTCGGCATTCGCTACGTGGTAAATGGCCAAGAAGAAGGTGGCCAGGTAGATCTCCTCGTTAAGGTTTTGCATTCAGAGACCCAGTCCAGCGACGAGTGGACAACTTCCAGGCAGATCGGGTCTCCTTCGTTTGACGGCTGGAAGCTCGGCGCTGACTCTGAAATAGTCCCTGGCAAGTTGACCATTCAGCTCTTTCACCATGGCATGAAACTGGCTGAGAAAAGCTTCACCGTTTATTAACCGTAAGAGGTCAGTAAGGAGATTAACCTCCTTTCTCGACAAGCAAGATAAACTTTCTTTCAAAGAGCGCCCACCATGCTCGGGGCGCTCTTTGCGTTTACTGGAACTGCCAGTGAGATCATGTGCTTGCCACTTGTCTCGGTTTCCAGGCCACCTTGAAGTGGAACTTTTTTTCCTCTTCTATGCATTTTAGTTCCCAAGTCAACGCCTTTACTATCCAGCAAATTTATCTCATAAGTATTTGAAAATAAATAATAAAATCATATTCTTCCAAACTGGCACGAAATTAGCTCTAAGGGACAGCACAACGATTCCTGAAGCTGAAGATAATGTTGATAGTCAACCCAGCAATATCGGGCCATTTACCCCAGGAGGTTTACAGGTAAAAAACAATGAAATAGGATTTTGTCAAAGTGCCAATCATTTTTTGATTGGCTGCAAAGATCACTCGCTTCATGACCCTCTAACCAGAACAAAATTGTTCCTTGCGGTTCCGAATCCTTTGGAATTCTGACCAATTCTGGTGATCTAATAAGAGATTTTTATAACTCCAACTCATTAATATATGAGGTCATTTACTCTCTTAATTCAAACTGCTATTCCTTCTGTAAAATAGCAAGACAAACACATGAAAACAACACTGGGGATTTTCAGAAACAGGGGGATAATGGAAATGAAAGGAAGCAGTAAAATCAAACTAGTGGCCGTAGGCATCATCATTTTCGGTCTTGCTGTACTATGCCCTCTTGTCTCTGCGGCTTCAGAGGTTGGCGCCGTTGATATTATCGACTATGGCATGTACAAAACCACCTTTGCTCAATGGAAACAAGCTCCTAATACCCAGCGGGGCGAAATTCAACTCATCGGTTCGAGAGAACTTATTAGGCGTACCAAAAGAATTCCCGGCAAGGGCGGTACTGAATTCGGCATCAGCTACGTTGTAAAAGGCAAAAAGGAAGGCGGCCTAGTAGATCTGCAAGTCCGCGTCTTGCACCCGGGAGGGCAAATTTGTCAGGAGTGGACTGCTACAAGACAAATCGGGAGTCCTTCTTTCGACGGCTGGAAGTTCGACACCTCTTCACAAATTATCCCTGGAAAATTGACCATTCAATTGTTTCACCAAGGAGTAAAATTGGCTGAGAAACGCTTTACCGTCTACTGACAACAAGGGAACTCAAACAGAAAACCAGTCTCTTCTCATTTACAAAAAGGGCTAGCCGGAAACGGCCAGCCCTTTTTGTTTTCACATACAAATTTGACTACTCTGAAACAACCAACGCCTATTCCTTCATCTCCGCATACTCCAGACACCAGAGTCCCACATATACTTTTACTAACCACAGAGACACGGAGGAGTGCTTCGCACTCAAATTCGAAATACGAAACCCGAAGCACGAAACAGATACTCAACTACCGATGTGGGATGTGCGATGTGGGATGCGTAATTCACCATTCTTTCCTGGGATTCTTTATCCCACATCTCATATCCGATATCTCACATCTAGTCCATACAGCTATTCCAAAAATCCACCTCCGGTCATCATATACAGAATGCCATACTTTTTCTTGATCTCACGGTCCAATTCGTCTGCCTGTTCGAGGTCCAAAGGAAGCTGAATGTTGCCGGGCAGCTGCAGCAACGCCTTTTTCTCACCCTTTTGCTTCAATGTCTGAATGGTATCATAGAGATGCCCGATGTTGAGCACCTCCTCATCGTTGATTTTCTCCACCCTCCTCAAATACACTGAGGTCTCCGCCAGGCCATATTCAGGGAATATTTCCGAAATAATGACGATCTTCTGATAGGGCTTCATTGGGAATTCCCCGAGATACTTCTCCCTGTAGGACCGGCCTGACCTGCCAAGATTTTTGATACAGTTGTAAGTGAGTTCAACGAAGCCAAGACCTCCGGTGATGAAGTAATTCGCCCTGGTAAATATCTTCGGGACCAGCTTTGGGAGCCCCGGGGTTACTTTCCCCTTGATCTCCACAACCTTACCGTCGCGTATTACCTTCACAGATAGGGGGTCACCAACTCTTTTGCGATTGAGGATCTCCTCAAAATAGATTCTCTGTCCGAGAGGCTCAAAAAAAATATCTCCGAAGTTGTCTATAGCATGCCCATCTATCTCAAAGAGTATATCGTTGTCGCGTAGGCCAAACTTGTGTGGTCCTCCCGTTGGAATGACATAGTTCAGGAGCACACCTCCCTGGCCGGGCTTGAGTTTGTAGTAGTCTTTTAGGCGGGGGAACATCGGCTGGGCCTCGTACTGCCAGCGGGGAACCAGTTCTTTCTTGTCTAGTAAGGGCATGAGGCTCCTCACCAAATTAATAGGAATAAAGTAATTGATCCGGTCACTGGCACTCACTCCTTGAAAGGCTATTCCCACAACTTCACCGTTCTTGAGAACTGGACCACCAGAGTTGCCCCGATTCTGCTGAAGAGAGGCTTGGACCATAAGCCAGTATTCCTGAGAGTAGGTGTATCGATTCACCTCTATTCGACTAATCTCTCCCTCCTCAGATTTACTGATCCTCTCCCCGCCGAGAGGATACCCCCAGCCCAGCACTTTGTCTCCTACTCGCAGGTGATCGCTATCGCCCAGCTCCAGTGGTACCACTCTACCGTTTCGGCTTTGGTATGCTTCCAACTCTTGGGGCTCCATCTGGAGAACTGCGAAATCGGCCGAGTTGAATATTCCCACGAGCATAGCCTTATAGCGCCGTTTTTCCCGGCCATTAGATATCTTGATGCTTTGGGCCATTGAAACCGCGTGGGCATTTGTCAAAATCAATCCCTTCATTCCTGGGAAGTTCTTCTCGTCCTCGAAGAAGAAACCGCTCGCAGAGGCGGTTTCAAAGTTGGGACTTTTCCAGGGTTTGTGGTAGTAACCCGACTTGTTGGTGGCAAGGATACGCACCACCTGCGTATCAATCCGGGAGTTGGGTTGCCTGCCGTAGCAAAGAGAGCCGAGGAGGAATAAAACCAGCGTAAACAAGACAGAAATAGTCCTATACTTCATTCTTAGATACTCCTTTAATGATTTACTCTTTCTGGAAGAATACCAGAATTGATATATTTAGAATATTTAACTATAAAACATATATAGGAATTAGGGAATTAGGGAATTAGGGAATTGAGGGGATTACAACACTTGCCACCAATCTACTTAGGCAAAAATCTTGACAGTACCCTCACACCGTGTTATCTGTGTATCCCGACTGAGCGCTCGTTCAGTGAACGTATGGCGCAGAACGCCATACTGTCATTACACTTCGTTGTCATTGGGTCAAGCGGGCTGAGCGCCCGTCATTTATAGTAATAATTGTTGCTAGATACAAGCTTAATGATGTGATTACAATGAATGACAGCGTAGCATAATGACGGCGAAGCCGACTGACGGCTTTAGCCAAATGACAGCAAAGCGTATTAAAAAGAAGCATTAAGAGGAGAGATCAGATGCGAGAAGCAGTCATCGTGAGCGCTGTGCGCACTCCCATAGGCAACTTCAATGGCACTCTCAGCACATATGGTGCGACCCAACTGGGTGCACTCGTGATCCAAGAGGCGATAAAACGGGCCGGAATCGCCAAGGAAGACGTCAATGAGGTGAACATGGGGATTGTGCTTCCCTGCGGCTATGGCCAGAGTCCGGCACGACAGGCTGCGATTAAGGCAAGTTTACCCTGGGAAGCTGAGAGTCTCACCATCAATAAAGTTTGTGGTTCCGGTCTGAAAGCTGTGATGCTGGCAGCTCAAGCCATCCAAGTAGGTGATGCCGATGTGGCAGTTGCCGGGGGCATGGAGAGCATGAGCCAGGCGCCATATTATCTTGAAAAGGCGCGCTTTGGTTACCGCCTGGGCAATGCGACCCTTCATGACCATATGTTACATGACGGTTTGTGGGACCTGGTCAATGATTTTCACATGGGTATGTCCAACGAACTCTGTTCGGAAAAATATAATGTTAGCCGGGAGGATCAGGACCGATACGCAGCAGAATCTTACCGACGTGCCCTCATGGCCATTGAAGCTGGTAGATTTCAAGACGAAATCGTGGCTGTTTCCATCCCGCAAAGGAAGGGAGATCCTATTCTGTTCAGCCAGGACGAATGTCCTAGGGAAACTTCGTACGAGAGTCTTGCCCAGCTGAATCCAGTTTTCAAGGAGGGTGGAGTCACCACCCCGGGCAACGCTTCAATCATTAGCGACGGTGCTGCCGCCGTAGTGGTGATGGCAAGAGAGAAGGCAGAAGCCATGGGCTGTAAAATCTTGGCGACCATTGGCGCCCAGGCCTCTGCGGGGATCGATGCCAAGTACCTACTTGTTGCCCCCATCCTAGGGATTCCAAAGTGTCTTAATAAAGAAGGTATCAGACAGGAAGATGTGGATCTCTTCGAAATCAATGAGGCCTTCAGCGGTTCCACCGTGGCGGTTCTGAAGGAGTTGCAGTTGGATCCAACCAAGGTGAACGTAAACGGTGGTAGTGTCGCCCTCGGACATCCTATTGGTGCCAGCGGTTGCCGAGTACTTGTCACCCTGCTTCACGAAATGATCAAACAGGACAAAAAGACAGGACTAGCCTCCCTTTGCCTGGGAGGGGGGGAGGCGGTGGCGATGGTGGTGAAACGCTGAAAGCGTTTTAGCAGGGAGCATGGGGCATGGAGCATAGGGCAAGGACTAAGGTTTCAGCTCTTGCGTTTCTCCTTGCTGACACCTGACACCTGACACCTGAAACCTCGAGACTTTGTGCCTAGTTCCTAGTGTTTAGTGCCTGGTTAAGATACGGTGGACCGGAGATAATATCTCGCGCAAAAGATAGGGGACAGACCATGAAAATTGAGACAATCGGCGTCGTCGGTGCTGGTCTCATGGGAAACGGTATCGCTCAGGTTGCGGCCATGAGCGGCCTACAGGTTATTATGAGCGACATGAAGGACGAGTTTATCCAGCGGGGCCTGGACAACATTTCGAAGATTCTGAGTCGCAGTGTGGATAAGGCTCGGATGAGCATCAAGGAAAAGGACGCGATTCTGGCCCGCATCAAGACCACCATTGACAGCAACGACATGTCAGCGGCTGACTTTGTTGTTGAAGCCGCAACGGAAAGTGAACCCCTTAAATTCCAGATTTTTCAAGATCTTGATGAAATCTGCCGGCCTGAGGTAATCCTGGCCACCAACACCTCCTCTATTCCCATCGGCCGCATCGCCGCGCAAACCCAACGTCCTGAGAAGGTCATCGGCATGCACTTTATGAACCCTGTCCCCGTCATGAAGCTCGTGGAAGTGATTCCCGGACTCGCCACATCAGATGACACCTTGAAGATCACCTGGGATTTGGCCAGCAAATTCGGCAAAACTCCGGTCAAAGCCAACGACTATCCGGCCTTCATCGCCAACAGGATCCTCATGCCCATGATAAACGAGGCCATCTACTGCCTTTACCATGATGTGGGTACACGCGATGATATAGACACGGTAATGAAACTGGGAATGAACCATCCCATGGGTCCTTTGGCACTAGCGGACCTCATAGGCTTGGACACTTGCCTCGCTATCATGGAAACTCTCTACAATGGCTTCTCTGATTCAAAGTACCGGCCGTGCCCTTTGCTGCGCAAATATGTGGAGGCCGGTTGGTTGGGAAGAAAGACAGGACGAGGGTTTTATGAGTATGACTAGAGGAAAGCTGGTAGATTGCAGCAGACAGCTAGCAGCGGGCAGCTGGCCTTTGGTCAGTTGTCCGTGGTCCGTTGTCGGTTGCTAAAAGACATAGGGAAAAAGAGTAATTTTCTTCTACTCTATGCTCTATGCCCCATGCTCTATGCTTTTCCCAATTCGAAATTATGGTAGGAGTTCAGGTTTGGTCAATCCCATGTCGGCAAGTTTCTCCTGCGTGTCCTTTTTGCGAAACTTGTGATATTTCTCCAAGACTTTCTTAACAGTCTGATTTTGTTCTATAACCTTTGCCATGCTATCATAACTAAGCTCGACCACGACGCTCAACTCCAAAGCCGCCACCGAGCTTGAACGAGGTTCGCCGCTGATAAATGACATCTCGCCAAAAAACTGACCTACCCCTAATGTTGCTAGTTCCAACTCATTGTCACCGTTATCTCTGGTGAACACCCTGACCCGGCCATCCAGAATCACATAAACGGAACGTCCTGGATCTCCCTCCCGTATGATCATCTCTCCCGCGCTAAACACATGCATGGTGGCGTCCTCCGCCAACTCCTCGCTTTCTGTCTCCTGGAGGGGAGCAAAAAAGGGAATCTTTGAGATGACATCCATGAGTCGCACAGACCTCCGGTCTGTTCCAACTGAGCTGGTCGGCAAGACAAACTCCAGGGTTGTTTGCAGAGAATCCTTGGACTCCTTAATTTCCCTCTCAACCACAACAAAGGAAGTCTTCCCTATCTGGAATGTGTCCCCAGGACTGAGAGAGATTTTTTCTACCCGCTTGCCACTGAACATGATGCCGTTGGTGCTTCCTAAATCCTCAATCACCCAGGATCCTTCCTGGTGGTGTACTTTGGCATGATAGCGTGAGGCCGTGGGATCCGGTAACGGGATCAAATTACCAGAGTCGCGGCCAATGGTCGTGGTTTCCAGCAATGGGTAGACTGTTTGCTGGTGCGATCCTGTCTGAAATACCAAGTAAACTCGTTTCATTGACTCGCCCTCAAAATTCTATCCCGGCCTAGCCTGTGCCAATACTCCTGAAACCAAAAGCAGGGTAATACCCGGGCTAGCGATTTCCTCTTGCCTTACCAGGATGTCATTCGCAATAATAGTGCCAACCTTGGTTTCTTGGAGCACTTAACCCGCAAACAGCTCACAGGAAAAGCTGGAGTAGTAGAGTAGTGGAGTCAAGGAGCATGAGGCTCTAGGTTTCAGGTGTCAGGTTTCAGGTGTCGGGGAGGAGAAACATAAGAGCTGAATCCTGCAACATTAGACCTCAATGCGCGTTGTGCCGTTTCGCTATAGGATACTGAGTTCTGGCAACCGACTTCCACTTGTCTGAATTCACTTTCTCAAAAATAAGGTAAAAACTATGATTCGCAAGTGTGATGATACTGATTTTGAGACAATTTACGAGATAATCAATGACGGTGCTGAGGCCTACAAGGGAGTAATCCCCCCTGACCGCCTGAAAGAACCTTATATGGACAGAGAGGAACTGAGACACGAGATCGACGCTGGTGTGGAATTTTGGGGTTATGAAGAGGCTGGTGAACTGCTTGGAGTGATGGGAATTCAACACGTGCTCGATGTTACCCTCATCAGACATTCCTATGTCCGCACTGCCAGGCAGAACAAAGGTATAGGCGGAAAACTGTTGCTGCACCTAGGCACACTGACTTCTCGCCCAATTCTGATCGGCACCTGGGCTGACGCTTCCTGGGCCATCCGCTTTTATGAAAAACATGGATTTCGAGTTGTCACGGTGGAGGAGAAAAACCGGCTGTTAAGAAAATACTGGTCAATCCCTGACCGACAAATCGAAACCTCGGTCGTCTTGGCAGAAGAGGATTGGTCAGATCCACCGTAAAATCCCCCCAACCCCCCTTTATAAA
>JAJDNL010000117.1 GCA_022340745.1 Deltaproteobacteria bacterium
GTTAGGGTGTCAGGTGTCGGGTGTCAGGTGTCAGGTGTCAGGGAAAAAACAATAAAGCTGAAACCTGAACCCTGAAACCTGAATTAGAAGCGGCTCGGCATGCTCTGGGGGAGGAGCCGTTGCTGGCATTGTTTCATAAAAAACTTATCGGTCATACCTGCCATGAAATCACGGACAACTTCCGGGGGTGAGTGGGAATCGATGTATTCTTGGGACATACCGTTAAGAAAACCACTAAAAAGTTCTGACTCGCTGTTTTCTCCGGCAATATCATTTAGATAGAGGTCAAATAGTGTCTCGAACAGCCGGCCAATCTTGCTCACCTCGCTCTTGATTTTGGGATTTTGATAGATCCTGGTATAGTTAAATGACTTCAACTCAATGAGAGCTTCCGAAACCTCCGGGCTGAATCCCACCCCATCTCGTTCCGCACTGTTCTTGATGACATCTTCCACAAGATTGTAGACGATGGCGCCATTGGTGGTTCCCAGCAATTTGGCACAGTTTGCTGGGATTTCGTCTCGGTTTACGAGATTGAGCCTGATTGCATCTTCGATATCGCGGCCGATGTAGCTAATTGTATCAGCAAGGCGCACCACACAGCCTTCGAGGGTCATTGGTGTTAGAGTTGCTTCTGGTTCATTGCTCTTGAGTTTCATTTCCCGGTCGAGGTCTTCGAATGTCTTGCCCGGTTGAGGCCGCAGGCTTTGTTCGTGGATTTCACCATCATGGCAAAGAATACCATCCAATACCTGGATGGATAGGTTCCAGCCACGACCTTTCCGCTCGATGCGGTCGAGAAACCGTACACTCTGAACGTTATGTTGGAAGCCACCGATGCCATGGCGTTGGCAGATAGCCGAGAGATAGCGTTCACCGTCGTGCCCGAATGGAGTGTGCCCAATGTCATGGCCCAGGGCAATAGCCTCGATGAGATCCTCATTCAAACGGAGGAAACGGGCCACATCCCGAGCAATTTTGGAAAGGAACTGAACGTGCAGGACCCGGTGAGTAATATGGTCATTGTCAATCAGGTAGAAAACCTGTGTCTTGTCAATGTAGCGGGTATAGGCTAGAGAATGGAGAATCCTGTCCGCATCGAGTGAAAAATGCTGCCGGTGTCCCCGTTCAACCCGTTCCTCAGATTGCCTCCGGACCGCTGTGGTACTGAGGGCGGCGTAGGGGGAAAGCATACTCTCTTCCCGCCGTGTGAGTTCTTTTTTGGCCTCTAGTAGGGGCGAAATTCTTCTTTCCATGAATCAAAACCGTCCTTGTCTATTGACAGTCTGAGTGGACCGATCCTGGGATTGGCGGAATTATTAGCTCGTGGGTGGGTACCTGTATCCGCCAGGGATGGCCCATAGCGAACTGTGACTTTCGAGACGAGGGGTCGATAGACCTTGGGTCTTACCAAAAGCATCCCTTATTCATTTGTCTTATGCCGGTTCTTGGAGAGAGCTTTGATAATATCGAGATCCGCTTCCACAAAATCGTACTTCTGCATTTCGGGTACGGTCACCCATCGCACCTGTTCATGTTCCTCGAGCTCCAGGGAACCACTTATAATCGTACACCAGAATGCCATCAGTTCGATGAAGAAGTCCGGATACTGGTGGTGCACCGTGCAAAAGAGTTCCTCCACTCGAACCTGCAGATTAAGCTCCTCCTCGATCTCCCGGCGTAAACAGGCTTCCGGAGTCTCACCTTGCATTACTTTGCCCCCGGGAAACTCCCATTGACGGCCAAAGCGTTTGCTCCTGCCCCGTTGAGCGATAAGTATTTTCTGCTCTTCTTCTATCAGCGCTGCGGTCACGAGACCCATTCAACCTTACCTCTCATTCTTGATTGGGACCTCCGTCAGCAACCGAGGGATCTAATCCAAGCGAACGTGCGCCTCTACACAGCTCTGCCGGCAACTCGTGACGCCATAGGCCCAGTTCGGGATGGTAGCCGAGATAATGTGCCAGTCGGCAAAGGCCGATCTCCGTCTTAGCGTCTTCTATCTCACCGCTCCGACACCAGGAAATCGCCTCAGAAAGTTCATGGAATTGGAAATCGCCAACCTCTTCCAGCGGATGGCCGTCACCCTCTGGCTCTGAGCCTTTATCTGGGTTCACCCGAACAGCCCGGTAATGGAGCTTCTCCATGCCAAAACCAGGAGCTGAAAAGGTGCCTTCCCCGAGATGGATCATATCCTCTGTCTGGACTTCAAAGCCAGCCTCTTCCTTGACTTCATGGGCGGCTCGGCCATCGATGCCAATGCTTTCCAGGTCACCATACTCGACTCCGCCTGCCACCAGTTCAAGGTAGGTTAGTCGCGGCAGATTGTCGAGGCTCGCCTTCGCAGGATTGTCCTTCCGCAGGTATATCGAAGGTCTGAGCCCACGACGCAATCCCACCCAGACCTTGGCTTTACTGTCAATATGGTAAAGGACAATTGCCACCGCGTCTGCAAATGTTCCCTCAATCAGATCGAATGGGTACGCAGCAGAGTACTGACCGTCAGCATAACGTTGTCTCAGTCGTAACCGGCGAACACGGACAAAGGGCGATTCCGGTTCCCCTGTGTCCTCAGCTACCACTTCGATTTCCTCTAGTAGCTCGGGGCTAATCAAAAATGCTCCTTCTTATGCCAAATCGGCAGGTAAACTCATTACCAAAGCCATGCTCACGAAGCAAATATGTGTGTCCGGACTATGCCCCAATGTTCCATTCAAGTCAAGTCGGAGCGCAGATGTAGGGTGCTGGATGTTGAATGTTGGATGCTGGATTCTGGATTGAGGAATGAAGGGATTTGCGCTTAGGCGCTCCGCGCCATGAGCAAAAGGGCGCACTTGAACCTTCAGGATCTAGCCATGGGCCAGCCTGGGCGTTGTCAGTCTTCCCACCTGCTTATCTTCCTGGCTTATCTACGAGAGCGCTTGGAAGCCTTCAAGGGGTTGAGCTTCACCACTTTCTCGGTGCCAGACTTGATGTGGGTGGCGAGATTGCAGGAGCCGTTTTTCCACTTGATTTGGGGGTCGGGGCAGGATTGGCAGTAGGTGCCTTGTGATAAGGTCATGGCCTTGCCGCAGCCTTGGCAGGATTCAACCACGGGATAACAGGTGCCACCATTAAAACCGCAGCCCTGCTTGCCCATGAAAAAACATTCTGTGCCTACTTTAATCGTTTGACAGAGCATGGTCCGTCCCTCCTCTAAGAAACTGTTTCTCAGTTCAATTTTGGTTTACAAGTCAAGAAAAAGCCGGGGCATAACGTTCACGGACAAAGTCCCCGGCTTGAAAGCGTATACTTTTAACAAAAGTGGAAAAATATTCCAACCAATGAAATCAGACATAATTAATCATATTATATGATATACATTTAATATCTTATTTTTGCTCTCAATTTCACCTAATTACTCTTTATTACATTAATATTCTTTTAAATTTTTCGACTCCGCTCCTGCACGGACTGCCGTTGCTCTTTCCCCCTCTCAATCGAGGTTTTCTTTTCCAACCGCACATGCTTTAATACACCTCCTAAACGTGCTAGAGTATATTTTTTGGGGGGTCCTCATATGAAAGTAATCAAAGCGATTGTGGAAGACAAGACTTTGAGTCCGACGGAGAAAGTGCTTTTTGCCATTCTCTATTGTCGCAAGGAAGGAAATGAATGCACTCTGTCTGCCCAGGAACTCGCCCGTTACCTGGGAGTAAAGTTGGAAGCCATGCAAGAATCCTTGCAGAACCTGGAGCATGGAGGGTTCATCAAGATTAAAAAGGATTGTCATATCACTGATGCCAGCAGCTTTCTCTCCTGCGCGGTTTTGGGAGAAGGCCTCAAACACAAAGAGCCGGATGTTCCCCGTCCATGAATCTGAAGTCTACTGCTAACGCCCGTTCTCTCCGTGACTCTAGCGCAACTGTTGGCGCTCTGCTCATGCTGGCATCCGCATTCCTTTTCGCGGTTCTCGACGGCTTGATCAAACTCTTGGGTCCACCATTCCGCATCTGGGATATCGCCTTCTATCGTTTTGCCTGTGGTCTCGCCATCCTCGTGCTCATTATTGGACCACATCACAATCCCTTTGCCGGCCACAATCGAAAACTCTTAATTATCAGAGGAATCACCGGTTCCTGTGCCTTTCTCGCACTTGTTACCGCGATTCGCCTGATTCCCATTTCCACCGCTTTAGTCCTTTTCTTTTCTTTTCCGGCTTTCGCCGCCTTCTTCTCGCCCTTATTTTTCAAGGAACCTATTAGCTGGGCTGAGATTGTAGCCGTGGGGATAGCTCTTGTGGGTGTGGCGCTTATCTTCGATTTTCGACTTCAGGGTGGACTCTTGGGTCAGGCCATGGCTGTTTTGGGCGGAGCCTTCGCTGGACTCACTGTTGGCATCATTAAGAAGTTACGGGAAAGAAACGGCCCCGTCGTCATCTATCTTTACTTCTGCCTCCTTGGTAGTGTTATCTCTTTTCCAGCCTTTATCGCTCATCCCCAGGTTCCCCAGGTTATTTCAGAGTGGCTTATGCTGGGAGGCATTGTATGCTCTGCTCTGGCCGCCCAACTCCTGATGAACCAGGGATTCCGCTACTGCAAGAGTTGGGAAGGGGGACTTTTCTTGATGGCCGAGGTGGTTTTCACTTCCGTTCTTGGTATCCTTTTCCTTGGTGAACCAGTAACGTGGCGCTTTTTGACTGGAGGTTTTTTGGTGTTGGGCAGTGCCTTAGCTCTCAACCGTGGCAATGCTAGGAGAATTTCCTACCGAGGCATTCCTGAGTAAAAGGACGGCGCAAGGCAGAAACAATCAAAGAAAACCAATCTTCTTGCGCTTAATGTTAAATATCTTCCTAGCCGGTTTGGCCTCCTCTCAATCTGCAATCTACAATCAAAAATCTAAAATCCACCTGTTGCCCCTTGTCTGCTCTTGGGATACACTTGGGTTAAGTGCATACTTCAACTGATCTCCTCGAG
>JAJDNL010000121.1 GCA_022340745.1 Deltaproteobacteria bacterium
AACTGTAACATTTGAAAAACTCAACTACCACCAACCATGTAAAAGACTGGTACAGTTAGAATTGAGGCGCACTGCGATGGCTCAAAATCCCTAGCCGATGCAAACTCAAGGAGGATAGCTGTGATCATGAAGGGAGTGCACAAACCACTTATCTGTTGTGCGGCTTTCGCCATCTTTCTGCTGGTGGCAACTCATGCGGGCCTGGCCTTCACGAACGCACCAGCCATAGGCGAGAGTCTACCCCCATTCAAGCTTCTTATCCCGCAGGATGCAAGGGCTGAGCGCTATCTGGGTCTTTCAGGTCCCGGGCAATTTACCATTGCTCAGATCGAGGCCAAAGTTGTCATCATCCAGATCTTCAGCATGTACTGCCCGGTTTGTCAGAAAGAGGCATTCCGGGTAAACAAACTCTACAGTACTATCCAGAAAAGAAAAGATCTTAAAGACAAAATCAAGATGATTGGTATCGGCACTGGCAATACTCCTTTTGAAGTGGGTTTTTTTCAGAAAAAATATGAGGTGGACTTTCCTCTTTTCTCTGATGAGAACCTGTCCATCCACCAGATTTTGGGCGAGCTCAGAACTCCCTATTTTATCGGCGTCAAAATCAACCGGGATGGCAGTACCGAAGTTTTCTATTCCAGACTAGGCCAATTCAGAGATGTCAATAGTTTTCTGAAACGGATTGTTGAGCTTTCTGGGCTTTAGCAGGAGAGAATATCATGGTAAGCAAAAACTATGGTTCGATTTTCTGCGTGGTGGGATTGTTGGCCATCTTTTCCTGGGCCTCCAGCGCACATGGCCGCTCTGATGCCTACAAAGAGAATATCTATCCCGTGGGCAAACTGAAACCCACAGACAGTGTGTTGAAGGTAAAGGTGGGTGAGCGAGCCCCCGATTTCACCCTGCCGGCGGTTCAAGGCGGCAAGGTTACCTTGAGTAAGTATCGTGACAAGAAGAACGTGGTCATATCATTCGTCCCCGCTGCCTGGACACCCGTGTGTTCGGACCAGTGGCCCGGCTACAATATCGCCCAGGATTTCTTTGACCAAAACGATGCCATCCTTCTGGGCATAACCGTGGATAACATCCCGACCTTGTATGCCTGGACAAATCAGATGTGTATGGGTGATGGAACCCTGTGGTTCCCTGTTCTTTCAGACTTCTACCCTCACGGGGCGGTGGCGAAAAAATTTGGCGTCTTACGCTCTGACGGGGTGAGCGAAAGGGCTCTTTTCGTTATCGATAAGAAGGGCATTATCCGCTACATAGACGTGCACGATATCAACAAGAGGCCACGTTTGGAAGATCTCGTTCGAGAGCTGGAAAAGTTGTAGAAGTAGAGACTTGAGGAGTCAGGTGCCAGGCTTGAAGGTTTCAGGTGTCGGGTGTCAGGTGTCAGGTGTCAGGAAAAACAGGTAGGAAATCTGAAATCTTTCGAAGATCCTGCTTATTAGCTATCACTCTCTCGAGAATACATACCGCAGAACCGTAGAATCCACCGGAGGCGCACAGAATATCGAAGTGAAGAATATTACCTTACTCCTTCCAAAAACTTCTGCTGTTCCAAGAGCAGAGGACGCGAATAGACACTCTTATCTCACCTTTTTTTGCCAAGTGATTTGTCGAGATTGAAGGCGGCACTGATCAAAGCCAAGTGAGTAAAAGCCTGGGGAAAGTTTCCCAGGGCTTCGCCCCGTGGGCCGGTCTGTTCAGAGTAGAGGCCTAGGTGGTTGGCGTGACCAAGCATTTGTTCAAACGTGAGCCGGGCCTGGTCCAGCCGGGCAGGATCGACCCGCCCTGCCCTGGTCAGCGCCTCCACCAGCCAGAAGGTGCAAATGTTGAAGGTCCCTTCTTGACCTCGGAGACCATCAGAACTCTCTTCTAGATTATAGCGATAGACCAGACTGTTTGACAGCAGTCCTCCTCTTTCGGGTGGCTGGAGTGTAGCGTTCAGAGTGTTGAGCATGCGCGGGTCTGTTGGCGAAAGGAAAAAGACCAAAGGCATCATCAGGTTGGAAGCGTCAAGTGAGTGGCTGCCGTAAGATTGCACGAACGCCTCTCGTTCAGAGTTCCACCCCTTGGCCATGATCTCCTCATAGATTTGATCGCGTACCTTTAGCCACCGATCCCTTTCTGCCGGAAACGAGCGCTTGTCCGCCAACCGTAACCCTCGGTCAAGGGCGACCCAGCACATCAATTTGGAATAGACAAAATGCTGCTGCCCGCCACGGACTTCCCAGATCCCCTCATCGGGCCTTTGCCAGTTGTCGCAGACGTAGTTGATGAGCTTTCTGAGATAGGACCAGAGGTCGTAGGAAATGGGACTGCCGTATTTGTTGAAAAGATAGACTGAATCCAGTAGCTCTCCATATATGTCCAGCTGAAGCTGGTTATAGGCATCATTGCCGATCCGAACCGGGCTGGAGCCTCTATAGCCCTCCAGGTGATCGAGGGTTTCTTCTGTAAGATTGTGCCTGCCGTCTATTCCGTACATGATCTGGAGAGAGTCATCCGGGTTGAGCTCATGGCTTCTTGCCTCCAGCCACTTCATGAACTGAGCTGCCTCCTCGGTGAATCCTATTCGAAGCAAGCCGTAAAGAGTGAACGCAGCATCTCGGATCCAGGTGTAGCGATAATCCCAGTTGCGTTCGCCGCCTATCCCCTCCGGTAAGCTGGCCGTAGGTGCAGCGACGATAGCACCGCTGGGCTCAAAAGTAAGGAGCTTGAGTGCCAATGCCGACCTTTGCACGATTTCCCGCCACCGACCCTCATAGGTGCTCTTGGAAAGCCAGCGACGCCAGAAAGCCACCGTCTGTTTGAAGTCCTCCGTCGCTTCCTCCGCAGAAAGGGAGAGGCCGCATCCTTCACCCACTTTGATCCCCTGCAGCTGGAAAAGGGCAGTTTCTCCTTCGCCCAAGGTGAACTCAGCGACGGCCCCATTTTCTCTCTGTTGTAGTGGGATGCGAGTTGAGAGTCCGAGACTAAGGTCAGGAGAATTGAAACATGCACCTTCCGAAGAGATGCTTACCTTGTGCTCGGCGCGGGCATAGTTGAATGCCGGGTAACATTCCATTCGGAAGGCCATCTCTCCTCGAATGACGCTGAGGCGGCGGAATAACTGGTGCGGATGATGACGATCATCTCTACCGTCCCCGGTAACTGCCATATAGTCTGTAATTTCACCCACCCCGTCCGCTGATAGAAATCGGGTTACCAGTACGTTGGTCTCCGGCCAGTAAAACTGTTTATGGGTAACATTGGCAGCAGTTGGGGCGATTTTGAAGTAACCACCTTTTTTATCATCTAGGATGGCAGCGAAAACGCTGGGTGAATCGAAGTGAGGGTAACAAAACCAATCAATGGATCCATCCATTCCCACCAAAGCCGCTGTGTGCATGTCGCCGATAATGCCGTAGTTCTCGATTGGTTGGTATGCCATACATTTTCCTCCAGGTGCGAAATCCAAGAGAGTTGATCTGGCAGAAAGAGTGAAGAGGAAAGAGGGCTCACTGCCAATGCATCCCGTCACATAACGTAGTACTATGTAATAATAAGGGACCTTAGAATAAGGGTCAACGTGGACGCAAGATTCTGAGGGAGCTCATCCGGCTTCGCTTCAGACGGGATCTTTGACAGGTTGCAGATTCTCTGTTTCTTTTTCCTGACACCTGAAACCTGCTTGCCGCGCCTTAGCTCAACAGAGCGTAGGCGGGGCACCTTAATCATTGACATCCGCTTTCGCCATCTTAACTTTCCAATAGTAACCACACAAGCGGGCTCACAGTTTGTCTTTGTGGCTCAGCTTCAAGGATAGTCTAGTGAAATCAACCAGATGGAAAAGGGTTGGCATTGTCCTCGCTGTTGTCCTGGTGGTGGTGATCGCTGCCGCTCTCATCATTCCCCAGTTTTTCGATCTGAACCGGTACAACGGGCTCATAACCTCTGAACTCGAAGAGGCCATGGGAGGAAAGGTTACCCTCGGCCATCTCTCCTGGGGCATCAGCAATGGAGTCTGGCTGGAGGCTGACGGCTTTAGCAGCAAAGGAGCCACTGCCTTTCCCGGTGAGGTAGACCTGTCTCGTATCTATGCCAAGGTGTCTATCCTCCCCCTGCTCTCCAAAAAAGTCGTGGTGGATAAGCTGCTGTTGGATAAACCCGTGGTGGCGGTAAACCTTGCTTCCTCTCCCCCTGAGGGGAAAACGGCAGCGACCCGGTCGGGCGGCAAGGGGGCCGAAACACCAACAAGCGAAGATACCCCCACCCCCAGTGATGATTCGACCTCGCCCAGTTCCCCGCTTCCGATAGAACTTGTCATCGAGGAGCTCAGGATAAATGAGGGTCGGGTCCGATTAAATGACTCTTTGACCCTGCCGGGTCAAGAAACTGTTTACAATTTTGCCGATGTTCTCATCCAAGCTACGAACCTGGCTCCCGGCAAGAAAATAGGTTTCAAGCTTGCGCTCCGGGATGAGGCCACACCCGGATTGGGGTCCGTGCGCGGCCAGGGAACTTTCACCGGGCTCACCGAAGCTCTCACCGTTGAGAATCCAGAACTGAACCTGAAAGTGACTCTGGCAGATCTCAATGTCAACACCCTCAAACCCTATTTGAAAAACAAGTCACTGGCACAACGGCTGGATGGCAGCATTTCCCTGGATGTGAACTACACAGGCGATTTCGGTGATAAATTCAGGGCGGAGGGCCAACTTGATCTCAGTGATTTCACTTATACCGATACCTCGTTGTGGGAAACAGCTCTTCCGGGGACTGGAACCAGGATCACCTATCAGATAACGCTTGAACCAACGCAAATAAAAGTAGAGAAGTTGAACCTGGCCCTCGGCAATATTTCACTCAGCGCTGCAGCCCTTCTACACGATTGGCGAAACAAGCCAATTGTCAAGAATGGAGTGTTTTCTGCCGAATTGCCTGTGACCGAATTGATACCATTGATCCCCTGGAAAAAATTGGGTGAGGAGGCCAGGATCATTCGGCCATCACTGGAAAGTGGAGGAAAAGTCGTTATAGAGAAAATAGCCCTCCCTGAAGTCCCACTCGCACAGCTGTCAGATAAGTGGAAAACAATTTTATCCAATGCACAAGGCGCCATACGGCTGTCCGATATGTCGGCGGTACTGTCAGAGAAATTGCCAAAGGTAGAGGATATTAGCGGCAGCCTCCAG
>JAJDNL010000124.1 GCA_022340745.1 Deltaproteobacteria bacterium
GTATCTACAATTCCGCAAGCTTCTCACAATGACCTGCACGAAATGAAACTCACCATAGGATGAGATGAATTTCTTCCTCCCGAAGGTCGAAAGCTATCTCCCACCTGAGAGATCACTGCCTGACTTCTGGGTGAACATCCCCTTCGGTGTTCTTTTTCTTCTCCTGCTCATAGCCTGTAGTCCCAATGACATACCACTGCCTCAGAACATTGGATCAATGCGATTAGAGAAGGTTCAATCCGGCGAGGAGGCAAGGCGAGAAATTGATCGGCTACACGGAAAGCAAATCAGCTTCCTGCGGGGATACATTGGTACCTATGTGGCTGAAAATGGCGGGGGGCAGCTCTGGCTTTCGGAGCACAGTTCTGCAAAAGAGGCTACCGAAGCGATCGAGAAGATGGCCGACGGCATGAAGCAGGAAAAACAACAATTCTGGCATTTTCGGAAAATGATCATCGAGCAACGACCGGTCTATTTGGCCGTTGGCATGGGCCAGGCACACTATTTCTTTCAGAACGGGGCCAAGGTAATCTGGCTCGCTGTGGACCCTTCCCTGGCCAAGGAAGCCATACGCGACGCTGTGGGGAAAATAAAATAGACGGTAGATCGTAGATTGTAGATCTGGTGCTTGTCATTTGCCTTCGGCGTCATTAGGTCACTACGCTTCGCTGTCATTTGTTGTAATAGGTAGAGGGAAAATTGCGGATTTGAGGAGGCATAGAGCATAGAGCATAGGGCATAGGGAAACAGCTGACAGCAGGCAGATTGCAGCAGCCAGAAAAGAGATTAGCCAATTAGAGAATTAGAAAATGAGTAATACAGGCAATTTTTGAACCGCTTACCGCTTACCATTTACGAGTTGAACGGTTTCAACGATTTCAACGACTTGAACGATTTGACCAATTGAGCAATTGACTAATCCACCAATTTTTTACAATATGGTACACTTATATATTTCAACGATATGGTGTCGCGCTACGATGTTGTCGAGGGGCCTAAATAACTTGACGATTGGAGGGTAAGATGTCGGAAGAATTGGAAAGGCCAATGACTCAAGATACGCTGGGGACCCTGACGCAAACGATAACTGTGAAAAAAAAGCCTCTCCCGGACGGCGCCCCTGACCCCAGGCCGAAAGTAAAGTATGTGACGATCAAAGAAACATCAGTTCTTAAGATTTTGGGGGCAGTTGTTGACGCCCTTCAACAAAAAGGCTTGCAAGACAAGGCCGATGAAGTGCGAAAGTTGGTTCTCGGTGGCAGCTGCGAAACACCCTTCGATGCCTTGGGGCTGATCGGACAATATGCCCGCCTGGCGATTGTAGATGAAGAAGGTAATGAGATAGGGAAGATAGGCTAGAGTAAATATAGCGGAAGTCTGCTGAAGTGATGGAGCATTGCCAAATATCAAATTGATCCTTCGGACACCCCACCCTGCGGGTGGGTCCCCGGCTTCCAAGCACCAAATTAGAGGTTTCAGGTTTCAGGTTTCAGTGTTCAGGTACCAGCTTCTATGGCTATATTCCTGACACCTGACACCTTAAGCTTTTGCGCTCGGCGCTAAGCGCTTCGCGCTAGGCGAATCAGATGGCGGTTGATGCGGGGCCGCACCCCCCCGTATCAGCCGCCTTTTTGTTTGCCCTTTCAGTTGAACCAGCCAATTCACATCTAAAGGCTAAAAAGACGCATGGTTAAGTGAAATTAATAAAAATGGCACTTTTATTGCTTATACATTTGCTGAGAGAAAAAGATAATGAAGTGGGGATCTGGTCATGAAGGACGCATTTTTATTCTTATCCCAGGGTTCGGGCCCCAGCACAGGCTATCCTCTGCTGGGCGAAGAAACCATTGGGAGCGACCCCGACAATACTATCGTGCTTCCTGACGAAACCGTATCACCGAACCACGCCACCGTTAGTTTCCAGGAAGGGGCCTGGACTGTAGAGGATCTAGGGAGCGACAGCGGCATTATCTTCAAGGGCAAGCGCGTAAACAAAGTGGTTCTATCCAACGAGGATACCTTCCAGATAGGCAGTTTCACTTTTCGCTTCACAGAGGCAGATATTCCTGATACCAGAGATCAGTTTTTCGAAACCGTAACAATCTTGTAAAACCGGATGAAGAATTCGCCGCAGGCAGAGGCTCAATTCGCTCTCGCGCCAGTCTGCTGGAGTGATGGAGCCCAGTAATTTTAGATTTTAGAATGCAGATTTCAGATTTAAAAGCTCAAAACCTCCCGGTAAAGAAATTCATACACCTCAATCTGTAATCTACAATCTGCAATCATAAATCATACGTGCTCCAGTACTCCAAGAGAGCTCGCAATCTTTACCGGCGAATCCATGCAACGCTGACCTGGCTCTAAGTATTAGGACAGCGATTTTGAATAAACCTAGGCAGCGCTTAGATATCTGATAACTGAAGGATTTGATATTATTCTTTCAATGACAACAGGCAGAAGACCTGAACAGGCGTCTGCATTAACTGGGGCGCTGTGATAAGCGGTGATTTTCTTAGAATAGCCGTTTCCTAACCACACCACGCACTCCATGGACGCCGTGTATTTGAGTATCTTATTTCTTACCTCGGCATGCGTTATCCGTACACTTATTTTCTTTCTTGCCTTACGGTCAATTTTTGCACCTCTACACTCTAGACTACGCTCCAGTCCATAGGCCAATTGCTTTCCCCAGTCTCTAAGATCGGAGTTCAGATTCGTACCAACTTTCTCTACCATACTGGGAGTAGCATTATGCACCCAAACCCTATCATTGACTGAAAATTTGGCTCCAGAATATGGACTAAATGAGTATCCAGACGGCACAAAATCACGTGCGGCACATCCTGCAATAAGAACACATGTGACAATTAACAGTAGTCTTTTCATCAGGCCCCCTTATATCTTCAAGAATAGTTTTTTCACCGTTGTTTTTCGTCCTAAGTGCATTCAGGTTTTGCAAGTATGATGCCGATGAAAATAAAGAGACCGGGTTTTGGACTGCCGAAAGCGAAGGGCTCAAGGCTCAGGGTACAGGGTAAAATCAATAAAAGAAAACTTACTGTCTCCTTATACCTTGCGCCTTATGACGCAAAGCGCGAAGCGCAGAGCGCAAAGCGAAAAACTATGATTATCAAAGCTTCCTCTGTTTGTACGCTATGCGCCATGCGCTATGCTCTATGCGGTCTGACCTGGCCCCAAGGACCGGGTTTTCAATGTTGAAAATGCTTCAGCGAGCGCACTCCCCGTAGCGACTCGACTTGAACTTGTCGACAAGTCTTGCTGCGGGGTTAGCGAGCGAACTACAATAAAATGGAATCACTTCCTTACATTTCGAAGATTCCCTGTCCGCCGCAGGCGGACTGCAGGGAGCTTCAATAAAAGAAAAAGAGCCACAGGAGATAGCTCCTGTGGCTCTCATGGCGAGGCGGCATTCCTGTCGCGTCTCTGATCTACGCACTTTGCATTCTGTTGCCCGCTTGTACCGTTGCGGCTGGCACTGGAATCTCTTTTTTTAGTTTAGAACCAATATCCGATTGGTTCTTTATGTAGGTGTTAGATTCAGCTTTCCCAGCGTAACAAGTACTGCAGGTATGTATGCTCACCTCGTTACATCATGGATAAGCAAATCGTATGCCACCAAGGATCTAAACTTAAATGTAGAAATATCAAAATAAAATCCAGTTGTTACTAGTTCGCTGGATTCCCGGTTTCGTCTTCCCCCTGGAAGCTCTGGCGAAAAGGCCAAGTAGGAATTTGCCAAATAGCTAGCCAGATGTCGACTTTTGCCCCTAAGCGGCATTAAGCGACGATGTTTGGCAGTCCTGGATTAGATTTTACCACTTAATTCTGGCAACCGATGCTTCCTAACCATTGATGGATAAAGAGAAAATAGCTCAGGGATGAAATCTGGCATGATCCTTTCATTATGTCGAGGTAACGTTTGGGATAATGAACCGACTATGTAACAAAGGTGAGAGTTCGTTATGAAATCAAGGGCATTGAAGATTAAGAAGTTAGCTATAGATGTGGCAGTAATCTTGGGTTTGGCTATGGGCGCAATTGCGCTAGCGACTCACGGTCTCGATACCAAATTTCCATCTCTGTTCTAGAAAATGGGGCAGAGGGCATTGAATAGATTGCGGATTGTGGATTTCGGATTGAGGAAAGGCATGGGGCATAGAGCATGGGGCATGGGGGAAGAAAGCTGCCAGTGGGCAGCTAGCAGCAGGCAGAAAAAACTAGCGATTAAGACCAGGCACTAGGCAGAGGACAGAAAAAATAGATTATTCTGTGGGAGCGGCTTTCAGCCGCGATCTTGCGATTTAAACGGTTTCAACGACTTCAACGACTTACTGTTCACTGTTTACCGCTGACTACTGGATTCTGACTCCTGTCTCCTGGTTCCTTCTTTTTGCTGTCTAGTGCCTAGTTTCTCGGCTACAATCTACCCCAGGCAACATACTTTCTCAGATTTTCCTCTAAAGGATTGTCCAGTACGCGCACCTTGGTGTGATCTGCACTAGGAAATTCCTGTTGGCGGGCAGGAACAGGGATGGAGAATAGTTCCATGGTCTCCTTTGTCATCCGAACCCTGATTGTCAGGGTTTCAAGCGTTATGTGCTCGCCCCTCACCACAGCGCAGCTTCCTGTTTTTCCTGACTTGGGCCACCTAGCGTACCGTGCCATCATGCCTCACTGAATGCTTGTGTTCCCTGTGGGAAAGACTTGAAGGTGCCAGGACCTGCCACAACCATAGCGGCACTTGATGTAGATCGGCAAAATCGTCCCGCCCTGGCAACCAAAGCCCGCCTCCCCAACATTGCATTCCATACCACAATGATGGCAAAAATACGCGTAGCCTCCAGCGAAGCGAGCATCTTCTCTATATTCAAAATTCTCTCTTATGTCAGCCAGGTTGTCGAGCATGAGTTGGACACCAAACCAAGCTTTCGTTCAAAACTTAGGTCATTACCTTTCGAATGCAACACTAATGCCATTTTCTACTCCACGAGTAGTATTTTCCACCTTAATAAGTGCTATATCATTGAAATACTAGCGGGCATGGTGAGCTGAGATGCTTTCGATGAGGCTTTTTTCTGTCTTCTCCTCGGGCTTGGCACTGGTCTTGCTTTCTCCTTACACAACAGAAACTGAAACATCAGCAGCACTCGTTGGTGTTATGCGACATTGACAGGAGAGAGTTTTCGGGAGGAATAAATGAAATTGATAGTGAGAGTCGTCTTACTAATAATTCTCAGTTACCTTGTAACTTCGGCCTCTTGGGCAAAAAAAGATGTAAAAAATTCTGTAGTGAAAATATACACCGTATACAACACATATGACTACGATAGGCCATGGCAGATGAAAGGCCAAAATAGCTGCAGCGGTTCCGGGACTATTATTGATGGAAAAAGAATTTTAACGAATGCGCATGTGGTGGCAGACCACACCTTTATTCAAGTCAGGAAAGCAGGGGATGCAAAGAGATACACAGCTGAAGTGGAGGTGGTTGCACACAAGTGTGACCTGGCTATTCTGAAAGTCAATGATGACTCCTTTTATGAGAACGTAGATCCGGTTCAGATAGGTGATCTCCCACGGGTCAGAGATAGAGTGGCTGTATACGGTTATCCCGAAGGTGGTGATGAGTTGTCCATCACTGAAGGGGTGGTTTCCAGAGTTGAACACAATCTTTACAGTCACAGTTTTGCCCACTTGTTAACCTGCCAGATTGATGCTGCGATAAATGAAGGCAACAGCGGCGGTCCAGTAATGAAAGACGACCAACTGGTAGGGGTAGCGTTTCAAGCAATGTCACGCGAAGATGTGGAAAACATTGGCTACATGGTGCCCTCCCCGGTCATCAAACACTTTCTTACAGATATAGCAGATGGCAAGTATGACGGCATCCCTGAACTTGGAATATCCACACAAGAGATGGAGAACCCTGACATCAGGCTAAAATTTGGCATGTCTAAAGAAGATACCGGGGCATTGATAAGTTACATTGACCCTGATTCCCCGGCAAGAGGCGTGCTTAGATCTGGAGACGTAATCCTTGCGATTGACGGGGTAAGAGTTGAAAACGATAAAACAGTGGAGTTCAGAGAAGGTGAGAGAACGCATTTGAAGTACTTAATCCAGAAGAAGCAAATGAATGACAGTATCAGGCTTAGAATATTGCGACAGAAAAGAATCATGAATGTCGCGGTCAAGCTCTCTACTCCTCTTCATTCTTCGAGATTGGTGCCACATGAACAATATGACGTGAGCCCAACATATTACATCTTGGGTGGAATGCTGTTCGAACCAGTGACGCTGAATTACCTAAAGACCTGGGGTAAAAAATGGATATTTAGTGCGCCGGACGATATAACACACTACTACCTCTATGGAAAAAGAACAGATGATCGCAAGCAGGTCATCGTCCTGGTAGAAGTCCTCGCTGATGAGATCAACGTCGGTTATCACGATCTTGACAACAGGGTCGTTTCTTACGTGAATGGTAAAAAGATCTCCACCATGGCAGATCTGGTAGCTGCTTTTGAAAATAACGCAGGCAAATACCACATCATCCTTGATGAACGCGGCCATCAAATAGTCCTGGATAGAAGCAAAATCGACCATTACAGCCAGCGGATTTTGGAAAGATACAAGATTAGTTCCGATAGATCAAAAGATTTGCAGAACGTGCCCAGTCAGATGAGCCAAAAGCAAGTGTTTGACCCCATCAACACAGTGGTGCAAAAGGGGAGGGATAATTGAAGATTGCAGAATGCGGATTGCGGACTGCGGAATTCTCATTTGGTTTATTGCACTGCTATCGGATCGCCAACTATTCCCTTGGAACGAAGATATTCCAGAAATAATGCCGCAGTCTGCTCTAGTGAATCGAGGGCGTCTGCCAATTCGGCCATATCAAGATATTTGGCTTTCTCCTCAACAAACCTCTGAATCGCCAGCCTCATAATTTTCTCAGGTGCATCGATGTTGACAGCTGCTACATCAATCCAAGGCTCAACTGTTTGCCACAAACCTTCCTGGAGGTCCCTTATGATCATCACCTTGCTCGGTTTGCGCATATATATTCCTTTTGAGTTTCTCCCTTGAGAATTATATGCAAGTGGCTCAATCTAAATTGGACAGTATTATTTCGCCAATGCATCTGCATATGTCCAATATGAGTCAGAACTCCCTATGTTTTGTACCTCCACCACTTTAGAACCCCGTTTTTTACTGAGAACCCGCACCCTCTGCCCATCAATTGTCTCCCACACCAAGCCCTGATCTCTCAGCTCTGCGATAGCTTCTGATTTTTCTCCCTGACTGAGCGCCGTCAATTTTTTGAACTCTGCCCTACTGACTGCAGCGGGAAAGCCACCGATTAAGGTGTACTCTGTCGTATCCGGGCTGTTGACTGATGTAGTGCTACGTAACCAATCAGGCACAAAGTCCGGCAGATTGCCTCCATGATACCACCACAGGAATCCACCGAGGCCCAGAGCTACAACTATCAACCACTTCGGTATCTTCATCTTTTCGCTTTTTACAGACGTTCTGTTACAGTTTTGAAAATTGTTCAGCCTCGCCCGGTAGAATTCCGCTACGCGGACCCGCCGAAGGCGGACTGTCCCGCTTTAGTCCCCCTTTAGCGGGACAGGGAGCTTCAATTCAGGTGGTCGCGAACGCTGAAGCATCGCCCCTCAGGATCGAAGCAAGCGGCGAGCTTCCTCATTGATGGCAGTGAAACTAATTCCAGTCCCGAAGAGGCCATCCCTGAGTTCCTGAGAATACAGCACCACCCCCATGGCGGATATTATCTGGTCTTCCACAGCTATTTCCAATTCCAGTAGCAGCCCTTTATCCAGTTGGCGGTGTGTTTCTATTTTCGCTCCGCCCTCGCTCACGTCGAGAGTGCGGCCAATAGAGATTATGTATTCTTGTTGTTCGCCCTTCCTGGGCACATAGGAAGCCAGGAGAAGAGAGCGAATGCGGGGGCTGGCACGTTTTTCCTTTACACTTTCCAGAAAAACCTCTGTTTCCTCCATTTTAGATTCGATAGCCCGTAACTTCCGAACGTGCTCTTCCCACATCTCTGCTGGGTTGAATTTTGACGACCCCATGTGCGCTACCTCCATGTTCGACTGAAGCTGGCAGTTACTGAGCTAAGTCTGCAACAAAACATGGGCAGTTGTCAAAGGGAAGGGGGGGATTGTAGATTTGAGATTGTAGATTTGAGATTGATTGCTGCATAGCGCAAAGCGCAGAGCGCGTAACGAATTTGTTTTCCTGACACCTGAAACCTGAAACCGTTGCATTCTCCACTCTTGACTAAGTTACACTCTCCTACTAGTCTGGTTTAATAGCAAAACCAAATTCTAGGGGGGATCAATGCTCTACCTTGCTCACTTCTCATTCGATGGAGAACACAAAGGAGAACCAACGCACGGCTGGTTTACCTGTATGGTCGAAGCGGATGATATTGAAGCCTCGGTCGATGAATTTCATCATCTCATAAACAAGCTCCAAAAAGATGAAGATATCTTCCAGTTTGTTACGAAAGTCTATCTGGAAGACATAATCCAAATCAGACAAGTACCAGCGCAAGGCTTTCTATGCCACTACAGTAGTTCCCCCGGTGAAGCACCTCCCAGCATAGCCACCACCTGTTGGGGAGACACTGATGGCTACTGCGAGTCATTTAGTCACACCTCCTCCGACAGTGAGGAATCAAAAGAAATCGAACCTTTCATTGTGTTTCGGGGTGATGAAGATCGTTCACATTGAGATGCAAAGTGAGAGATGCTCGCCTCTCATCGTGAGAGGATTACAGAGGACGGTTGTGTTTGCTTGCGAACTATATCAAGTCGCTTGACCTCTATATAGTGGCGGACCAAAGGAAGAGAAAGGGCTTCCGCCGGTACTTCTACGGTTTCGTTTGGTTCGATGGCTAGTGGTTCCTCCTGCACGTGCTCCAAAATAATTTTGGTCCGAGAAATATTTCTGATCATCGGCATAGTCATTCCCTCAGCGAATTGTTGCAGTCAGGCCCATATGTAACGGAGAGTTCTTAGCTCAAGAGCGACCGGCGCCATAATAGCAGCAACCCGTGGAGAAAGCCATAACTATTCAACACCACAAACCTGGTCCTCGGGGCCAATCTCTGTTTGATTTATGATTGCAGATTGTAGATTGCAGATCGAGGTGTATGCTTTCTTATCCTGGAGGTTTTGAGCTTTCAAATCTAAAATCTGCATTCTAAAATCTAAGATCCCTAGCCTCACAACTTTTCACAATCGCCTTAGACCTTGACCATGGAATCTTCTGTGCCGAAGTCGTTTGGCGCGTAGCCATCTGCAGCATAGTCGTTTTCCCATCGGTGGTCGTCCAGCAAGTATTTAAATCGATATGTTTGGCCTGCGCTTAGGGAGATGGTGGTACTGAACCTGCCGTCTTTCCTACGTTTCATGTCATTAGCTGTGTTATTCCATTCATTAAAGTCGCCGCACACCGATGCCCTAGCGGCGTTAACCTCTGCCGGCAGGTTGAAGGTAACCCGGCACGATCGACCTGTTTTTGAATAGTTTTTCTTTAGCATGGTCCTACCTCCTACTCGTGGTAAAATATTTGCTAAAATCACCTTCAGGGTGGAGGATTATAAAAGCGAAGAACTGGAGAGTCAAGACGAAGAGTTGGAAAAAAAATCTTCGTCAAAGTCTCACTTCCACCTTGCCCTTCAAATAGTCTTTCACATCCCCTATGGGAACCTCTCTGCGGTGGAATATGCCAGCTGCCAGGGCTGATTCGGCTTCGGTCTCAGTGAAGACCTCGTAGAAATGTTCGGCATTGCCGGCACCACTAGAGGCAATGACGGGAATGGAAACACCGTCGCTCACCGCGTTGATCAGCTCCAGGTCAAATCCCAGGTTGGTTCCGTCCCTGTCGATACAATTGAGCAGGATTTCTCCCGCACCCAATTGTTCACAGGCCTGAGCCAGGGTGACCGCGTCCAGATCCCTGCCTTCTCGGCCACCCTTGATGGTACACTGGTACCAGCAATACCCCTCGCCGTTGGGGCCCGGGATGGCCGTCTCGATTACGTGGTGCCTGACCGCATCCGCTGACTGCACATATACCCTTCGTGGGTCAATGGAGATGACCACCGCCTGGTTGCCGTATACCCGGGATATCTCTTCGATGGAGCTAAGGCCGGTTTTTCGCCCGGTTTTCAAATACTCCTCGACTATCAGGACCGCATCGCTACCGATGGAAACCTTGTCAGCCCCGGATCTGAAGTATTCAGAGGCAACCTCCAGAGCCCTGTATTCCCGCCCGTTCTTGTCTATATAATCTCTGATTCCGCCACCGATGGTAAGCGGCACAAAGACATTCTCAGAAGTCTGCCGCAGCACTTCGAGCATTGGCATATCTTCCAGGGGAAAATCCCTGAAACCAGTAATATTGAGGAAGGTGATCTCGTCAGCTCCCTCCTGGTAGTAGCGTCTTGCCAGTTCCACTGGTTTGCCGAGATTCCTGACAGCCCCTTTCTCCCTGACGTCGTACTGGTCCCCCTTGGTGACCACCAGATCCCCCTGGTCGGTTGCACGGACGTCCAGACAGGCGATAATACGCTTGGCGAGCCTGGTGGACCTGAAGCCTCTGACCGGCCTGGCTTGCTCAACGCCGGTGTCGAGAAAGTTCTTCAGAATCTGGAGCCCGGCACCGCCACTCTTTTCCGGGTGGAACTGGGTGGCAATGATGTTACCTATCTGAATCGAGCTAACGAATTCCCTCTCGTAGTCGGTTGTTGTCAGAACGGCTCCGTCATCCATGGGGACCACATGGTAGGAATGGACAAAGTAGAATTTTTCATCGCCACGAAGCCCGGTAAAAATCCGCGAGGGCTGCTTGAAATTGAGGCCGTTCCAGCCGATGTGTGGCACCGAAAGATTGATGTCGAACCTTCGCACCATACCAGGAATGAAGCCCAAACCCTTGACACCGGGGGCTTCCTCGCTGCCCTCGAACAGGGCCTGCAACCCCAGGCAGATTCCTAGAAACGGCCGACCCGATTGGAGATATGATTTCAGGGGTTCGACGTAGTTCTTCTCATTCAGGATTTGCATCATGCTGCCGAAAGCTCCTACCCCGGGAAAAATCAGCCTCTCGGCGGACAGGATGTCCTCAGCCGTCTCGACTACCTTGACCTTCTCGCCCAGACTTTCGATACCGTTGATGACGCTCCTGACATTGCCGGCACCGTAATCCAAAAAAGCTATCATTTTCTTTCCTGTATACCCTTTGAAGAATTAAGTAATGGAGTTTCTTATACCACAATTTCAATTAAAACAAGTCCCGTGAGATAACTTGACGTCATATGCCTTCGGCGTCATTAGGTCAAGACGCTACGCTGTCATTTATTGTTATAGGTAGAGAGCATAGAGTAAAGAAAAGATGTGAGATATGGGATGTGGGATTTCGAATTGCGAATTTAAGAAACAGAGGACAAAGACTCTAATGTGGGAGCGGCTTTCCAGCCGCGATCGTACGATTTGAACGGTTTCAACGACTTGAACGACTTCAACGATTTACCGTTTACTCTTGACTACTGACTCCTGGCTCCTGAATTCTTTTCTATCCTCTGGTTCGCTTTTTGCACTTTACCGCAGCTTGTCCCCACTGCACGAGAGACCGGAGAGGTTGCTATGAAACGATGTCTATTAGCCATGTGCGTTGCCACTTTGCTGGTTGCCGCTCCAGCATATGTGAAGGCCACAACCGTTGAAGTGATAACGCTAAAGTACCGTACCGCTGAGGAGGTAATACCTATTCTTCGCCCCTTTGTCAGCAGTGAAGGAACAATCAGCGGCATGCGTGATCAACTCATTGTGAGGACCAATCCTTCCAACCTCAGTCAGATTAAAAAGATCCTGGTGAGGATCGACACCAGGCCTCGACAATTAATGATCACGGTAAGGCAGAATGTCACCCGTAAGCAACTGGAACGGGAAATGGCCGCTTCAGGCAAGGTAACAATCGGAGACAAGGTCAGCGTCACTATGCGTG
>JAJDNL010000132.1 GCA_022340745.1 Deltaproteobacteria bacterium
TCTTCGCGCTCGCTGCGCTCCGCTCAGTCCCGCAAGCGGGTTCCCAGTTTCTTCGCGCTCGCTGCGCTCCGCTCAGTCCCGCAAGCGGGTTCCCAGTTTCTTCGCGCTCGCTGCGCTCCGCTCAGTCCCGCAAGCGGGTTCCCAGTTTCATGGTCTCGCGACAGCAATTGAAGCTCCCTGCAGCTTGACCTGTCGACGAGCTCAGGTCGAGTCGCTGCAGGGAGTCTTCGAAATGTAAGGTACTTTGACCATTTTATTGCAATTCGCTCGCTCACCCAAGTCCGCTCTTGCGGATTGGGGTCGCGCTCGCTAGAGCATTTTCATGAAATATCAGGGCTGATGATTACAAATAGTCACAATGGTTAGCGGTTGGTTGTCGCCGCTTTGCTGTACTCTGGTTTGAGCACCAGAGCACCGGTGGGGCAAGCATTGGCACAGGCACCGCAATGGTCACAGGAGACATCGGGCGGCTCTCCACTAGCAAAAAAACCGATCACCGTGTCAAAACCCCGTTTGGTAAAAGTCAGAGGATCGTTGCCATTTCTTTGCCGACAAATGTAAACACACTTGCCGCAAAGCACACAGCGGAAAGGATAATAGGTGAAGAAAATAAGGTCGACTTCCTCTGCCACATCCCGCTCCAATCGCTCCAAGGGCCGCGGATTCAGACCGACTTCGAGATGCTTGGCAGTACGGATCAATTGGCAGCCATCTTTGGCTGGACAGACCTTGGGCTGGCAATGGTGCGCAGACATGAGCAATTTGAAGCCCATACGTTGAAGGCGTCTCACCGCTGGAGTGTCAGTCCTTACCACCAAACCCTCACGAACTTTTTCCGTACACGAGGTCACCGGGACGTCAATACCGTCGATTTCCACAAAGCACAGCCTGCACGAGGCGTGGGGATGCTCCCTCGTCTTGATAAAACACATATTGGGAATAAAGATGGAGTTCTCGAGACACGCCTGGAGAACGGATTTTTCCTCTTCCACCTTGATCTTTTTGTCGTCGACTATCAGATTGACCATAGTTGCTCTTGCTTTAGTCTGATCTGGTACAATTGCTCAGTCGCTTGTCTCTTTCTTCTCAGGTGAGCGCTCGATAATGGGGGCCAGTTCAGGCGGCGAAACCTTTTCCACCGCGTCGTATTCTGGAGGACAGACCACCATACATTCCCCGCATTTGACACATAGCTCTTGGTCGACCGCCTTTTTTCTTCCCGTGGTGGTGAAAATGGCCTCCACCGGACAGCAGCCCACACAGACGTCACATCCCCGGGCGCACTTTTCCAGGTCTATGTAGAAGGCGGTGAGGGCTCTACACTTGAGGGCCGGACACCGCTTTTCCTTGACGTGGGCCTGGTATTCGTCCAGGAAATACCTAAGTGAAGTAAGCACCGGGTTGGGTGCGGTTTTTCCCAGGCCACAAAGCGACCCACTCTTGATATCCTCGCCTAGCGTTTCAAGAAGCTCCAGGTCTTTTTCTTTTCCTTCGCCTTTGGTGATGCGGTCCAATATATCAAGAAGATGACGGGTCCCTATCCTGCAAAACGTACATTTGCCACATGATTCCTTTTGGGTAAAGTCGAGAAAATACCGGGCCACGTCCACCATGCAGCTGTTTTCGTCCATCACCACCATGCCGCCGGAGCCCATCATCGCCCCTGCCTCAGTCAGCGAATCGAAATCAATGGGGGTGTCGAGAAAACTTTCTGGCAAACAGCCTCCGGACGGCCCGCCGATTTGTACGGCTTTGAAGCTTTTCTTTTTGGGAATTCCACCGCAGACTTCAAAGATGAGCGTCCGGAGGCTCGTTCCCATGGCAATTTCAACCAGCCCTGGGTGATTGACGTTGCCGACCACAGAGAAAATGGCGGTGCCGGGACTTTTTTCGGTACCAATGCTTCGAAACCATTCTGCTCCCCTCGTCATAATGGAGGGCACGCATGAGAGGGTCTTGACGTTATTTACTACGGTGGGTCGTCCCCAGAGACCACTTTCCACCGGATACGGCGGACGGTGCTGAGGCATGCCACGCTTCCCTTCAATGGAGTGGATAAGCGCGGTTTCCTCGCCGCAAACAAAGGCCCCGGAGCCCTGGAAGACTGTGACTTCAAGATTAAAAGATGTGCCCAAGATGGAGGATCCAAGAAGAGAACGTTTTTCAGCGCTCTTGATAGCTTGTTGAACGGTCTTTACGGCAAGCGGATATTCCGCCCTGACATAAATGATGGCCGTATCCGCTCCAACTCCATAAGCACAGATTGCCAGTCCTTCCAGCAACTGGTGAGGGTTACTCTCAAGAATGGTGCGATCCATGTAGGCGCCGGGATCCCCTTCGTCTGCGTTGCAGATGACGATTTTTTCATCCGGGCCACCACCTCTTGCCAGTCTCCACTTGCGACCGGCGGGAAAACCGGCACCGCCTCTACCCCTCAGTCCCGAGGTTTCAATTTCACTGATCACTTCTTCGGGATCAGAACCCAAAGCCTTCACCAACCCTCCATACCCTCCCTCGGCAACGTATTGATAGATATCATCAGGATCGATTCGACCGCATTGTTCCATTACCAGTCGTTGTTCCAGGTTGAAGCGCGGAAAGTCCATCACCGCGGGAATCAAGTCGTTTTCCTCAGTGGCGCCAAGAACGTATTTGAAAACAGGATCACCATTCTCTAAATAAGACCCTACCAGAACCTGTGCTCTGGCAGCGCTCACCTTGTGGTAGCAGATGGGGGGAAACCCGGAGGTGGGGTGATCGATTATGACTAAGGGTTCAGCATAGCAATGGCCAAGACAGCCAACCGGAACGATCCGGGCCTCAATAGACTTACGGGAGAGAGCTTCTTCGAAGGCCTGCTTGGTCTCGGCCGCCCCCGAGGCCAAGCCGCAGGTGGACATGACGATGGAAATGGTAGGAATGGAGTCGGTTTTTCTCTCCTCAGTCCGCTGGGCCGCTTTTCGTTGGATGGGTGCAAAATGTCTTTTGACGTCGACCCTACTCACCGGATTCCCTTTCTGCTTTTTCCCTTTCCTCACGTTCTCTTTCAACCTGAAATTGCACGAAAATGCCCTCCACTCTACTTGGCTGGATGTGGCCTTCGACGGTGTCGTCAATTACAGCAACCGGGGCCAAGGCACAGCATCCCACGCAGGCTACCCTTTCGATGCTGTACTCGCGGTCAGGGGTGGTTTCCCCGTCCTTTATCCCCAACTTACGTTCAAAATTCTCCAGAATGATGTCCCCACCGGCCACGTGGCAAGCGGTACCCAGGCACACTTTGAACTGGTGCTTGCCGGGCGGGTGAAAGCGAAACTGGTTGTAAAAAGTGGCAACCCCATACACCTCGCTGGGAGAGATGGACAGGTGCTCTGCGACCATCTCCATGGCAGCCCCGGACAGGTAGGCATGCTTCTCTTGGATAGACTGGAGAATGGGAATGAGGTTTCCTCGAGACTTTTCGAAGTGAGGCAGCATGGCCGTTATCTCTTCGACCATTGCTCTTTCTTCACCATCCAATTCGGAAGTTGTCATGCATGCTCCGTCAACGCAATCTGCCTGTAACATCTTGAAGCTCAGATTTCAAGCCGGACAGTTGACCACTGTATCTTAGCAAAAGGGTTCTGTGTTTGAAACCATACGAGTTATTGACCTTCGAAAAACGTTTCCAATTCTTTGAAGGATCGTGCAGCAACGACAGATAGAGTTTCATCGGGATCATAATCCAGCAAAGGTGCAACGGTGGGCGCAAGCACCATGTATGTTTGCATGGGTTCACAGCTGGTGGGGTTTGGAATATGCTTGTTGGAGCGGCAGATAGGGGGAGCTGCTCTGCTTATTAATCCTAAACGTTTGTCTTGGCCGAGCTATTCTTCGGCCTCAACCTTCTTCAGCTTTAGGACCACCTCAGTTGGTTCCAATCGATCTTTGGCAGGGTCTCGTCTGTACTCCTCCACCACTATCCTATCTTCATATATCTTTTTGACGATGCCGTCATTCTGACCCACATAGGTGCCCTCTTGGACCACGTAACCCTTACCAGTTGCATCTTCCACCAATGCTTTGTTGCCGAGCTGACCCCAAATGATTGCTTTGAGGCCAGACTCGATCTCACTCAGAGGCATCTTTTGCAGAGGCGTAAGCTGACGACGGACTACTTTGGGAGCTGTTTCCTCCTGGGCCGCTGCCGCTAGAATAAAAGATTTGAACGGATCCGGCTTGCCAGTGGGATCATATTTCCAACCGGTCTCTATGGTGGCGAGCTTGCTGGAAGGAGTGGTGGATGCCGAACCTGTAGATGAAGCGGGAGCTCCCGGTTGAGGTTGAGTTCCCGGCCCCTTGGCAACCTTAACTGGACCGCCCTTAGACGGTAGGCTGAATCTGTAAGCCTTATTGCCGACGTACTTGTATTGTACATTTCTCTCCTGGGCCAGCTTGTAGGTTTTTGCATCCAGGTATTTTCCCTGCAATTTAGCGAAGCTAGCGGGAGCGTCTCCGTTTTCCTGTATATATTGCCTGATAGCCTTGCTGACATCAACTTTCAACTGAAAGTCAGGATCGATCTGGGCGATGTCCACCCGGTTGCCCGTGGGTTTGGTCTCTTTTTGGATATTTTGGTTATAGTAAATATAGACGCCCACCAACAGCAAAAGTACTACAGCAAGAACGATGGTTTTTTTGTCTTTCATGCCGCTCCCCTAGGCTATGGACTATGCAGTTAAGGCAAGAATGGCTTGTATATATCGTAGATGCAAAAATTATGCAAGTCATGGAGACACGTTATAAATAAATATGCGGTGAGATTGGATGGGAGACCAAAAATCAAGCATAGTGGCAGGGAATAAGCAAGAAAGGCTTCGGCTTGCAGAGACGTTATATTTTTTCGATTCATTACGGTTTTAAACGGCTGGCGGTGCTCCAATCGAGACGGTACTAATCTGCTGGCTATGGCAGAATACCACTACTTGCGCTAAAGCGGTATGAGCCCGCATCTGGGGCCCAGACGAGCTTATCGGAGCGGTTGCCAGAGCCATCGGTATCAAGAGAGCCACTATATGTATCACCAGGAACCCAGAAATAATAGCCCAGAAGACCCGATGGGTGGGCAAAATAGAACCTCCACCTATCGGCGCCGTCGTTATCGACGCTCCAGTAGACGTTAGCAGGCACTTCGACGTCAGGGTAGCCGACGCCCGCCAGGCTGCCACCCTGGCCTGCAGAGTCGCCACCCTGAGGTATATCAATGGCGGCGACGGTAAGAACGTTTCTAATCATGGCTTTTGCTTGAGTATCAAAGGATTTCGTGCGATTGATACTGAGCTGCTGCACAGCGATGGCAGCAAGCATGCCCAGAATGGCGATAACCATCAGAAGCTCCACCATGGTAAAACCCCGTTGGTCAGAAATGGCTGATTTAGGTCTCTTGAATATCATGGGCGAATCCTCCAACCTTCACACGATGCGGATATCCCTGGTTCACGATTGTCTACATCCCCTCCCCGAGCTGCAAACCACAGCAACCTCAGATGGCAAAATCCACGTTATGCCCCCGAACAAGCAATTAAAATGCCAACTCTCGAATCAAGGCCCAAATGGCCCAGAACAGTGTGTTAAGTCACGTAGATAATGCTTGAAATGCCACACACTTAGAGCTGTTCGGTTTTTCCCCTCAAGCTGACGAGCAACACGACCCTAGGCCACAAAGCTGGTTGAGGGCTTCTGACAGTTCTTGTCACCTCCTGCCGTCTCATGTCATGGGGACAAACCACAAGCAGCTGCTCAAAAGCATAACCTTATAAGTTTACAGATGTCCTTTTCATCCCAGTAGCAGAGCTCGCCCGGATGTTTCATGAATTACTTGCTGCGACCACGGATATGGCCGTCCTTCCGGGTGTCCTCGGGTGTCGTACCCTGCGACGTACCGTTCAGGTACGCCTCGGGTCCAACACCCTGCGGTTTCCCGGTGGTACGTCCATCTTCACGGTCTCGCGACAGCAATTCATGAAACATCCGGGCAATGGAGGTGTGGCGATTAAATCTCGGGCGGCTGGTCAAACATGCCCCGGCGAAACCGCTTCCGAGGCGGGGGTTCGTACCTAGCGCACTTTCGTGGCGCCTTGCATTTTCTTATATTCTTTAAATTCTGAACAGTTGCGACATGAAAAACTCACCCAGTACTTCTTCACCGCCTCCTCCAGACACTTCTGATAGTGGGGACAGTCAAAATAGCGATGGGCGTTAACATTGCCGTATCTCAACTCTTTGTGTAATTCCTTCGCGGGCGTAGGCATTAATTCCTGTGCCTCCTCATCTGTTCTTTAGTAATATTACCCAGTCTTTATAACATGTTCGGCTGCATATGAAAAGCATTATCTATACTCGGTATTTGATGAATCACTGTCGCCAGACCGTAATTCATCAAGTATATGGACTATAGACACGAGGACTTAGAAAAGGTTTCCGATAAGAACGTTATCAACTTTCAGGTAAGCTCCGGCAGTGAACAGTTCGGTCTTGAGCGACACGACTTGAGCGACACGACTTGAGCTCGTCGACAAGTCTCGTCGACAAGTCTCACTGCCGATAGGCTCGGTCGCATCCACTGCGGGCGGATTATTCTTAAAACCACACAGCTTTAAGAAGAATCTGGGTTAAGAACCTGTGGCACTATACCAGGTACTGTTGGGATACCTGGCAAGACGGGCCCCCCTGGCATCCTCAATGAGTTGGATTGCTGCAGCCGCATTGGCATTCCCCATACTGGCAGCTTGGCGCAACAGAGGGAGGGCGGGATCCTCTATAAGAGCTAAGCAGGCAGGAGCACCTCCCATTACTTTCTTGCGGGCAAAAGCCGGTAGTTTCGACATAAAACCGGTGACGGGACTGGAGGTTTCGCCAGCCTTTCTCACCAGAAGCTTCAATAGACGGTCAGAGCTCATCCAGGCACGATCAAAATTACTCAAGGTGCCGCCGTTCATGACGATATTGCGTTTTTCCTGCAAGATAGAGCGCAGAGCTCCAATAGCCCCCTTGGCCACTTCCGGGTTTGAGCTTTCCAGATAAAAAAGGACGGCACCCAAATACTCCTCAGTTGCTGCCCTTTCAAAGGCTGCATCCAGAAACTTCTTGTTAATCTTCTTGTTCCAAGAGGTCTGCGCTGAGGAAACCAGTCGGGTAAGTACCGTTAAATTCGCCCCAGAGAGGCGATTGAGGGTGATTTGGTACTGTTGTTTGTAGTAAACGGCAGAGGCCCGATCCCGCTCCAGATAATACTTCTGAGCGTGGCCGTAGTAAATCAGTAAAGGCGCGTTGCCATTGGGGTCATTTCCCTGATTTTGGGCCAGGTCGATGACTTTGTCATAATTGTTTCTGTTAAAGGTTTGTAGAGCGTCTTGTTCCCAATTCAGCAAAGGGCGCTCCGCCCAGGTAATGGTTTGGGCCGAAAGGGTTGATATCCCTCCACAAATCATCATTGCCATGATAAGTGCGCACAGCGCCAGCAGTATCCTATTCCCTTTCCACATGGATCAGTCTCCTTTTTTTAAAGTGTTAAAGGGAATTCATATCCAGTCTAGTATTGGCAGGAGATTATAGAAACGGTATGGCTTTATGTCAAACTGGAGCGCTCTCTTGTAAGTGGTCCATTGTCCGTTGTAGAGGACGCATAGCGCATAGAGCATAGCGCATGGCGCAAATTCCAAAGAGCAAATAACAAATCTCAATGACTGAAGGTCTCAGTGTTCAGTCCCCAGGCTTCATGTTTCTTTTTTCTGACACCTGACACCTGACACCTGAACACCAAACCTATTTATTGGTCGGTATTGGACTGCAAGTTTGCTAGTGGATTCGTTCCATCGAGTCCCGGGGGGGTGGGTATACCCAGCAGATAGGTCACCATGGGAACCACATCGAGGGTTGAAGCCGTGGTTTTGAGGGTGTGGCGACCTGGGATGATTCGAGACAAACCGGGGCCAGCCACCCAAAAGGAGACAATGCAGTCGTCAGGGTAGTAACTGCCGTGGTGGCCATATTTGCCGAAGTCGCGTTCAAAATAATATCCTCTCTTGTTAATGAGTTTGATATCGGGAGCTGTTTCTCTGGTGTATTGCCGTCTCAGTCCCTGAACCAGATATTCACCCAGTTCAAAATGATCTGCAAGTTCACCTAAGGGTCGGAGGGCCCGGCGGAATGCCAGATCGTCACCGGAGCTGGCCTGATAGCCTTGCCAGTCGAAGAGCCACCACTGTCCGTTTTCCACCACGCCCTCGCTTCGTTCTCCCGGATACTTCCGTATCACTAGAGCATTGAGAGATGTTTGCACATCCGGGTTGGCAAGGATGAGGTCCAGTGCTGGCTTAACATCTGATAGCAAACGGGGTGGATCCATCCATTTTCTGGATTGTCGGTTCTTGAGATAAATCTCCTTGGTGCAAGCACCGAGCATAATGACGGCGTTGGCCCGGCGGTTGCTTCTATTCCAACCGGGTAGTTTAAAATGGCCGCGCAGACTGTGATGCAGAGTGTCGTCTGGTATATGTTCCTGGATACGCAAAAAACCGTGCTCAGAGACCAGGAGGAAGATGGTATCCTGGTAGACCCCGATTTTTTTAAGAGTCTGGATTAATCTGCCCATCAATGGGTCCAACACTGTTTTGGCGTAATGTTTTTGAATTTCGTGCATTGAGGCTTGACGTTCTCTAAAACCACCCACGGGAAAGTGGGAAAACAGGTCTGTACCCAACAGTTGCACTACCATTACATCGGGGACAATTGAGTGATATTTATAAATACCCTCTAGACTCTCGCGATAAGACAATATGTGACCAGTCAAGAAGCCGTCGAGGGTTCTGTTGTCCACATAGTGACTGTTTGGGAACCATTTTCCATTGCGAAAAACATTAACGGCCGAGGCATTACCCCAGAAAAATCCGCCAGAGTTTACTGACCAATCGGATCCTTTGGTCAGCATGAGCATCGTGGTCAGGGAGTGTTTATCTGCCTCCCCCACGTAATCAAACAGGGTCTTAACCCCGTTGGTTGTCAGAATAGAGTTCATTCGGTTTTGCGAGAAGGAGATGAGGGTGCGGATCTCGTATGTGGTCCGGTCGAACCAAATGGTGGAAACCACCCCGGTGTGCTGAGGATAGAGTCCCGTATACATGGAGGTTACAGCCGGTTGGGAGGCGGCCGGGATGGTGGTGAAAACCCGGGGTAGGTAAACATAGGGTTGATCGTTATTGGACCCCTTGAGCATCTCTTGAAAATTCGGCAATCCCTCTAGGCTTTCGTCTAGAGTTCCCTTTTTCATTCCATGCAATTCAAGGATTATTACCTTGGGATCACCATCTCCAGCTCCTGCACTGCTGCTTAACAACGCCATCAGGAGCGCGGCAATTATCAACGAACCGAACAAGCAGGTGGCGAACCCAGGTTTCAGCCAACAACGAGCTTTCATGAGAAGCCTCGCAACCTTGTCCTTTCCAGTATTGCCGGGGTCAGAGTTTCATAGCATAAGTAAAGGTTTCAGGTTTCAGTGTTCAGGTTTCAGATTGTTTGTTTTTCTTTCCTGACACCTGACACCCGACACCTGAAACCCTACTCTAACAAACCTCCGCATGAAGGCAAGACCCTTAAGGCCCTCTGTGGGCTAGCCCCCTAGCCTGAGCACCAGATATACTTTCGGATCACGCTCGGTGTCGGTGACGCTTTGGGCCACATCGAAGCCCACCGTGAAGGGGATCTTGCCAAAGAAGAACATCTGCAGTCGAACGCCACCACCCACACCAACCTCCGCGCCCGAGATTGAACTACTGTCCTGATAGTCTCGCCAGATTTGGCCGCTGTCCACAAAGGTCAGGGCGAGCAACTGCTGGAAATGAAAGAAGTCCCAAGCGGTGGTAGTTCGGTCAATGACCAAGAAAGGATAACGAAATTCCAGGCTGGCGGCCCACATCATCTCGCCAGAAAACTCGTTGAAATCGTAGCCCCGCAAACTATCCTCGCCTCCCAAAACGAACAACCTGGGATCATCCTTCTTGACGCCGCCATGAAGGCGCAGTGAGGTCACCAGCCTCTGCCCGGCTCCGAAATATTCTCTCATGTCCAGGTTGGTGTAAAATCTCAAATCTCCGGCGTAACTTTGAAAGCTACGCTCACTTCCCAGGGCCTCGTTGCCATACTTGGCGGTGAGGTTCACTTGACTGCCGGCTATAATCTCCATAATGTAGTAATCGGCTGTATCACGAACCAAACTTAATAAGATGCCTTGTAATCTCTCGGTTTCGTCAGGTAAATCCACCCATGAAATCTCATATCCGGGGACAATCCTGTGGTACAAATCCAGCGGAAAACTGAAGGTGAGACTGCCACCCACCTCTCGGCGCCAGTTGTCCTTATCCACACCTGAATCGTCCGGGTCCCCGAAATAGGTGTTCTTGTCGAAAAGGTTTAAGCCGATAGCAGGATACCAGCCGAGGTAAGTATAGCCCCCCTGCAGTTGCTCTTTTCCACTCTTGGTGCCGATACCACCACGAAAACTGAGCCGATGATCTCCGGTGAAATCGCTGCCTTCCCACTCAAGGCCGGGGATTACCCCATCTTTTTCGTTGTAGTCGAGGTAGGGAAAAAAGAAATCAGTGGAAAAACTGTCATGATACTCTTGTTCTTCATATGTTTGAGCCCACGATAAAGACAGCGGCAAAAGGGGCAACAGGACCACCACTACTAAAACCACCAAGCTCCTTGGCCCCTGAGGCTTCGGACCTTGAGTTTTGCCGGTTCCACTCCGGCAGTCGTCAAGGCCTACCGACATTTTCGACTCCCGGTTCCAAGCTCGGCATGGACCCTTCAAAAATTCTGTACTGTCCGTGGCGATAGTAGGTGAAGAGAATCCTTTTCCCATCCGGGCTGATCCGGGGGGAGAAAATTCCGCCAATAACCTGAGACAGACGCTGGCTGGAACCGCTCTGCACATCCAGCAGGTGCAAGTTGAAAATGGAGCTCTGGTCGGAAACGTAGATAATCGTTTTTTCTTCAGGCAAAAATACGGGCCAGATTTCATCATAAGGCGTGTTGGTGAGACGGGTTTCTTCACCACTGCTAAGGTCTTTGAGTACCAGATCAAACTGTTTCTGGTACTCTCTGGAATAGACCAAGAATTTCCCGTCTGCTGACCAGTGTGGATAGGCTTCGTCGTTGATGGTCTGGGTCAAAGGGGTTAGCGTGCCATCCTGCAAATCGATTTTGTAAATGTCAGCATAACCATTGACGCTCGCTACGAAACCAACCTCCGTATCTCCTGGGAGAAAGGATGGAAAACTGTTTACTCGAAGTTCCTGCTTGATCCGCTCTGATTTGTTGCGCTTGAAATCGTAAATGAAAAGATCACTGCGATTCTCTTTATCACTGACGAAAACCAAACGAGTACCATCCTGAGACCAGCTCAGAGGAGAAACCTCCACAAACCGCTCTATTAATCTGGACACCCTGCCAGTGGACCTTTCCAGAAGATAGAGCGAGAAATCAAATGCCTCATTCTCCCAGTCGGAGAGGAAGGCAATGCGACTGCCATCGGGGCTGTATACCGGGAAGAAATTCCACCCCTTGTTGGCCGTAAGCAACTGTGTTTGGGCCATTGGATCTTGCCACCCGGACCCGCCCACCCGGAGCTTTTTATCGGCATACTCTCTCCTGTTCCGCTCTAGGGTCCAGATGTCCTTGCCGGTAACCTGCTGGAGAGCTGCACGGACATTCAACCTATTCTTGATCAATCTAAGGAGGCGGGCAATAGACTCTTGGCCGTGGGTATCAACCAGGAATTGAATGAAAAGCCCGCTTTGATCATATGCCAACCGGATCTGATGCGGGGGAAGATGACTGAAACCACGCAGTTGATTCAGGGGAATGAGACTATGGTCCATGACGGCGTCACGGACATACATGGCCGGCATGGAGTCCCAAAACTTTGACTCGTATTGGGCAACCCCTTCCATGAACCACAGAGGAGATAACACGCCGGTTAGAATGATTTGCAGGGAGCGGTAGCGACTTTTCAGCAGATAGTTGAGCTGGACGGCATGCGTAGCTTCGTGGAGAGCCAGACGCTCTAAACGTTTATCATTACTTTGAACCGGAAAAACAACTCTTTCTTTGAAAAATTCAGTGAAACCACCACTTCCCCGCACCAATCCGGTAACGACGTTGGTGGTCTCATACTCGTTTTGAGAGGGGTAGAGAAATACGGGAACATCGCGATCCAAGTGAATTTCCAGATTCTGGCTGATGGACTCCAGGTGAGTATGGTAGATTCGAGCTACGTCAAGAGCGCGTTGCCGCAATGCGACCGGATAGATGATTCGAAAGTGATTCCCCCTGATCTCCTTCCAATCATAGTGGGTATCATTTATCTTGTTCTTGCCAAACTCATACTCGGCGCCTGTGACAGTCATTTTATCTCGAGCGCAGGAGAAGACCGTCAGCAGACAAAAGATGAGCACCAGGCTGATATATATCCTTGGTTGGTGTATTTTCATATACGTTGTTATTCGCCTAAATACTCGGTTCAAGAAAACGGTGGTTCTCTACCCGGCAACAGTTTAGAGAGAATCGCCTACAAGAACTCGTCACTGCCCGTTTCTCAGAATCTCGACAACATCATCTAAGGCAGCCGCTGTTTCGGTGGATCGAACCTGAGCCTGACGGTGTATCCATCGGACGGAGCGACCCAGCATCTGGCCGGGTCCTATTTCAATCATGGGTGCCAGATTCTGGCGGACCAATTCTTCTACCACCCCCACCCAACCCACCTTGCTGCGGAGTTGAACGGCAAGCAACTCTGCCACCTTGACAGCGCTCTCCAAAGGCTTGTGATCAACATAAGAAATAATGGTGGTGTGGGGCTCGTTCATAGTTTTCTCGGCAATCTTCTTGGCCAAGCATTTGTCGGCTGGTGCCAGTAGACTGCAGTGATAGGGTGCCAGCGCAGGCAGCCAATCCGCCTTCAGAGCCCCGGCATCCACTGTTCGTCTCAGAAGTTCGTCTACTGCCGCTCTCTCTCCGGAGACAATGATCTGGTGGTTGGTGTTAACGATGCTCACTTCCACCACACCCGGCACCCGGTCGCACAAACCCTCTACCTCTGCAAGGGATAGACCAAGCACCACACCCATACCGCCAGGGATATTGGCCGCATGGATACAGTGATCCGCTTCCTGCATGAGGGCGAGCCCTGTTTCAAAATCCACAACTCCGGCGGCATAGGCAGCTGCATAGATGCCTGAACTATACGGAGCAAAGGTGGTGGCTCTAATGGACTTGGTTGCGAGGATGTCAGCCACCATACAGCTTACGGTGTAGACTGATACTTGGGAGATGAAATCCTCATTGAGTCTTTCTTCAGGGCCGGAGAACATGACTTCTCGCAAGGGCAGCCCTAGAAGGGACTCGGCCCGTCCCAGCAAAGCGAGAGCCTCGGAAAATCGCTCAACTAGATCACGTCCCATTCCCACGTACTGAGCACCTTGGCCCGGAAACAAAAAACTACACGTTCTCATGGCCGACCCCCACCTTGGTATTTTTGCAGGTGGAAGTCTTTTGGTGGCTGAACGCTGAACAATCCATCTGGGAGTTCAGTATTTTCCTGTAGGTTTGAAAGGTAAATCACAGTCCAGTCCTTACTGGACTCTTGGATGGAAATTTCTTCAGGCAACCAGGTGTTGGGATCAATCTTAATCTCCAACCGCTTGAAATAACGGGCCCGTCTGGCGGACTTTGGCTCCATGGTCATTTGAATCCATCTACCACTACCCCCCTGAGCTACCAGTGCGACCTGGATGCGGTATTGGCGCTGGAACGCTTCCGGATCATCAGTCGCACCAGTGATTCGTTCCAACAGGCCTCCCCCAAATGGTTGGCGGTAAAGACTAGCCTTCTTGAGATCAGGATAAAGAAGCAGAATGCTCTCACCCTGAGCTACCAGGGTGAGAGGGGCAGGCTGAATCACCTCCCAGCGCAAATGGCCTGGTGGCTGCCAGAAGAGTCGACCCTCCGACTCCATAGGGGTTATCAAAAGCCGGGTGAATTTCCGTTGTTCAAAATTCCCTTGCAAACTTTGTAAGGTCTCTGCTTTAGCCTGAAGTCGTTCCAGAACTTCGGCTACGGTTAATTGAGATCCCGCACCTGCCTCTTGGAAAGGAAGGAATGTACTACCATGCAGGATCAACCCAATGCTGAGGACAAAGGTCAACCTTCTAAAATTTAAGATTGCAGATTTAAGATTGCAGATTGTAAGTTTGTAATTCCACATCATGTTAAAAGTTCCCGGATTTCGAATCTGAGATCTGCATTCTTCAATCTGCAATTCTCATATTGGCTCCACCACATACCATTGGTCTGGGTAGAGGCGGATGTATCGTTCAAACACCCTTGCCACTTGTAACAGGTTATGTTGCAGCGCCTCGCTCCGGTCTGGGCCATAATGGAGTTCAAGAGGGGGCTCGATGATGCCCCGGTAGCGTCCAGGCGCCTCCATCACCGAAAAGGCGGGAATGATCGGCGCGCGGGCAGCCATGGCCAGGAGCACCGGTCCCACTGGCAGCTGCACCGGATGACCGAAAAAAGTCGTGACCTCCGACCTTTCGGAAAACGGTTTGTCGCCTAAAACTGCCACCAATTCATTCCGGTCCAGGGCTTTGACCAATTCAATGGCGCCGAAGGTTGACTCCTCCACTTCAATAATGCGGATGCCGTGGCGTGCTCGCATCACATTGACAAGGGTATTGGTGAATAGGGTGTTGTGTTTGATGGCAACCACGTTCACCGGATAGCCCATGGCTCTCAATCCCAAGCCGCCAATTTCCCAGTGACCAATATGAGCGGTCAGGAGCACTGCACCCCTGCCTTTGGCCAAAGCTTCATCGAGATGGTGTCGTCCTTCGTAAAGCCGAGCAAATGCTCGGCTTTCCTCCAGGTTCATACCAAGGAGGCGGAAGAAATCGGCTATGTATATGCCGTAGTTTTGGAAAAATCTCCAAAGAAGGAGACGCTGTCCTGCAGGCGGCTGATGTCCATTAAAGATAACATCCAGATTTTGTGAAACGTGGCGCCGGTCTCGTGGTGAAAAGAAAAAAGCCAGGGCAGCAACCAGACGCGCCAGCCCATAGGTGATTGGTGTTGGCAGGGACTGAACCGTCTTCAGTGCCTGCAGATACCAGAATGGTTTGTCTAGAAAATGTTTGCGCATAATCCATCAAAGTTTAAGGACACTCTCGAGATCTGGAGTGTTCAAGTATCTGGTATGAAAATCAGAAAATTGAAGCTCCCTGCAGTCCCGCTAAAGCGGGACAGGGAATCTTCGAAATGTAAAGAAATGATTCCACTTTATTGTAGTTCGCTCGCTAACCCCGCAGCCCCGCTGAAGCGGGATCTCCGCTTCGCTTCGACAAGCTACGGGAAATGCGCTCGCCCTGTTGAATTTCCCTACGGGAACCCTATTCACCAGGGCGAGCTGTAGCATTTTCACCGTGTCGTTATGATTCGCTTGCTTGCATGTGGTGCGCAATTTTTCCAGGCGGTGCTCGGTTGCACTCTGGATAACTCGTTAATTTCCATAGACCTTAACCACTCCCTTTGATAGTGTAAATGACAGCAGCTGTCAACACTCCTCCGTCCCCTGCCAGTATCGACCGGGCGATGGTGGGGAGACGCTTTTTTTTCGTGAGCGATCTGGATTATAATACCGCGGCTCAACATTTTCGCCCGGATTCATGCAACATCCGGGCGAGAATAGGTAACTCTTAGTTGGATTGTGCCAATGTCGTTGAAAATATTATTGATCTCTCCCATTGGTCTGAAGAAAATTCTCGGGGCGGAATTTTTCTTTAAGCTCCCATTTTTGGGATTACCTACTGTTGCCGCCTACACTCCGGCAGACTGTGAAGTCAAGATGGTTGACGAGCGCATTCGTTCGGTGGATTTCGAAGAAGACGTGGATCTTGTCGGGATCACCGTGATGACCCCACTTGCCACCCGGGCATATGAGATCGCTGATGAGTTTAAGCGCAGGGGAAAGGCGGTTGTGATGGGAGGCATGCACGTGTCAGCCCTTCCGGATGAAGCTCTGCAGCACTGCGATGCGGTTGCGATAGGAGAAGGGGAAAAAGTATGGCCCCAGATGGTGGAGGACTTCAAACGAGGAGAACTGAGGCAAATATACAAGGCCGACAGGTTGTTTGATTTATCGGCAGCGCAACCGCCCCGATGGGATATCATTGACAAAACCTTGTATAGCCCAGTG
>JAJDNL010000137.1 GCA_022340745.1 Deltaproteobacteria bacterium
CTCTGCCTGTTGCTCCTGACACCCGACACCTGAAACCCTCTATACAATCATCCTGGCCAGGTCTTCAGGCCTAAAATCAAGTTGCGAAAATAGTTTCTTTTCAACACCTTTGCACACAGTGAAATTCATCCGCACTCGTTCGGCGAGTCTGGAATCATTTCTTCCATAGCGCTCTATGATGTCGTGCATCCGCTCTGCCAGGGTGACCACAGAGGTATGCAGGATCCTCTTGTCGGCATAATAGACAACTTCCTTCTCGGAATATACGCTATCAAGGGAATAATCTTTTAGCCAGACGTGCTCGCCCACAATATCAGCGATTTCATCAAACTGGTGTTGCAGACATATCTCTCTACCAACAGAGGCGTGATCACCACCGCTCTGAATACACTGAGTTTTGGCGATGTCGTGTAGCAAGGCACCTGCCACCGCTTTCGAAACAGAAATCTTGATCCCGGAATGAACAAGACCCGAAGAGATTGCTTTTACGGTCTCTGCAACCACCATGCTGTGCTCTCTGATGTTGTCCAACATCTGGTACTGGTCCATCAGGGCATAGCATTCGTTCTCTGTAGGTATCACGATTTAACGTTCCTTCCTGGCATCATTGCACACATGATAATACTGATGAAGGATACCAGCAACGCCGTCCAGAATACAGCCTCTACACCCTTGCCGATGGATTCCCGGATGGCATCGAGGGCCGTGGAAGATAGTGCCCCTGCCATCTCCGGCTGCAGAAATTCTTGAAGATTGTGGGAGAGCTTGGCTGCCAGCTCTGGTGGAATCTCCAGAGCGAACGGTGAATTCATAAGGCCATTAATGGCCTTGTCGAGGTAATGAGACACCAAGGCTCCGGAAATTCCAATGCCGATGGTACCACCCAGGGTTCTGGCAAACTGCTGAGATGAAGTGGCAACTCCCAAGTCACTCTCATCCAAGCTGTTCTGCACTTTTATCAAAGTGGCCACCGAAACAAAACCCATGCCAATGCCAATTGGGCAAACTACTACGCTAAAGTAGAGCAGGCCAGTGGTGGCATCGAAGGTCAGGGTCAGAGCAATGCTGATGCACATGAGGATAGCCCCGGCCCCACCTATCAGTTTCTCTCCTAGTCTGTTCACAACGAGGCCACATGCCAGGGCACCTGCCGACCACCCCAAACTGAGGGGAACCATGACAAGACCCAATTCAGCGGCAGTTCTTCCCAAGGTGCCTTGGATGAAAAGGGGAAGGAATGCCAGCAGGGAGAATATGGCAAAACTGCTGAAAAAAGCAGTGCCATTGGAGAAGGTGAACCCTGGAATCTGGAAAAAATGCAAGGGGAGGATTGGTTCTGAGGCCCGCCGCTCTGCGTACCAGAAGATAGCGCCGGCCACAACCGCAAGAAAAAACAGACCAAGTAGCTCCGGAGTGTACCAAGAGCGAGCTTCTCCGAGCAGAAGAAAAGCGAATAATAATGAAAGTATACAGGTGGTCAGAGTGAGGGCGCCGAGGTAGTCAACTGTGGCGCCTGTTTTTTTGGGGCGTGATTCCTGGAAATACCGCACAATGAAGAAAACTGCCAAGCTGCCAACGGGGACATTAATGTAAAAGACCCAGGGCCAGGTCAAATAGGTGACAATAAGGCCTCCCAGCAAAGGGCCCATAACACTTGAAACTCCCCAGACAAAGCTGATAAGGCCCATCATTCTACCACGCTCTTCCGGAGCAGATACCTCCGAAACCACGATGTAGGCGAGGGCAAAATTGCCGCCTGCACCGATTCCCTGGAGGGCGCGCAGGAACACGAGTTGTGGCATGCTATTGACCATGCCGGCGAAAACAGAGCCAATCAGAAAAGCTCCCACCGCGAGAACAAAAAGCTTTTTGCTGCTGTAGAGATCGGCAAGTTTGCCGAAGAGGGGCAAGGCAATGGTTCTGGTTAGCATGTAGGCTGAAAATACCCAGCTATAGAGTTCAAGCTCTCCTAGGTCGGCGACTATGGTAGGCATTGCCGCCCCAATGATGAGGGCATCAAGGGCACCCAAGAAGACTGCCAAAAGGGCAGCTATCAATACGAGAATTCGGGATTTTTTCGTCAATTCTATCGGATGAGGGATGGAATCTTTCACGAGAGGTTGCTCAGTTCCTGTACCTATGTTCTGCTTGAGAAATCGAGAGTAGTGTGAGAAAGGTCTCCTCTGAAAAGTCTTCCCAAAAAAGACCGAAAGGCCTAATATACCAGGTAAGTGCTCAGAGGTCAGCTTTCAGTTTCTCGCTTTGCGCATGGAGTGCAGTCGATAAATTAGGGAAATGTTGAATGCTGATGGCTAAGAGCTGATGATTCAAGAAGGATGAGAGTTGGACATGCATGCATCCGAGGGAATGCACTACCAAGGAACTATTATTCGGCCACCTAGCGAAGCAATGAGTATCCTCCTCCAGGTGACACTTGGGTGCTCACATAACAAGTGTACCTTTTGTGGAACATACAAGGACAAAGGGTTCACCATCAAGGATGACGATACGATACTGGCAGATATCTTGTTTGCCTCCAAATACATGCACAACCAACATCGACTCTTCCTCATGGATGGTGATGCCTTGATAATCCCCCAAGGCAAACTGATGTGGATATTGGACACGATTCAGGAACACCTTCCCTGGGTGAGAAGGGTGGGGGCCTACGGCAATGCCAAGAGCATCAAAATGAAAAGTGACGACCAGTTGGCTCAGCTGCAGGAAAAAGGACTTGGTATTCTTTATTTGGGAGTGGAGAGTGGCGATGATGAAACCCTCAAGAAAGTTTGCAAGGGCACGAGTGCAGAAAACCTCATCGAGCAAGGAAGGCGGGTGATAAAAGCTGGAATAAAGCTTTCGGTAACAGTACTGCTGGGAATCGCCGGACGCTCAGACTCGCTCAGGCACGCCAGAGCGACGGGAGAACTTCTCACCGCTATGGATCCACATTACGTGGGGGCCCTCACGGTGATGCTTCTGCCAGGTACTCCCCTGGATGAAGATTGTAGAACAGGCAGATTCGAACTTCCTGACACCCGTGAACTTCTCTTAGAATTGCGAGAAATGTTTAAACATACCCATTTAAAGAGTGGACTTTTTATGGCCAATCACGCCTCCAATTATCTGCCCATAAAAGCAAGAATGCCCAAAGACCGAAAAAAAATCCTTGAACTCATCGACGCGGCTTTGCGAGGCGAGGTTGATCTTAAGCCTGAATGGATGAGGGGACTATGAGTTTAACCAGCTTGACCGGCTTAACCGACTCAATTGGCTTAACTGACTAAACCGACAAAAGTGGATTACCAGTACCATGGCGACTTCGAACTGGACCAAAGCCATAATCCACCTCGATATGGATGCCTTTTATGCCGCTGTTGAGGTAATGGACAACCCTGCTCTGCAGGGAAAACCGGTCATTGTTGGTGGTAGTAAGGAGAGAGGTGTGGTCTCGTCGGCCTCCTACGAGGCCCGCACCTATGGCATCCATTCAGCTCAGCCGGTTGCCATAGCCATGAGGTTGTGTCCCCAGGGGATTTTCCTGCCGGTGAGAATGTGGAGGTATAAGGAGATTTCACGACAGATTCTTGAGATCTTTAATCGCTTTAGCCCACTGGTTGAACCTTTGTCCCTGGATGAAGCCTTTGTGGACGTAACTGGTTCTACACGCCTTTTTGGTCCACCTGAGGAGATAGCCAAAAAAATCAAGCAGCAAGTGGTTGCAGAGACAGGACTTACAGCCTCTGCGGGTGTTGCTCCCACCAAATTCATAGCGAAGATCGCCTCAGACATTCAGAAACCAGACGGACTTACCATCGTGCCTGAAGGAAAAGTGAAAGAATTTTTGCGACCTTTGCCCATAGAGAAGTTATGGGGAGTGGGCGAGAGAACTCGCAAGACTCTCGCTCACCTTGGGGTCGAGACCATCGGTGACCTGGGGGGAGTTCCTCCGGAGCTCTTGAAGAGGAAATTGGGAAAACATGGATTGCACCTTTCTCTTCTTGCCAAGGGAGTGGATGAGAGGGAGGTGGAAACAGAGCGCCAGGTTAAGTCCATTGGCCACGAGGAAACCTATAGGGAAGATATTCTGGACATGGCAATGGCAAGAAAAGTACTGCTTTCACTCGCCACCAAGGTAGCAAAAAGGCTTCGTGAACATAATTTTGTAGGCAAGAATGTCACTCTCAAGGTGAAATACCATGACTTTGTCCAGATTACGCGCTCAATAACTCTTCACAAGCCCACCGATGATGGCCAGAAGATATTTCGGAGTTGCTGCGACCTGTTAAGCAAGACAGAGGTCGGCAAAAGACCAGTCAGGCTTTTTGGTATATCACTGTCTCAGCTAGACCTTGCTAACAAAGAGAGGCAACTCGCTCTTTTTGAGCAGAGAATGGAAGCGCCAAAAAGGAACAGACTAAACAGGGCTTTGGACACTATTTTAGACAAGTACGGCGACGAGGCCATAGTGCCGGGAACCTTGTTAGAAGAGTAAGCAACAAGCAACAAGCAGCAAACGGTAAACGGTAAATAGTGAACTGTGATCAGCTGAGGGGCCAGATTCCCTTTCACTGTTGGCCGTTGGCCTGAGTCAATGATCAAATGATAGATGTGAAATGTGAAACGAGGGACCCGCTTGCGGGACTGAGCGGAGCGCAGCGAGCGCGAAGAAACTGGGAACCCGCTTGCGGGACTGAGCGGAGCGTAGCGAGCGCGAAGAGATGCGCAATGACTAGCTGGTGCGACTAATATGGAAGAACTACTCGAGACACTTAAGATAAATGAGGAAATCGCCCAGAAGTTTTATGAAATTGAGATCAGTATTTTGTCAATTCTCAATTTCAGGGATCTTTTTGAGAAGCTCCTTACTGAAATCAGAGAAAAATTTGGAGTACCCTATGTCTGGATCTCGATGATTGACCAAAGCGAAGTCTCAGACCTGATAAAAACACTGGAGTCCTCGAAAGCCCTAAAGGAACGCTTGAACGTCATAGACAAAGAAGCTTTTCTCAATCTTATTGCCAACGAGACCCATCCAGTACTGATCAGCGGTGATCTTAATCCGTATTATCAACTTCTTCCTCAAGGGCAGATGTACTTTATTCGTTCTCTTGCCATTGCCCCGCTAACCCTTGATGGCGAAATAATAGGCAGTCTCAACCAAGCTGACCTTTCCAGACTACGGTACCGACCGGGAATGGACACCAGGCTGCTTGAACGGCTGGCTGTCAAGGTTTCAATTTGTTTGTCCAATGTTACCGCGCATGAAAAACTAAAATGGTTTGCCTGGAGAGATCCTCTTACAGGTTTGCTCAATCGCAGGGTGATGGAAAAGGTGTTGCAACGGGAATATAAGCGGGCCGTGCGATACAAAACAAATTTGACCGTGGCTTTTCTTGACCTGGATGATTTCAAGGCGGTGAACGATAGATATGGTCACGACCGGGGTGACGATTTACTACGATATGTGGCTGGTGTTCTAGAGGAGTTGACTCGGGATAGTGACGTGGTTTCCAGATATGCTGGGGATGAGTTTGTCATCATCCTCCCGGGTATAAGCACGAAAGAAAGTCTCCTGCTTATCCAGCGTCTGCAGGACTATTTTCATAAGAACCCCATGGAGGTAGAAAAAGAACCCATACCCGTTTCTATTAGTTTTGGTCTCTCCTCCGTGGAGGATGCTCGGGTGAAAAACCCTCAAGCACTACTGAGAAAGGCAGATGAGATGCTCTACAGCGCCAAAGAGCAGAAAAAGAAAGATGATTTTGCCTCAGCCTAGGCAACATCGAAAACCTGGGCCTGAGGATCAGGTCAGCGTTGAATGCCTCTGCCGGTTTAAAACACTGAGGTTTCAGGTTTCAGTGTTTAGATTTCAATTTTTTTGCTTTTCTTTTTTGACACCCGACACCTGAAACCTTGAGATTTCTACTCCTTTTCTTCTCTCATGGTCTCCCCCCCGCTCAACAGCCAACCGAGCATACCAAAAGTAAGAGTATGAACTTTTGTGAATCCTCGCCTCTTCAGACCATAGGCAACCACAGACGAACGGTGGCCCGTCATGCATATGATCACCAGCGGTTTCCTCGGGTCCTGTGCTCTGAAAAGTTCGGGGTGGAGCAGCAGGTTCGGCTGATTCTTGCTGCCGGGTATATGGAAAAATTCATACTCTAAAGCCGTCCTCACATCAACCAAAGTGAACTCTTCAGGAGATTTTTGCAGAGCACCCTTCAAGTGCCAGGGCATGAAAGGTTTTACTCCCAAGCCCCACCAGCAAAGCTCCCAGCCCAAAATAAGAAGGATCACCAGGGCGATTGTTTTCAACTATTTTCGCTCAACCCCGTTGTAACAGTTCAAGTGATTTGATGGACGTCCAAGATTCTTACCCGATATTTTAGGATTCTTCCGGCGAGGGGATGGTTGAAATCGAGCACAAAATGATCCTTCTGGATATCACCGACGAAACAGAGACCCTTTTGGCCCTGTGTTATTTCAACCTTAAGGAGCGTTCCTTTCTTGAGCTTCTTTCCTTTGGGAAATTCTTCCAGTGGCACCCGGAGAACCCTGGAGTCATCAAACTCCCCGAAGGCTTCTTCAGGTTCAACCACAAATTCACGTTCGGCCCCAGGATGAAGGCCTACAATTTCCTGTTCTATTTTCTGCAAGACCTCACCTGAACCAAAGCGGAAGACGAGAGGGTCCTTCTTATTCGTTCCTAGTACTCTGGTCCCTGATTCCAGAAAGGCGTCATATTCCATGGTTACATACGTTCCGGGACCGATCTGCGGCATAACTAAAACCTCGTCACCTAGCGGGATCAGTAGTATGAAAATGCTTCAGCGAGCGCATTCCCCGTAGCTTGCTGCGGGGTTAGCGAGCGAACTACAATGAAATGGGATCACTTCCTTACATTTCGAAGATTCCCTGCAGCTTGCTGCAGGGAGCTTCAAATGAGTCTGGGAGTAACCGCTGAGAAGATCATAAGTTGGAATTATAACGAATTAGTGAGCGCATGGGAACTACGAATCTTCCACTGTGGCTGTAGGACTTTCCCCAAGAATGTTATGAGCGACTTCAGGCCAAAAGGGAAGGCTACTCCACAACGAGCAGTTCGCGCCGTTTTGTGGCAGTGTCCCTTTTGCGATAGCACCAAGTCTTCATGCTGGCTCTAGCCTAGCTGAGATGCGTAAAGAGTGGAGGCTCAGATGCTCGCTGTTTTGCAGCCTCCCCCTTTGGCCTTCCTGGTGTTTCTTCTGAGTGATTGGTGAGAGGCCTGTGCCACTTCCGCAACTGTAGGTGGGGGAACAGGGAGGGGGAGCCTTCCCCCGTCCACAGCTGCGCTTGAAGTGACCAGGTCGGAGCCTTGGAACGACAGAAGAAACACCAGAAAGACATTTTCATTTCAAAATAACACTACAACTAGGCGATAACTTCAATTTATAAACATCAACCATCAATTTTTGGGAAACTCCTGATGGTGGCCGCGGTTGACTCGGTTGCTGTGAAAAGAGATAATGCCTTAGACTTGACACGGTATGTGTAGTAATCTCCAGCTGCTAGTGGAGGTGGGTTATGCGAAAGATAATGGTAACATGCCTGGCTACTGCCCTGCTCTTCACGGTCACAGTCGCCCTCGGTCAAAAAGATACATACACAGATGAACAGAAGCTCCAGCAGCAGCAATGGGAAGAACTTACCAAGGAAGGGGAGGATCTGTTCACTGAGACCGAGCAGGAGTGGAATCAAATGCTCCGGGAACAGCAAAGAGCTTGGGAGCGGATGGTGGCTGAGATCAACCGCATTTGGTTGGACAGCCTTACCACCACGAAAAAAGAGTGGGTAGATTACAGTGACCAGTATTCCACCCGTTCCTATGTGAACTTCGAGAAGGGGGACATGGTCCTGGCTACCATGATCAAAACCAGCGAAAGCAGAATATCCGAGTTGAGCAAAGACCGAATCAGGAGACAACTGGCAAAAGTCCTCTCCTCCAACAATCCTTCGGGGCGTGATATTCTAGCCGGCCAAATCGCCGATAACCGAGGAAAACCGGTTACAAAACAGACACTAGACCGCTATCTCAATGATGAAGTCTTCCCCCGGATGCAACGGGAACCGCAGCCCGTTGTAGGCGAGGACGGTGTGTCGCGCTACAAGCTTTCGGTTCCCATCAAGATGATCCCCAACCACACCATGGTACGGGCGCGACCTTACATCCCGGAAGTGAAACGGCAGGCACAAAGATTTCGTTTGCGTCCCGAGCTCGTTATGGCGGTAATTCACACGGAGTCATATTTTGATCCCATGGCCCGCTCTCACGTTCCGGCCTATGGACTTATGCAACTGGTCCCCATTTATGGGGGCAGAGAGGCCTATCAGTATGTCTATGGAAGGGATCGCGTCCTTCCCGCTAACTATCTCTATCAACCCGCCAATAACATCGAATTGGGAGCAGCCTACCTCAATTTGCTGGTCTATAAACATTTTGTCGCAGAAACCAACCCGGTGAAAAACCTCTATCTGTCGGTATGTGGTTATAACTGGGGCCCCACCTCCATTCAGCGAAAGATCATCCGTCGCTATCCCACCAAAAATATGGCTCCAGGCCAGCTCTACCAAGTGCTTCGACAGCGAACACCCCGAGAAACCAGCGACTACCTGCAAAGGGTAACGCAGCGGATGGGTATGTACCAACCTCTATTTTAGCCCTGATATTTCATGAATTCACGCCTTGGCGTGACTGCGACCACGGATATGGCCGTCCTTCCCGGCGTCCTCGGGTGTCGGCCCCTGCGACGTACCGTTCAGGTACGGAAACCAATCCCGCGGTACGAGTTGCCTGGTGGCACGCCCATCCTCTTCGCGCTCGCTGCGCTCCGCTCAGTCCCGCAAGCGGGTTCCCAGTTTCTTCGCGCTCGCTGCGCTCCGCTCAGTCCCGCAAGCGGGTTCCCAGTT
>JAJDNL010000153.1 GCA_022340745.1 Deltaproteobacteria bacterium
CCGCAAAAGCCCATCGGGCTGCTGCAACGATATGGCGAGACCGAGCAGATGCTCTTTGGCCTGATCAGTGGATCCTATGCCAAGAACACCGCCGGTGGCGTCCTGCGCAAGACCATTAGCTTGATTTCCGATGAGATCGACCCGCTGACCGGCGAGCTTGAGTATAAGGACGACAGCAGTGTCCAAGGGATCATCAAAACCATAGACAACATACGGATCTTCAACTACGTTTACGCCGACGAGTCCTACAAGCCCGGTTGGCCGGACGCCTGGGTGACGACCCGGGCCATGATCGCAGGGGAGTTTCCCGATTGGGGCGACCCCACAGCGGAGATGATGTATGAGGGGTTGAGATATTTTGCCGGTGCCGGTTCGGCCACATCCGCCTATGACTACAGCACCGGGGACGACGTCAGCCTGGGCCTTCCCAAGGCGACCTGGGACGACCCCTACTCGCCAAGCGATCGCTGGTGCAGCCAGCCCTTCATGCTGGTCATCAGCGACATCAACCCCTCCTACGATGCTGACCAGCTGCCCGGAAGTAAGTTCGAAGACGAGAGCGGCAGCAAATGGCCGGAAGTGGTTTTGGGAGCCGATGGCAACAAACTGCACGTGGAGCATGAGCTGGATGACATCTCCTCCTATGAAGGTATCTCCGGCGACTACTACATCGGCGACAAGAATGGGACTTACGACAGCTCTTGTTCACCCAAGACCCTCTCCACCCTGAAAGATGTTCGCGGTCTCTGCCCGGAGGAGCCCACCAAGGGGGGAGGCTACTATTCCGCCTCAGTGGCCTACTACGGTCATGAAGAGGACATGAACTCGGCCACCAACGACCAGAAGGTGTTGACTTACACCGTGGGGCTGGCCTCACCCCTGCCAAAAATCGAAATCAGCTTGGGAAATCCGCTCAAGACCATCACCGTGGTTCCCTTCGCCAAGTCGGTGGGGGGCTGTCTCAACATTGATCCTAGCAATGCCTTCACACCCACCAACACCATCGTCGACTTCTACGTGGAGTCCATAACCCCAACTTCCGGTACGTTTCGCATCAACTACGAGGACGTGGAGCAGGCCGCCGACCACGACATGGACGCCATCGCCACCTACACATATCAGGTAAAGGATGCCGTAGGTTGGCCCGCCGCCACCCCGGAACAAGGTGTCACGGTAGATATTACGGTGGACGGCGGCGCGTACGCCTCAGGCTGTATCATCCAGCACATGGGCTACATCATCTCGGGGACCACCAAAGACGGTACCTATCTGGAGGTAAGGGACTTCGATACTGATAATGTTATAGATGAACCTGCTGGGGCGAATGATGGTGATGTCGACTTCTTCCTGGACACTCCGGACGGGGAGGACGCGGGTGGCACCTGGAATGATGACGCACCATTACCGCTCTCACACACGAGAAACTTTACCCCGGGAGCTACCGCCGGAGCGCAACTGCTGAAGAACCCCCTGTGGTACGCCGCCAAATGGGGAAGCTTCCGGGACCACAACGGAAATGGTCTTCCGGACCTGACTGCGGAATGGGACGAAAACGACGACGGCACTCCGGACAATTACTTCTATGTGCAAAATCCTCTGCTTCTGGAGAGGAATTTGAACCGGGCCTTTCTCGCCATTTTGGAGCGGGCCACCGCCGGCACCTCAGCCTCGGTTCTCTCAGCATCGCGCTCGGGCGAGGGCGCCACCTATCAGTCCATCTTCTACCCCAAGTACAAGAACGTCTCCTGGGTGGGTGACGTGCACTCGCTCATGGTGGACGCCTACGGGGAGTTAAGAGAGGACACCAACGACAACCTGGCCCTTGACAATGCTGCTGACAAGGTAATCGAATTCGACGCCTTCAACCCCGGGGTGGTGAATAAGTACACGGACACCGATGGAGATGGCGAGCTCACCGACAGTGAAAGGAGTGCACAAAGTCCTCCGGATGAGAGCCTGGATACCATCAAGTATCTCTGGTCCGCCAGCAAGTGGCTCAACTTTCTGAGTGATGCTGTGATTTTGCAGAATAAGGCCTACACCGCCACGGACCAAGCCAGGTACATCTTCACCTTTATTGACGCCGATGGTGATATGGTGGCGGATGGCAGGAAGCCTGCTGACGCCGGTGAGGTCATTGCATTTTCTTCTTCTCCAGCCGCAAACCTCAATGCCATTGAACCATACCTCCACCTGGCAGAGCCTTTTACCGACTCCCTGACCGGGGCTGAAGTGGCCAGCAAGGCCACCAACCAGATTGATTACATCCGCGGCAAGGACCAGACCAGCATGCGAAACCGGAAATACGATTCCAACGGCGATTCTAACAACAATGCCACCTACCGGCTCGGAGACATCATCGGCTCAACCGCCACCCTGGTGGGAACGCCGGCGGAAAACTACGACTTGCTCTATGCTGACGCCTCCTACCGGGAGTTCTGGCTCAGGTATAGGAATAGGCGCAAGGTCATCTATGCGGGCGCAAACGACGGTATGTTGCACGCCTTCAATGGAGGCTTTTTCTACTATGATCCCGTGGATGCCAGGTGGGAATTTGGCAAACAGAGTTACGGCGGCTCTGAGACTGCCTATGACCTCGGGGCGGAATTGTGGGGCTACGTGCCCATGAACCTGCTGCCTCACCTCTACTGGTTCACGGATCCCAACTACGAGCATGTCTTCTACGTCGACGCCAAGCCGAAGGTATTTGACGCCAAGATCTTCGCAGATGACGGCCCCACTGGAACGCACCCCGGAGGATGGGGCACTATCATGGTGTGTGGCATGAGCTTTGGCGGCGGCAAGATCAGAACGGACAAGGACCACGACGGCGTGTATGAGCCCAATGACGCCACCCTGCCGGATCAGATCATGAAGTCAGCCTTCGTGGTCATGGACATAACCGACCCGGAGATTGCGCCCGAACTTTTGGCGGAGATCTCTTTCGACGACCTGGGCTTTACCACCAGCTACCCCGGTGCCATCGTGGTAAAGAGCAAGGACACCGGCTCCGACCCCAACGACTGGTACCTGGTGCTGGGCTCAGGCCCCAACGGCGCCCGGCTCAATTATTCCTCTGACACCAAAAGCTTCTCGGTGGGAGACCTGATGGTTGGTGAAACCTCGGGGGCACGGGCCGAGTATGTCTCCAAGGATACCAGCAATAAGTTCATCACCGTCACCAATGTGGTGGGCTGGTTTGAAAACGGCGAGAGAGTATACCATGACAAGAACAACACTGGCTCCTACAACAGCACCACGGATCCCAAGTTTGTGGTGGATACCCTGAACTCCATCTCAGACCTGAAACAAGGGGTGAGCAGTCAGCAGGCCAGGATCTACATGGTTGACCTGAAACACCTGGTTGCCAGCGGAGCCCTGGTAGACCCCAGCGGCAGTGCCTTAACCGGTGGATCACCTGCCGGGCCTTTTGAGGACGGTGCCGGTTTTGACAACAATAGCCAGATATCGGATTTCATCACCGTGGACCTGGATCTGGATTACGCCACGGACGCCATGTATTTCGGCACTGTTTCCCTCGCTTCTGGTGGTTTTTTGGGAGGCAAACTGCGGCGGCTCGTCCTGAATGACCCGGGGAACTCCATCCTTCCCACTGCACCAAATTCCTGGGATACGGACTCCATCTTGATTGATACCGGTCAACCCATAAGTACCGCACCCACGGTAGCCATGGACTGGAAAAAGCGGACCTGGGTGTTTTTCGGCACCGGCCGCTTTGCCAGCAATGCGGACGTGGCCGACACCAGCCAGCAAACCTACTACGGCCTCAAGGAACCCTGGCAGGACACAGTCGGCCATGAGAATAACCTGGTGGATATCAACAAGGACACCGATGGTGACAGTGATATTGACAGCGAAATGACCTGGGAGGAACTCTCAGCCGCTTATCTCATGGATGTGAGTAACACCATGGTTTTCGAAAGCGGCAACATCAAGAACTACGACGGGTCTACTTTTACGGACGTAAAGGATCTGGAAAACAACGTCTTGGATACCTTTATGTCACTGGAAGAAGAGATGGAGAAAGATCCATATCCTGCTGACAATGATCCGGCCCCGGCCACTGACATCTTCCCCAACGGCTGGAAGTTAGACTTTTCAGCCGCCAGAGAAAAAAACCTGGGTCAGGCCGCACTGTTGGGAGACATCTTGACCTTCACCACCTATGCTCCCGACCCCAACGCCTGCCAAAATGAAGGTGACAGTTATTTCTACGCCACCTACTACAAGACCGGGACCGCCTTTAGCCGTTCCGTTATTGGCTTGGGTGCGAACACTGATCCTGGTGATGGCACCAGTAAGGATGTATTGAGAAAGCAATCTCTGGGTAAGGGACTTGCCGTTTCTCCGGCCATGCACACCGGGCGAGAAAAGGGATCCAAGGCTTTCATCCAGACCAGCACCGGGGCGATCCTGGTCATCGAGCAGGCAAACCCGGGTGCGGTAAAGTCCGGAAGGACGTACTGGATGGAAGATTAAGACTGGAGACAAGACTGGGGATGCCACCCAGCTTGTATAGCATCCCTCTCCCTTCCTCGTGAAGGGAGAGGGATTTTTATTATGACGGTGGTGGTGCTGTATAGATTGCAATGTGAGGATAAAATCACAAAGGGCACAAAAGGATGCGTGAGATTGCAGATTTAAGATTTCAGATTGTAGATTGAACCAATCTGCAATCTACAATCAACAATCTGAAATTACATCCATGCGTTTTTTATTACTTCTTCAACCGGATGGTCAGGGGTATGCGCAGTTCCCCGGCTTGAGGGCTGTCTGTCTTAATGTTCAGGGTGTCCTGGAATTGGACCCTACCTCCAGGCAGTTTATCCATTAAGGCCACAACTTCCAGTTTCTGTCTTTGGGCAGCCTTGTCATCCTGCCCCAGGGAGCGCACCTGGAAATATGCCTTGTTATAATTTAATTCCACAATCCTAAAGTTCTTGCCCCGGGTATTGAGGATGGTAAGCACCCGCTTGTTTTCCTTGCTCGTGGACCCGCTCTGGGACCCTTGTTGGAAGGTTATGGTATTGGGCCAGGCCTCCAGTTCTGGTCTGATCCGGATATGGACCGATAGTTTCACCACCTTCTTTTGGGGATGGTTGGTGTGGAGGGTGATGAAACCGCTGGCGGTCTTGCGCTCGGTGGCCTTGCTGACCACCTCCAGCTCGTACTGGTTGGATTCGTCCTTGCGGTTCAGCTTGTAAGCGATGGCGGATCCCAGATTGCTCTGAATTTTGGTGATCTCCAGGGGTTGGTCATCAACGGGGCGAATGCGGATCACACGTCGAATGTCTTCGCCAACCGTGCCACGAAGCAAAATCTTGGTTCCGGGTTCGACGACGATGTAAGAACGGACGTTCATGGCAAGGTAGATTTTGCTTTTCCGCTGCGCAGGATCATTGGTGGTCACCTGCGCACTCTTGGTGATCTTGCCTCGATAACCAGTGGTATTTACCTGCAAAGTGACCTGTCCCACGCCACCTGGCGGGATGGTCCGGTCGTAGCGGACCACCGAGCAGCCTCAGCCCGGTTTGACGCTGAGGATGCGGAGCACTTCACTACCCGTATTTTTTACTTGGTAGGTGTGGGATACAACCTCTCCCTCCCAGTGGGTGCCGGCATCATGGCGGGGAGACGGGATCTCCAGGATTGGCTTGGCTGCGGGTGAATCTGCCTGCGAGACGATTGGATATAGTGCTAAGATAAGACCAATAAATATCATTACTGGCAATTTCAGGCTATCGACCACGTTCACCATCTCCCTATTTCTCTCTGTGAAAATTGGAAAAGTCTTCTTTTTGACGCTATGCTCTTTGCGCTATGCGATTTATTCAAGGAGCGTTCTTCAGGGTTATCTTTTGGACGCTTTTGCCACCTTCGGGATCCACTGCCACCACTTCATATTCGTATGTTACTGGTTCTGCAGGGATTGCAACCTTCCACTCCACCACCCCGGTCTGGGAGTCGATCACCATACCTTCAGGCGGCTTCCCTTGCAGAGAGTAGCTCAGGGTGTCGCCATCCATATCTTCTGCCTTTATTTCATAGCGATACGTGGCCCCTTCCTCCAACTGCGCCGGGGGTTTGGAGACGATCATTGGCGGGCTGTTTTGAATGGTCACCGCAATAGAGGTATTGGGCTGTCCCCAATCAGTGCCATCAAAGGCGGTGGCTGCCACCTGCACTTCATCGCCTCTGCGAAAGAAGCGGTTGGGGAGAGTTGGACCCTCCGGGCCCACCACGGTCTCACCATTCACTATCCACTCGTAGGTGAAGGTCATCGGGTCGTTATCCAGATCTTTCCCGCTGGCCACTGCTTTGAGTTCCGCGGTGGAAGTGGGAGGAGCGGGCCCGATAGCTACCCACTCAACAGCCGGAGGAGTATTGCCAATCATAACCACGTCAGAAGTGACCGGGTTTTTGTTACTCCCGGGCTGAACCACCCAGACTTGAAGCGAGATGAAATCGCCCCGGCTAAAATGTTTCTTGGCAAGGGTATTCCGAATAGCCCCGGGAATAGGCTGGTCATTTTTCAGCCACTGGTAGCCAAGCCGTGCTTCCGGATCTCCCCGGACTTCCACCGTGGCCTTCAGATTAGTAAAGCTTGTGGGATTTGCCGGTTCAATCCAAATAGATCTGACCCTGGCTGTCTCTTCAGCCCCATAGCCGGATTCGGCTGACTCCTGCCGGTCATCAGCAGGTTGACTGCAAGAGAACAATCCCACTGCCAAAAAAAAGATAATCGCTTTGCGGAACATCTCTTACCTCTTCTCACCATCGGCTATTACGCCGTCGAGAATATGAACAGCAGAACCGCAGAACAAGGAACCGCAGAATATCGAAGTGAAAAACATTGTCATATTTCTTCAAAAACTTCTGCTGTTCGAAATTCCTTGTTCGATATTCGATATTCAAAATATAAAACTGGGTGAATCCCCCTCCAGCCTGGACTGAAAGTTCGCACTATATAACCTCTGGCAAGGCCATGCAATTCTCGGAAGTCACTCCCACAAAGACTCCATTGTACACATTTATTCCCTGGCTGCCAGAGAAAAACCGCTTGCCTACCTGGAAGAGGCATCCAACTCATATGCCTTTATCTTATAGAGCAGAGCGGGATGGCTGATTTCCAGTATTTTTGCAGCCTGAGTGCGGTTGCCGCCGGTCTTTTCCAGTGCCCTCCGAATGAGTGTTCTCTCCAGCTTCCGGCTGGCTTCCTTTATCGATAGGTTCTCGTCACTCGCCAGATATTCCACGGGTTCCGCTTTTGGCTGCAAATGCGGTGGGAGATCTGCCAACTCGATGGTCCGGCCACTGGCCATGACCATGGCCCGTTCGATGAAGTTCTCCAGTTCCCGTACGTTCCCCGGCCAATCGTAACGCTGGAGGGCGCTGGCGGCAGCGGGACTGACCTCATTCACCTCCGAATGCAAGCGATCCCTGATTTTCTCTATGAAATGTTGAATGAGTAAGGGTATGTCCTCAGAACGTTGGCGCAGGGGCGGCACCACTACGTGGAGAACATTGATGCGATAGTAAAGGTCATCCCGGAATCGGCCATTCTTGACCTCTTCAGCAAGGTCTTTGGTGGTGGCCGCCAGAACCCGGATATCTATGTTGACGGATTGGGTATCCCCCACCCGCTTTATCTCCTCCTCCTGTAATGCTCGGAGAAGCTTTACCTGCAAGGGCCGGGGTAGTTCGCCTATTTCATCCAGAAAAATCGAGCCCCCATGCGCCTCTTGAAAAAGCCCCCTTTTGTCTCTGATGGCATCGGTAAAAGCCCCCTTCTTGTGACCGAAGAGTTCACTCTCCAGCAAAGTCTCCGGAATCGCACCGCAATTAACGGTAACCAACGGCTTGTCAGCCCGGGAGCTGTTGTAGTGAATGGCTCTGGCAATGAGCTCTTTGCCTGTGCCGCTTTCCCCGGTAACAAGGATCGAAGTCTTGTAATCTGCCACCTTCTCAATGGTGGAAAAAATTTCCTGCATGGGGGGGCTGCGGCCAATCATCTTGGCAAAGCTAAAGCGCTCCCGTACGCTTTGCTGCAACAGCCGGTTTTCCTTGCGTAACCGTTCACGCTCTTCGGCTTTCCTGAGCGTAAGCATGATTTCATCAGGCTTAAAAGGTTTGGATACATAGTCATAGGCACCACGTTTCATCGCCTCGATGGCAGTATCCAGGGTACCATAGGCGGACATAACGATTACCGTAGACTCCAGCTGCAAATCCTGAAAATTCTCCAGAAAAGCCATGCCGTCCATAACCGGCATTTTCAAATCGCAGAGAATGAGATCATAGAAACTCTCAGAGGCGAGGTCTAACCCCTGCTTGCCGTCAGCGGCATTGTCCACCTGGTAGCCCTCTTTCTCCAAGAGCACGGCGAGCATATGGCGCATGTTTTCTTCATCGTCAATCACGAGAATGCGCTTCTCTTCATCCATTGAATTCCCTTACTCGTCTTGGCTAACGCCATTCAGTCCTTAGTGCCTAGTTCCTTAGTTCTTAGTTCTCTCTGCCTGCCGAAAAGGGCTCAAATCTGCCCTAAACGTCATACCGGACGAGACAGAGTCGAGATCCGGTATCCAGTAGTAGCCACTTTTTTTCTGGATTCCGGATATCCGCCGTCGGCGGATTCCGGAATGACGGAGTTGCCCGCTTACTGATTCTTGTCTTCTCGTCTCCCACTTCCCCTGTACCTTGCGACCTCCGCCTTGTACCTTTTACCCTGTGCTCCATGCGTCTTTTGCACTGACCACGGACAACTGACTCCTTGGTGCCTAATTCTTTCTGCCCGCTGCTTGCTGCAATCTGCCAGCTGATTTCCCCCATGCTCCATGCCCCATGCTCTCTGCGTCTTTTGCCACGGACAACGGACTACTGACTACTGACCACTGACGCTCCCTTTGCCTGTTCCAAGCTGCTTGCTGCCCTCTGCCTCATGCTTGCTGTCCGCTGCCTGCTGCCTGCTGTCCGCTGCCCGCTGCTTCGCCTCCTCATCGGAAACGGGCAGCATAATGGACACCACTGTCTCCTCCCCGGATCGACTGTTTACCTCCATGCGCCCCCCCAGGGTCTCAATAATCTGGATACTCACCGATAACCCCAAGCCAGTACCTTTGCCCGCTTCTTTGGTGGTAAAAAAAGGATCAAAAACCCTTTCCTGGTCTTCCTGAGTAATGCCAACTCCGGTGTCAGCGAATTGGATTTCGATCCAACGATCCTCAGTGGTTCCATGAATTCGCCGGAGATGGCTGAAATCTGCTGCAACCGGATCTGTGCTCCGACGCAGAGGCTTGCTGCCAACGTCTTTTTTCACCAGACTCTCTCCGGCAAAAGACCGGGTATGAATCCTCAGTTGACCTCCCTGGGGTCGCTCATTGGTAGCCTCCATGGCATCTGCAGCATTTACCATCAGATTCAGGAATACCTGCTTGAGTTGATCTGTCTTGGCAAAGACGGTGTCCGTTTCAGCCTTGAGCTCGAGAACCACTTCTATTTCTTGTTTTTTCAATTGATGATCCAGAACAGCCAAGGTCTCCCGAATCAGGGGATGAACCGGGATGGTCTGCCTTTCACCGGGACCCGGGCGAGAGAAATCAAGCAATTGCCGTATGGTCTGGTTTATGCGCTGGATCTCAGTGGACATGCGGTTAATCAGTTCCAAGCGCTCAGCCTCGTCAATGTCTTTTCTTTGCAGGAGATCCAAGTACCCCAAGACGATGCCGATGGGGTTACCAATCTCGTGAGCAAGACCCGCCGCCAATCGGCCGACCGAGGCCAATTTCTCACTGAATATAACTTCCTGTTGAGCCCTTTTCAGTTCCAGGTTTGCTTGCTCTAGGGAGTTGACATGCTGACGGAGTTCATCTTTATTTTCTGCCAACCTCTGCAGCATAGCGTTGAGCGCTTGGGCCAGCTTTCCCAACTCATTCTGCTCACCTGCACTTACGTCGGGTATTTCATCTCCCTCCTGGAAACCCTCGGCAGTCTGTACCAACTGTTGCACCGGCTTGACCACCAGTTTGGAAAACATATAGGTGCCGAATGCCACGAGAATCAAAATATCCAGCACTATATAGAATAGGAGGAGTTTTTGGGATCGCCCCAAACTACGTTGTACGTCGGCCAGCGACGCCTCCAAGCGGAGCGCTCCTATGACTTTCCTGTCGCGGGCAAGGGGCGCGGCGAGTATGATCTTTTCTGGCAACTGCTGCCAGAACGATTGGTGGGATGGGGTGAAGGAGATTCTCTCCAGTCCGAGGCGGATTACCCGCTGCAGTTCAGGCAACGGCCGTTGATCTTGCGGCTCATGACCTCGCCTGGGATATACCACCAGACCGTTTTGATCGGTCACGGTGATCTTCCACCTGGTCATGGTTTCCAAAGGTTCGCCTTGAAAGCCGTCCAGCAGTGAACTGCTTCTGCTGAGGTCGATCCTGTCGTGACTCGAGTTGAGAGGGCCAGTGAGTAACTGTTCCAATGAACTCTTGAGCAGTAACCCCTGCTCCACCTTGGCCTGGATCAGATCGCGCTGGCTCACCTTGAGCATGACCATACCAATTAATAACATGGCTGAAGCCATCAAGAAGGTGAGGCTCAAGACTACCTTGGTTCTCAGGCTCATCTGCAAGCGGTTCATAGAGATGCTTTTTCCGCCGGTGCCAATTAACAACGGCCGTTCTATTGGTGTCCTGGAAATTCTACAAAATATTGAGAAGATATTGCAATGCAAAGTCCACAACATCCCACCTGATCATATGCAACAGACGTGCCTAGCTGCGCGTCACTGGTAAGTAGTCCGTTGTCCGTTGCAAAGGACGCATAGAGCGCGGGCATGGAGAAAGGGTATAAGGCGCAGGGCCAAGGCTATTTGGGTCACTAGGCTTCGCCGTCATTAGGTCATTAAGCTACGCTGTCATGTATTGTAAGGGGTAGAGGATCAATAAATTTAGGATTGCGAAACTGGGAACCCACCTGAAGGGTGGGAGTCCGAAGGACAATTTCAAAATTGGAAATGATCGACTTAAACGATTTCTACGATTTGAACGATTTCTGCGATTTGAGCAACGGACGACTGACCACTGACAATTTTTTCCCTTGTGGTACCGCCTTGTTTGCCCATCTTCAATCTGAGATCGTGAAAAAATGTTCTTGACTCGGTATGTTGGTGTGTTTTATATATGTTACGTGAAAAAAAGTGCTAAAGAATCTCCTGGTTCTAAGAGGCAGGACTTCTTTAATCTATTGTTTTTTTTCCTTCAAAACTACTGCGTCTCGCCTGAATAACCTTGGCGACTGATTTTTCCACAAAACAAGACAGCTACTTTCAATTCAATGTGAGCTAGACCTTGTTTTTCTTCGTAATTCCAACTATCCACAGTAGAAGGTAAGCTATGGGCTTCAAAACATCCTTTCGTGGTGTCTCCCTCCCTCCCCAAAAAGTCAGTAATCCGGCAATAGAGGACGCTCCCCTTCCCAAGAAGGTGGTGCTTCCCCTGGGGCAAAGTGAGAATCGGGTTTGCAAGCCCGTTGTCGAGGTGGGTGAGCATGTTAAGACGGGACAACTGATCGGTCAGAGCGATGATTTTCTTGTTGCGCCCGTGCATTCCTCTGTATCCGGGACAGTAACGGAGATTCGACCCTGGTCTGACCTGAGCGGCAACAAAATGCCCTCAGTAATCGTCGAATCCGACGGGAATGACTCTTGGCTCGAAGAAATCCGTGCGCATGAGGATTTCTCAGACAAGGAATCAGCTCAACTCCTGCCCGACGTGAAGGCTGCCGGCGTCGTAGAAACTGGTCCCCCCAGCATGCCCCTGCATGCCAAGTTTACCAAACCAGAACCATCCAAGGAGTTTCAATTTCTGGTGGGCATCCCCCAAAGCAAACCGGTGGATACCGTCATCATCAACGGTATCGATGCTGAGCCAGGAATGGCAGCAAAAGGAGCCGTCCTCACCAAGTACAGCTCCGAGATCGCTGACGGCATCAGAATTCTTCAGAAGCTCATCGGTTCTGCCCAGATGGTTCTGGCAGTAGGTTCAAATGGTTCCGTGAGTTCACCCCTGTCTGGTGAACTGGCAGGGCTTGGCGTTCAGGTTTTTCAAGGCAAGGACAAGTATCCCTTAGGCCTCAATCCTATCCTCATTAAGTGCGTTACCGGCCGGGAGATTCCATTGCCAGACGGAACCGAGCAGGACATTGGAGTTGCTGTGGTCGATGCGGTAACGCTGGTACATCTGGTGGAGGCTGTCCGAGATCTGAAGCCCCAAGTGGACAAAATAGTAAGCGTATCTGGAGCAGGCATAACAGCTGTGAAGAACTATAAAGTCAGATTAGGAACGCTTGTTCAAGATCTCGTTGAACAGCTGGCCGGGCTCCAGGGTGACCCGGTAAAAGTGATCGCCGGGGGTGCCATGACAGGTGTTGCTCTCTTTAGCACGGATATCCCTGTTACCAAAGAGATCGATGCCCTCATTTTTCAAACAGCAGCTGAAGCAAAGAGTTTCTCTCCAGACGCCTGCATCAACTGCGGGCTGTGCGTCCGTCATTGTCCGTCCCGCCTCCTTCCTAATGAACTCTCCAAGTATTGTGAGTTTTCAATGTTTGAGGAAGCGAGAGATAAATACCTGCTGCACTGCATTGAGTGCGGAATTTGTGCCTATGTTTGCCCTGAGAAAAGACCCATGTTGCACCTGATGCGCTATGGGAAACGTGAGCTCAGCCTAGCCTAAAGAGGTCGATCACATGGAGAAAGCAACTTCGTTGGAGAAGCCGATACTTCGAGTTTCAGTGGCCCCTCACATCCAGCAAAAGATCACCACCTCACATCTTATGTACAACACGCTTATTGCCTTGGTACCCGCTCTGCTGGCCGGCATATATTTTTTCGGATTCGCCTCTTTAAAACTTGCCCTCATCTGCATGGCCACTGCAGTTGCCTGTGAGGCCGGCATGCAGGGTGTGATGGGACGGAAGCTCACAATCAAGAACGGCAGCAGCCTTGTCTTGGGACTCCTCTTCGCCCTGATTTGCTCCCCTGAGCTCCCCTGGTGGACAGCTGTGTTGGGCGTAGCCGTGGCCGTCATCCTGGGCAGGGGGATTTATGGCGGCCTCGGAAACAATCCCTTCAACGCCGTGCTGGTGGGATGGGCCGTGATGAAAATTTCCTTTGCGGCTCAAATGGCAACCTGGATTATGCCAGAGCCGCTGTTCGGTTTGGAGGCGGGAGGCTATATCGAGTATCCTCCCTTGGAGGTTCTCAGGTTGGATGGCGTCGATGCGCTTCTTGACTTGCCCTGGCGGGACCTTTTCATTGGAAACGTACCGGGAGCTATTGGCACGGTTTGCGTGGCTGCCGTGCTCATTGGCGGCATCTATCTTTTGGCCCGCCGGATCATCACCTGGCACATCCCCGTAAGTTTCCTTGCTTCCGCCTGGCTCTTCGGCCTCATTTTCTGGCTTATCGATCCGGAAGTGTATGCCAACCCCACCATCTATCTCTTGAGCGGCTGGATGGTGTTGGGCGCCTTTTTCCTGGCTACTGATAAAGGTACGGTGCCGGTTACTGCACCGGGGATGATCATTTTCGGCATTGGATGCGGGGTGATTACCATGATCATTCGTTATTGGGGTGGATTTGTGGATGGGGTGGCTTTTGCCATCTTGCTCATGAATGCTCTCACACCGCTGTTGGACCGGGTGCGACCCCGGGTCTATGGGAGGGTAAAGCAAGTTGCGTGATCTAATAAAAATGGTAGTGGTTTTATTGGTGATCTGCACCACCTCGGGTGTAGTGTTGTCCTATGTAAACGAGGCTACAATAGCGCCCAGGGAGTATCAGTACATCAAGTTCGTACAAGAGCCTTCCATAAAGGCGGTTTTGAGCGGTTATAACAATGATCCCGTCAAAGACCGAATGCAATTGAACCTGGGAGAAGACCAGGAAGGCAACCCGGTTGAAAAGGTGGTGTTTCCGGCAAAAAAAGACGGCAAGACTTTCGAGGTAGCCTACAGTGCTGCGGCCAAGGGTTACCATGGCCCGATCGAGGTCATGGTGGGAGTCGACCCGGAGGGCACACTCACCGGGATAAGTATCATGACTCATAGCGAAACCCCCGGCCTGGGCGCCCGCATTGTTGAGCCCAAGTTCACTGATCAATTTGCCGGCTTGGACCTGGAGACAACGAAACTTTCTGCCGACGGCGGAAAGGTTGACGCTGTAAGCGGTGCCACTTTTTCCACATTGGGGGTGATTACAGCTGTTGATGCCGCTTTGGAACAGTTTCCCCAAATCAAGAAGGAGATCTTCTAGCCATGAGTGTGGTCAAAGAATTTACTAAAGGATTTTGGCAGGAACTCCCACCTTTTCGACTAGTGCTGGGGCTGTGTCCAACTCTGGCGGTTACCACCGCTGCCGAAAACGGTGTGGGTATGGGATTGGCCACCACTTTCGTTCTGGTGTTCTCCAACGTTCTCGTTTCAATACTGCGCAAGCTCATACCCAGCAAGGTGAGAATTGCTTCATACATTGTGGTGATCGCCTCATTCGTGGTCATGGCGGAATTGCTCCTGCAGGCATACTGGTATCCCATGTACAAGGCCTTGGGAATCTTCGTTCCACTGATTGTGGTCAACTGCATCATCCTTGGCCGGGCCGAAGCCTTTGCCTCCAAGAATCCAATCATTCACTCTTTCGCAGACGGCCTGGGAATTGGTCTGGGCTTCACCCTCTCCCTCACCGTTCTGGGAAGCATTCGGGAGATCCTGGGGAACGGTACCATCTTTGGGACCAGTGTTATGTGGTCCACTTTTGAGCCTTTGAAATTCATGGTAAAGGCACCTGGGGCATTCGTTTGTCTGGGATTTCTGCTTGGTCTGATGAACATCATCAGCCGGAGAAGACCAGCGCATTAAAGAAGAGATGTGAGATGAAAAGGAAAGCAATGTTCAATCCCACATCACACATCTCACATCACAGACGATTATAGAGTCCAACCCTGAAAGAAAGGTTTCGCTATCATGTCTGACTATCTACTCCTCATTGTCGCCGCCATCCTGGTCAACAATATCATCCTGGCCCGCTATCTGGGAAACTGCCCTTTTTTGGGAGTCTCTCAGAAGATGGATACCGCCGTCGGCATGGGAATGGCGGTTGTCTTTGTGGTGACCATCGCCGGCATGATTACCTGGGTGGTACAGTACGCCATACTGAATCCTTTGGGGTTGGAATACTTGCGGACCATTGCCTTTATTTTGGTCATTGCCTCGCTGGTCCAGCTGGTGGAGATGTTTTTGCAGAAATCGATTCCTGCCCTTTATAAGGCATTAGGCATATTTCTGCCTCTGATTACTACCAACTGTGCGGTGCTGGGAATAGCCATCATAAATATCCAAGAGGAATTCAACTTCATGCAGACGGTGGTCTTTTCCTTCGCCTCAGCGGTGGGCTTTTCTCTGGCCATGGTCCTACTGGCCAGCCTTCGAGAAAGATTCCCCACGGCCAGAATTCCTCTTCCCTTTGCCGGTATGCCCATTGCCATGATCACCGTGGGACTTCTCGCCCTTTCTTTTCTTGGCTTTACCGGCTTGGTGAAGTAGGAGGCTGAACTGAAGGATGACGAAATGGCGGGGGAAATGAAAAGTAGATGATTGGAATGGTGGATGAAAGAAGGTTAGAATTGTGGCAATGTATTCGCTTTTCCAATATTGTCCACTACTCCATCGAGCTGAAAAAGCAAGAGGGGACCTGAGCAACAAAGACATCGCAATTGTAACACCTTACTATACTTAATTGAGGAGATGTGAGTATGCTCGCTGCGGGTTTGGCTATTGGAGGTCTTGGTCTGCTGGCTGGTGTGGGACTGGCAGTGGCCTCCAGGGTATTTTATGTTTACGTGGATCCTCTGATCATTGAGGTTGAGGAGGCGCTCCCTGGTGCCAACTGTGGCGGCTGTGGACTTCCCGGCTGCAGCTCTGCGGCCCAGGCCATCGTTGTCGGCCACCTGGCTCCCAACGCCTGTGTAGGGGGTGGAGCTGACGTGCACGAAAAGGTGGCAGAAATCCTCGGTGTTGAAGTAGAGCTCAAAGAACCGGAAATCGCCCAGATTGGCTGCCGTTATAGTGTTGCCAAGGCGGATATCAAGTATCTCTACGATGGTGTAAACGACTGTCGGGCCGCCATGCTTCTCCATGGTGGGGCCAAGGAATGTCCCATCGGCTGTATCGGTTTGGGATCATGCATCAGTGTTTGTCCTTTTGGCGCTCTCTCCATGGGAGATGACGGCCTGCCCGTTGTCCACGAGGACATTTGTACCGGCTGTGGTACCTGCGTGCGTACCTGCCCCAAGGGAATCATCTCTCTAACTTCGGTATCAAATCGTATTCTCGGCGAATTCACCACCGACGAATGTACTGCTCCGTGCCAGAGAACCTGTCCTGCCGGGATCAACATTCCGGAACAAATCCGGCAAACAGCCATGGGAAATTATCTCGAGGCCCTGCGGGTAATCAAAGAGAGAAACCCCCTGCCGCTGGTCTGCGGCCGCATTTGTCCCCATCCCTGTGAGTTCGAGTGCCGCCGCAATCTCGAGGACGAACCCGTGGCCATCAACTATCTCAAACGTTTTGTGTCCGATTATGAAAGAGAAAGTGGCCAACGGCTGGAGCTTTTCAAGGCTCCTGAAACCGGCCGCCGCCTGGCGGTCGTGGGCGGCGGGGCAGAAGGTTTGACTGCTGCCTGCTTCCTGGCCCGTTTGGGTCATTCCCCCACCATCTTTGAGGCCATGCCCGCGTTGGGTGGCTTGCTTCGTACGGTAATCCCTGATTCTCGTCTGCCCAAGGACGTTCTGGACTGGGATATCGAGGGGATTCTCGAGCTGGGTGTGGAGGCCAAGACCGGCAAAGCTCTTGGCAAAGATTTCACTGTGGCATCTCTGCTTCAGGAGGGCTATGAAACGGTACTCCTTGCTACCGGCGGCTGGGATGCCATGCTCATGCGCGGCCAAGAACCCAACCTGGATCAAGCCATTCCCGGGCTGTACCAGTTGCTTCCCCTATCTCTGGCCTGGGCTCAAGGAATGGATGTTCCCATGGGCAAGCGGGTTGTAATTGCCGGTGGTGGCGACCTGGCGCTGGATGCTGCCAAAAAATGCATGCAGTCGGGCGCGGAGCAGGTCACTGTCCTCTACCACCGTTCCCAGAAAGAGGTGGGGCTTACTGACTCGGAAGTGGCTCAGTTAGGTGAGCAGTCCATTCTGGTGCATTTCCGGGCCACGTTGTCCCAGTTCAAAGGAGTAGACGATCAACTGACCCAGTTGGTGTATCGCCAAACTGCTTCAAGTAATGGCAGCGAGGCCAGAGGGTTGGTTTTGAGCCGGTTTAAGGAGACAGCTATTGCAGTGGATACCGTCATTACTGCCTCCGGCCGGTTACCGGAAATGATTTTCGTTAGAGTACCCGGACTCGAAGGAGAGGAAGCTCCGCTGTTGTGGCAAACTATATTGCCTTACCACAAGCCTGCCAGGACCAAACCAGAGGCCTTATTTGCCCCCACCGAACCCATGAGCGACTATCGGGCGGCGGTGGAAGCCATCGGTGCCGGCAGGCGTTCCGCCTCCTCGATTCATCTTTACCTCACCGGCAAGCAGATTGTGCCGCCGGAGAACATGATCACAGCCGAAACAGAGGTGCTGGATGTCAAGCAGGTAGTGGAACTCCTGCCCGTTGGACCTCGACAGAAAATGCCCGAACGTCCCGCGGCAGAGCGGATTGATCCTGCCCTGGAAGTTGAGCTTGGACTTGATGAGGAAATGGTCCGCAACGAATCCGTCAGATGTTTAAACTGCGGCCTGATCTGCTATGTGAGAAGTAAATATCACTAGGGATGGAAGAATGGTTAACTGAGCAGAGAGCAGTGAGCAGAGAGCATAGGGAAAAAACCTAATGCTATGCGCTCTGCGCTTAGCACTTTGCGGATCGGAAGTGAAGATGCAGGAAGTGGTATTCAAAGCTTTGACCAACGGCGTCTACATCGTCACGGTTCAAGACAATGACCTGATCAACGGTATGACCACACCCTGGGTTACCCAACTCTCTTATGAACCCCCATTGGTGATGGTCGCAATCTCTCCAGTGAGAAAATGCCACGAGATGATTACAAATAGTGGCCAGTTCGCGGTGAACGTCCTGGGGGCAAGTCAAGTGGAACTGGCCTCCCGCTTTGGATTTACTACAGGCCGGGAAGTGGACAAATTCGAGGGGATTTCGACTCAACAAACACCTGCGACTAATCCTCTTCTTCCCGATGCTCTTGCTTACATTGATTGCGAATTGGTTGAGACCCTATCGATCGGGGACCACTCGCTCTTCATTGGACGGGTGGTTGGGGCTGAGCTCCTTGATCCCACCGGGTCGCCCCTGGTATTTAATCCAGACGACTATTTTTAGGAATTTGTCAATTGATTAGCGAGCCCGGCATCGTAAAAAGAGCTATCGGCACCAAAGCTTGGGTGGTCACCACCCGGAGTGAAATGTGCGAAGCGTGTTCTTCCCAAGGAGCCTGCAAGGTCTTGGGTGGCGGCAAAGAGATGGAGGTTGAAGCCATTAACACCGCTCAAGCGAAACCGGGGGACCAGGTGCTTTTGACCCTGGAGGACCAGTCCCTGATCAAGTTGTCATTTTTGGTATATATGTTCCCCATTCTGGCCCTGATTGCCGGAGCCGCTCTCGGGCAAAAAGTGGGGCCTCTCCTTTCAATCAATCAAGAGTTGGCCTCTTTTGGGCTCGGAGCCATTGCATTTGGACTCGCTTTTCTCATCGTGAGGAAAAAGGACAAGACCTTGGAGCAAACGGGGTCAACAATCCCCAGAGTGACGAGAATTATTAAGGGAGAATGATGAAAGAACAAATCCAGCAGCACGTTAAGAATCTGCTTGCAGAAGGTAAAATCAAGGGCTTTTTGGGGTTGAGACAGCAAGGAACTGACATTGGCCCCTATCTTTTCACAACTGCTGACGAGCTTGAGGATCTATCACTGGGTGATCGACAAGACCCAGGGGATTCTCGCTATCCTCTGGACAAGATCTTAAAGCGTATCGCTCACAAATACCCCACAGATACCTTTGGCGTTCTGGTCAGGGGCTGTGACGAGCGCGCTCTGCGACAGCTCTTTGCCGTCAGCATGCTGCACCGGGATCGAGTAATCCCGGTGGGTTTTGCCTGCCCATCTGAGTTGGCCGAAAAGCATCAATGCTGGAAGCCTTTCCCCGACGCCTTGGTGGCGGGAGAGGTTAGCCCGGGGTTTGCCGGTGGCGAAGATGCGGTAGGGGCCCGGCTGGATTTGCTGGCTAAACTGCAGGAATGGTTTGATACCTTCGACACCTGTGTCAAGTGTTACGGCTGCCGCAACATCTGCCCTGTTTGTTACTGTCACGACTGTACCCTGGAGGAAGCCGCCCTCTTGCCCACGGGAGATATTCCTCCGGCAAATCCTAACTTCCTCATGACCCGGGCGATGCACATGGTTGGCCGTTCTCTATGCGTTTATTGCGGCCTCTGCGAAGAGGTCTGCCCTGCGAATATTCCTTTGAAGAGCCTGTACAAACTGGTGGCAAAAGTTGTGGGGCAAGAAGGGACGACCCCGGAAGGTCGGGCGGCACAACAGAAAACATCTGGCAGTGGGCAGCAGGCAGTTGGCAGCCAGGGTTAAGCACGAAATGGAGAAACTGGGTAGGTAGCATTTAGGGAGATCCTGACTCATGAAGCAAACATTTTCTGATCATACAAAACCGATTAGTCGGAGAGCTTTTCTATCCCTGACGGGGGCGCTGAGTTTAGGCGTGGCTACCGTTGGTCTTCCACTGCCCACGGAAGCAGTCAAATTTAACCGCACCCTGTACAAGGTTTCCAAAAGCCAGTTGGGCATGGGAACTTTTATAAACATGATCGTTTTCCATCCTTCCAAGGGAGAGGCGGAAGAGGCCATGGGGCGAGCCTTTGACGAGATCAAGCGGTTAACCAGTCTCATGACTCGCTTTCAGAGTACCTCTTCTATCGGCCACCTGAACACCACTGGATCACTTAAAGGCGCCCCTCCCGAGGTCATGGAGGTGTTGCACTCTTCACTCCGTTACCACAGCATCAGCCAGGGCGCCTTCGATATTACAGTTATGCCCATTGTTGAGCTCTATCAGCACAGTTTTCAAGCGAACAATGCTCCTCCATCCCCGCAAGCCTTGAAGGAAACCATGGACACGGTGGGCAGCCAGCACCTGACAATGACGAAGGACTCGGTCTTCTTTGCCCGCAGCGGCATGGAAGTTACCCTGGACGGCATTGCCAAAGGCTACATTATCGATCGGGCCATGGATCTCTTGCGCCAACAAAATATTCAGCACGCTTTGATCAACGCTGGTGGTGATATCGTTGTCCATGGCGGCAAAGGGGAGGGAAAACCCTGGAGTATCGGGATTCAGGATCCCTGGAACCGCAAGCGTTATGTGGACGTGGTCACCCTGAATTCTGGCGCCATTGCCACTTCCGGCAACTATGAGGTTTTCTTCGATCGAGACAAACTGTTTCATCATCTCATTGTGCCCAACAAAGGCATCCCAGCCCCGTCCATTGCCAGTGTCTCCATTCAGGCGACCACCGCTATGGAAGCCGATGCCCTGGCAACCACTGCCTATGTCATGGGACCTGATACAGGCAATCGGTTCATCCAACAGATCCGTGGCGTGGAGGGGCTGATCATTAAAAACCATAGACAGAAGATTTCATCCTCAGGATGGAAAAGAAGTTAGGGGGGAACTTGAAGTCCTCTTTTTCAAGGGAGAGAATTTTTTAAGTCCTCCTTTCGTAAAAGGGGATTTACAAGCCTATGTTACATATGAATTTTGGCCTAGATTAGCATTGAGGAGTATTGAATGGACTACAAAACGGTACTAACCACGTGCGCTTACTGTGGTTGTGGCTGTGGGCTCTATTTGGAGGTATTGGACGGCCAAGCAATCGGGACCATTCCCTCCAAGACCAATCCCATTAATGAGGGTAAACTTTGCGTCAAGGGTTGGAACATCCATGAATTCGTCCAACACCCGAAGCGACTGACCAAACCACTTATGCGCAAAAATGGTGCTCTGGTTGAAACATCCTGGGATGAGGCCCTGGACTACACCGTCTCCAGACTCAAAGAGATCAAAGAGGCCCACGGCAGCGACTCCATTGGTTTTTTCGCCTCTGCCAAGGTGACCAACGAGGAGAACTACATCATCATGAAATTTGCCCGAGCTGCAGTGGGGACCAACAATGTGGACCACTGCGCCCGGCTCTGACACTCCTCCACGGTGGTAGGTCTTGCCGCCGCCTTTGGCAGTGGAGCCATGACCAACTCCATTGCCGAGATTGAAGATGCCGACTGTATTTTTGTCATCGGCTCAAACACCACCTCATCTCATCCTCTGGTTGCCACCCGGATCTTTCGCGCCATAGCGAAAGGGGCCAAGCTGGTGGTAGCAGATCCCAGAAAGATTCAGCTGGCTCTCAAGGCTGATACCCACGTGCGCCACAACCTTGGTACGGATGTGGCTCTTTTGAACGGTATGATGCACGTGATCTTGAAGAACAACTGGCACGATCAGCAGTTTGTTGAAGAGAGGTGTGAGGGTTTTGAGGAGTTCAAGCAATTAATTGACAATTATCCCCCGGAGAAAGTGGCTGAGATTACCGGTGTTTCTGCTGATGACATCGCCAAGATCGCCGAATACTACGCCAAAGCTGAAGCAGCCTCAATTATCTATTGCATGGGTATCACCCAACACACCACCGGAGTGGACAATGTCAAATCCCTGGCCAATCTGGCCATGCTCACCGGTAATATGGGCAAAGAGTCCACCGGGGTGAACCCGCTCAGGGGGCAGAATAACGTCCAGGGTGCCTGTGACATGGGGGGGCTTCCCAATGTGTATTCTGGCTACCAGGCGGTAAATGTTATCGACAACCAGACCAAGTTCGAGTCGGCCTGGAACGCCAAGCTCTCTGATCAGATAGGTCTCACCATTCCCTTCATGCTTTCCGGCCTCTCTGAAGGTACTTTGAAAGCCCTCTACGTGGTGGGAGAGAATCCCATGGTGAGCGATCCTGACATTGGCCACGTGGAAAAAGCCATCAAGAACACAGAATTTCTGGTGGTCCAGGACATTTTTCTCACCCCCACTGCAGAGTTGGCCCATGTGGTGCTGCCGGGAACCTCGTTTGCGGAAAAGGACGGCACCTTCACTAACACAGAACGGAGAGTGCAACTGCTCAGAAAGGCCATTGAACCTGTGGGTGAGTCCAAGCCCGACTGGGAGATCATCCAGGAAATCTCCAATCGCTTCGGCTATGAGATGAACTATGAGAGTGCCGAAGATATCATGAAGGAAATCTCCACCCTCACTCCATCTTATGGCGGCATCACTTACGAGAGGTTGCAGGGAGACGGTCTCGCCTGGCCCTGTCCGGACAAGGAACATCCGGGGACCAAATTCCTGCACAAGGACAAATTCGCTCGCGGCCTGGGACTCTTTCACGCCATTGATTACCAACCTCCAGCCGAGGTGGTGGACGATGAGTATCCCTTCTGGCTCAGCACCGGCAGGGTGCATGTCCATTATCACACCGGAACCATGACCCGGGTCTCGCCCACACTGCATGCGGAGATCCCGGAAGGGAAATTAGAGATGCACCCCGAGGACGGTGAGCGCTTGGGAGTGCGCCAGGGTGAGAAGGTGAAGGTGGCCTCGCGGCGGGGCGAGATTATAGCTAAGGTGATCTTGACCGATAGAGTGGATGTGGGCGTGGTGTTCATGCCCTTCCATTTTGTTGAAACCTGCGCCAACGTTCTCACCAATCCGGCCCACGATCCAATTGCCAAAATACCTGAATTTAAGGTGTGTGCCGTCAAGGTGGAAAAGGCGGCATAAAGAGTTGATGCGGGATGTGGGATATGCGATGTGGGATTGAGCGTATTCTCGGGAATGGATATCCCATATCTCAGATCTCACATCTCACATACAGCGTGTAATTGTTTCGAGTAGTTCTCTACTCTGGATTTTGTGGTTATCTAACACCCATCTTTCCTGGAGGTTTCATGAAGGCAACAGTTGATCCAAACAGATGTGACATCGCCGGCATCTGTGTCGTGATATGTCCTGAAGTTTTCCGTTTCCATGAGGGCAGCAAGAAGGCATACGTGACCAGAAACGAAATTCCTAAGAACCTGGAACAGAAATGTTTGGAAGCAGCAAAAAAGTGTCCAAATAAGGCAATTATCATATTGCGAGATTAGGTTTATACAACAGGTTCGCCCGGTTCGCATTTATTGCATATTCTCTTGTGAAATCAAAATATTCAGTCGGTGCAATTCCTCGAGAATCCTGTCCCATTTGCTTTCATCTCCATACATCCCTTTTCATTCCAATAAGGGGACAGTTTTTTTCTCCGCGTTTCTCTTTTTTTTCTTCGCTTCAACTCCTCAATAACGTAAGCCAGTAGAACAACACCGTCCTTTTAGGCATAGTCCAAAAATCGGTTGGTTTTGGACTGCAAATCTGCTAACTTTATTCAACATAGAAGACTTGGTCCTTGGGGCCAGGTCAGATCGCACAGAGCATAGCGCATGGCGCATAGCGTACAAAATAGGAGACTTTGACATTGACAGTTTTTCGCTATGCGCTCTGCGCTTAGCGCTTTGCGGCGTGAGCCGGGTTCTTTGGGTCCGGATTCTTTATTTTCTCCACCATTTATTGAAACGATACGAAGCATGGCTTTGTTTACGTTTTTGAAGCGAAAGCGAACATCTAAGCCAAACGGCGACTCCCCTGATACCGCCGTGCAGATAGACCAAGGCCTTACCATAGGCTCAAAATCCCCTTCTTTTTTTGGGCGGGTACTCCACAAGCTTGCCAGCAAATCCTCTTTTCTCGAAAGTCAGCAACGGTTACTAAAAGACCTGGAGAACGAAGGTCTCCTCATTTATGCAGTCAAATATCGCAGCCACCTGGATTTCCTCTTCCTCAACTCAAGGCTTCCACAAGCTGACTTGAGGCCGCCAGTGTTTGCATTTGACTTGCGTCCGATCATGTGGCTACCGGCTTTCAAAGCTATCAGGTTGATTTTTTCATTTTTGCGTCACTATATCAAAGAGGGTGCATTTCCCAATCCTTACCAGAGTGGGGACTATCGCGACCTGGTTCTGGAGCGAGAAGCCTCGGTGCTGTTCCTGGTAGGGAAAGCTGGATATTACCGACGTTTCGGCTTTACCGAACGCGATCCCCTTCACCTCCTGCTCGAGACCCAGCGCCAGACGGATATGCCGATCATCTTAGTGCCAAGTCTCATCTTTCATGGCAAAGCACCAGACAAACAACAAAAGGGTGTAGTTGACATCTTTTTTGGACATAAAGAAAGGCCGGGGAGTTTACGTAAACTGGTAGCGTTCCTCCGCAATTACAAAAACAACATCCTTGAGGTTGCCGAACCCCTCAACGTAAAGGAATGGCTGGCCGGTCAGGCAGTCCAGAATCCTTCAAAATCCAGCCTTGCTTTCCAGCTTCGTCGGGAACTTGTAGACCGCATTGACCAGCATCGCCGTGTGGTAACGGGTCCAGTTTTGAAGAGCAGGTGGGAGATGAAGGAGATCATTCTCCACAATAGCGACCTGCAGAAACGAATGGAACGCAGAGCCCGTTCCAACAATCGATCCATTGAAGCGGTGCGTAAGGAGGCTGATGGTTACCTCGACGAAATCGCCGCAGACCTCAACCTGACTTACGTGCAGATTGGGGAGCGATTGCTCACTTGGATCTGGCACACCATTTATGACGGTATTGACCTGGACGTGGAT
>JAJDNL010000158.1 GCA_022340745.1 Deltaproteobacteria bacterium
AGGTGCCCAGTGAGACTGCAGCACCTTTTTTTACCCAGGTCAACTCTTTGCGGCAGAATTTTACCGCCAGTCTCACTGCTCCACACCGGTCGTCTCTACGCTCCAACCTTGATTGCAATCAACAGCAAATAGAAAATCTCTTCCTCCTCTGGGAGGAACGTCTCATTCGGCCCAGATTGATACAAAATATCTGGGCGCTGCGGGTGAGCCTTATTCTCAATAATGTACCCCTCGAGGAATGCGAACACCTGTTCAGTGAAGCGATGGAATTACTGGAACAAGCTGATCACCAAAGGCTGACGGGGGGAAAAGGGTTGGCCATTACCCTTGTTCAACCATCCACTGCCCGCCAGCAGATGCACGAAACCTTGCTGTGGTATCAAGAGAAGAAGGCGGGATACCCCCGACTACTCAGCTGGCTTTGGGCTCTCATTGAAGCTGGTGAAGAGTGGCTTCGCAGCGAACGACTAGAGTCTCTCGTCCTGCCGATCATTGACAAGATATTTATCTCTTCCCAGCGCGACCAGGATTTGGCCTATCTCCCTCTCTTCGTCCAACTCGTCAGTCGTATGGACCACGCTCCCCTGTTCTTATTGATCGACGATACTACCAGAACTGCACACCCGAGTCTGCAGTTGGCAATTGACCGCTGGCGTCAACAGTTCGGTTTTCGTGGCCTGGGTGTTTATGACAGCCGGGCAGACTCTGAAGAGGAACCTCTTGAAACCATCTTAGCCAGCAGTTCTCAAGCCAATTTGTTTGCGCTACGTCCCCTGACTCAGGTGCACAATCCTTTGTCCCTCGACACCTTGCTCAGCAAAAGACCTCAAAGCTTCCTTAGCCCCGCAGAATACGATTCCTCCTGGAAGGATAACCTGCCTTTTCTTTATCATGGCACCCAGGTGGCGCCGTTCGCTGGTGCCACAAAACGGACTGAACAGTTTGCTCCCGCCTTGACCACCTCGGCAGGGCCGATGGCCTTTGGCACTTACTATCGCCACAGACTTCGTCAGCTAGCTCTGGAGCGATTGGGGAGCGCCAGAAAAAAAAGCCGAGCAGATGATAGTCACCCTTCTCTTCATCATCTTTGGCGTGAGTATGCTCAGCTGGCAAATCTACTATAATCCGGATATTTCATGAATTAGAGTTGGGGAGATATGATGGAGCCCAGCGATTTTAGATTTCATAATGCAGATTTAATATTTAAGAGCTTAGAGCCACACAGTAAGGAAAGTATGCAACCTCAATCTGCAATCTACAATCTACAATCTGAAATTTGAGATCCTGAACTGGTCGTAGTCACGCTAAGGCGTGAATTCATGAAATATCCGGGCTAGAGATTCTGTAGGAGGAGCTGTTTACTTTCGATATGAAGGTTTGCTGCCCAGTAGCCAGCGGAATTTCCCACATCAAACCCATTGCCTTCAAGAGCCACGGCCAACAACCCTTTTTCTTGCATGATGGCTTGTACTACGGGAACATCGTCCAGTTCACCCTCGATGTGGGGCCGCAACTTCTCAATGTAGTCAAAAAAATGGGGCAAGAATATACCGCCGCCAAAATTCTTGAGTACGCTGTCTCCAGCTGGGATGTGTAAAGGGTCGCTGACTTTGTCAGAAAAGCTGCTAACGCTCAAGAGCCTTTTGCTCTCAGCAGAGAAAGCTTCTGTTTCAAGGAGGCCAACATTACCAAAACGTGAAGCCTGCTCCGCTTTCAAGCGAAGCGCCCCCACCATATCCCGCGGTTCACGAGAAAAAAAAGGTATCATTTGTGATACCACCGGGAGGCTATCGAGCAGGATATTGTCCGGCATTACCAGTGCGAAGGGTTCGTCGTCGACGAAATCCCGGCAAAGACTGACAGCGTCTGCTACTCCGAGGGGGCTCGGCTGCACAAAAAAGCTAAAGGTGCAGGCTCGCAGGAGCACTCTCAGGTGGGCATCCAGTTGGGGCGCAAGGAATTCGGGTGGTTCACCCAAGAGAAACTGCCGGATACTCTCTTTCGCAGGGCTGAGTACTATACCTATCTGGCGAATGCCGCTGGCAGCCAACCCTTCTATTGCGTGGACTATCAGAGGCTTTGCTGCCACGGTCAGGAGTTCTTTAGGAAGATCCCCTGCAATAGTCCGTACCCGTGTTCCCAAACCTGCGGCTGGAATAATGCCTTTAATAACGATCGTAGAGGACACGATAGCACTCCAGCTCTATGTCACTCAGCATCAATTTGTAGGTATCTTCGCCTATCTCGTCCATGGGTTCCCACTCGTTTCGAAAGGTAAGCTTTTCTTCGAGCTGCAAATGCACTTTTACTTGGGTTTGGCCTTTGCTGAGTGGTTTGATATCGATTACTGCCATGCTTCTGTAACCACCATCCTCCAGCCACTCGGTCTGAATGCGCGACTCATTACTCTGTCTGTTATCTAGGATAAATTTCTTATCCTCCAGTACTCGCTCCACCGCTTCCTTGACCACATCAGATTTCACTTTGAAAACCTTCTGCTGCGGCCGGTTCGCAACCATTTCTTGCCTATGGGTCAGAGGCCTCGAACAGTGCGTCAAGAAGATAGCCAGGCCCAAGAGGAGCAGGAACAGGAGCAACCTTCTACCGCTGCAATCCCAACGGGTGCGCACCCAGATGCCCGTACTTTTCTTCCTTGAGTTTTGCGTTGACAAATAGTCCATGGCTAATCTACCTTTAATTTGTACTCGTCAGAAAGTGAACCGCAGAAGAAGGGGCATGCATGGAGTTTGCCACAGCTCGCAACCGTATGGTGGAAAGCCAGCTTGTCAGCCGCGGGATCAAGGACACCCGGGTGCTTGAAACCATGCGTAAAGTGCCCCGCCATCGTTTTGTGGAAGAGGCGTTCGTCAGCCAGGCCTATAATGATCATCCCCTTCCCATCGGTGAGAAGCAGACTATCTCACAACCCTATATGGTGGCACTTATGACCGAAGCCCTCGAGCTGCAGGGCGACGAGAAAATCTTAGAAATCGGAACCGGCTCCGGCTATCAGACCGCAATCCTAGCAGAACTTGCAGAGAAAATCTATTCCATTGAGCGCATTCGCCCCCTCTCAATCAAGGCCAGACGTATCCTGGACGAATTGGGTTATTTCAACGTGGTCCTCAAGGTGGCAGATGGCACCGTTGGGGCAAAGGAAGAGGCCCCATTTGACGGCATAATTGTGACAGCCGGTTCCCCTGATATCCCTCAACCTCTCGTGGACCAGTTGGCTATGGGCGGTAGACTGGTTGTCCCCGTGGGCGACAAATACACTCAGTCCCTTATGAGGGTTGTTCGGAAGAAGGAAGGTATTATAAAGACGGATCTTGGTGGTTGCCGTTTCGTCAATTTGCTGGGCCGGCATGGTTGGAAGGAGTGAGGTTACATGAATCAGCGCCCTCCCATCATCGGGGTAATCGGATCTAGTCAGTGCGAGAGCAGTATTTATCAGCTTGCTGTAGAGGTTGGCGAAGAAATAGCTAAAAGGGGTGCTATCCTGGTCTGTGGCGGTCTGACTGGGGTCATGGAAGCAGCTGCCAAAGGCGCTTCTTCTGTCGGTGGCCTCACGGTCGGTATTCTTCCGGGCCCTTCCACCAACAAGGCTAATTCCTTCATCAAGATACCGGTGGCCACTGATATGGGCCAAGCTCGAAACGTCATCATCGCCCACACAGCCGATGCTCTGGTGGCAGTGGCCGGCGGCGCTGGCACCCTGTCCGAGATTGGCCACGCTTTGAAAGTCGGCAAACCTGTTGTGGGGCTTAAGACCATTTCTGACCTTCGCGGCGTCCACTACGTGGACAATGCCCAAGAAGCAATTGCCCGCGGATTTGAGCTCATTGGCTCTTCTTAGATCCAACTCCCCTGAAGAATTAGTAAAACTCTTCAGCAAAGGTCGGAGCTTCCAAAATCATTCAAAAATCCTCCTCCTCCCCTCTATCCCCTCCCGCCAGGGGAGGGGAAGATTTCTCTTTCCGTTTCGGCACCCTTGACCTCCAGTCTTCAACAAAAATTAAGGACGATTGACGGGATTGCTTTTAAAGCTATTAAACCATTTGAAATAGGCTTTGGCCCCTTGGGTGCCAGAATCTTCTAGTTTCTTCTTCATCGTATCGGACAGATCGAAATCAGTGGTTCCGACGCCGAGGGTGTCAATGTAGATTGTCCGCTGCCAATCGTCGCTATGAAGATGAGTGTTTCCTTGACTCTCAATGATGGTGGTTACCAAAGCCTTGATGTAATCGAAAAAATCATCGATCTTGTAATGTGCCGGCTCGGCTCCGTAGCGGAAGGCACCAATTTCCTGCTTGGAATCAAGTCGAAAGCCCAGTGTCTCAGCATTGTAGACATATGGACTGCTCCATGGGTGTTTTTTTAGAAAGCGTTTATTCTCACTCTCGTAATAGTCTGTTTTTACTGCCATCTTCTTTTGGTTTTCCGGGCTGATGTATTTCTCCCGATCGAACAACTTTACCGGATAGTTATTAAGCACGCCCCCATCTATATAGACATCGTTTCTTGCGTTCCTTACTGCTGAGAAAAACAAAGGAATCGACATTGAGATCCGCACCGCATCTGCAATACGTGTTTTCGGGGTGTGCTCGTAGGAAAATACCTCTCCGAATCGGGTACTCAGATTTGTGCCATACACATAAAGCTCTAGCTTCCCATCCTCTTTGAGATCTTGAAAAGTTGCATATGGATCGCCCATCTTTTTCTTGATGTGGCCGCTGATCCATTCATGGAAGAAATCGCCCTTATACCAACCGAACCTATTTACAAGTCGCTTCGTGTCACGAATCGCACCCCAGCTGTCATCCATGAAGTTATTGAAATCCAGTTTCTGCAAGATATTTCTTACCTGGATATTGGTAAAACCGAGAGCAAACAGAGTTGCATTTATGGCTCCAGCCGATGTTCCGCCCACTCTTTTTATCTCCGGGAGAATGCCTTCTTCCTTCAACACCTTCATTGCCCCCACGTAAGCGATCCCCTTTACTCCGCCCCCCTCGAAGACAAGGTTCCTAAAATGATATGCCATACGTTCCTCCCTCCATGCAAGGAGACTTTCTGAGTCACCATTATGCCTTATGCGCCTGGATCAGCACTCCGAAGAGAAGATGATTCGGAAGATCTACCGTACGCCCCTTCTTGATAAAAAGCTCTCCGTTCTTGTACCCAAGTGCCTCTACCGGAACTTTTTTCTTCTTCTTAATGTTTTTCTTCTCGAACAGCACATAGATACCGCTTCGCAGGAAGGCACCGCCCACCACCGGGACTAATTGAAACGTGGGGAACTCTCCCCAAATATGGTCGTCTGGATTCTTTCCGAAAGTCCTGACGACTCCCTCAAATAGCTTGGTTGCGACACCTACGTAAGGAATTCCTGCCAATACATCGAGATTTCTTATCTCTGGAACGCCATCAATTACGGACCTTATCTTGTCATAATAGACGTCCGCATCTGTATCCAATTCGTAAAGGTCTATTCTGAGATTAATCCACTCTCGAAACAGGACGTTGCGAAATACACCGCGATAGAGAAAGCTTGGTGCGTAGCTTTTATCTTTCGCACCAAACTTAGTAACAAAGGTCATATCAGTTGGAATTTCGGCAAGATCTTGCGGATTCCTCGTATTGATCTGAAGTTTCATCATGCCTTCGTTGTTGGAGGTAAAGTCGGGAAGATCTTCCACATAAAAGCTATAGAGATCCAGACTCAACCTGCGAAACTCAGTGCCTTCGGGGCAAGGAAGATCCTCAAGCCTGGCACTCGAAGCTTCGACCACGTCATAAGCCTTGTCACGCATGGGACGCTTATCTCCTGACAGGTCTACAAAACCTAGGGCAACTGGTCTTTCGGGTCCTGGCATCACACACCTCCTTTGATAAACCTGTTATCGACAGACCATCTCTCACCATCCTATTTCCCATCAGGATATCCCGAAGAGATAATAATGGCATCAGAGCTCTGGTATCTTAATGCTAGATTGAAGCTCCCTGCAGTCCCGCTACAGCGGGACAGGGAATCTTCGAAATGCAAGGAAGTGATTCCATTTTATTGTAGTTCGCTCGCTAACCCCGCCCGCCTCCGGCGGACTACGGGGAATGCGCTCGCTGGAGCATTTTCAAAAGTGGAATATCCGACTGTGGATGATGTTGTGCGCTCGTCAGAGAAGAAATACTCTCGTGCAGTCTACCTATTGAGGATTAATGATTCAAGGGAAAAATGGGAAAGGCGTTACCCATAAGTGGTTTGACCAAATATGGGTAAAAGTTACCCAAAAATGGCTTGACCAGATATGGGTAACGACGGAGAGCACTAAGCGCAGAGCGAAGGAGGAATTTACTGGAAGTGCTTACAATGAACTGCTCATCATAGGGAAGGGTCACGATGTGATTCGGCAATCAGCTGTCTAGGGTCGAATCAGTTAAATTTAAGTTGAAATCCTTATTAGGTCTCCTTTCCTGACAAGAAAGCCCTCTTTTGTAAGCTGAGCAATAATCGGTCGCACCCGTTTGGGACTTTTGTCCACTGCTCGAATCAGCTCCACTTCTGGAAGTTCAGGTTTCTCAAGCAAGGTCTTGAGAATCAGTCCGCGAATCTCTCTGTTTGAACCCTGAAACGGAGCCTGCCTGTTATAGTGAGCGCTTCGTCGATTGGGATTGTGCTCCTCATTTTTGAGCATGGCACCATAGTCCATGAGAGCGTGGTACCACCTCCTCGGACTGCCAGTATCCAGGGTTTGTTGCACCAGCGGCAAAATCTCTTTATCTTTGACTCTTTTTTTGTTTGGAAAAAAGAAGTGAATAAATACCCTGCGGATGTTGGTTTCAATGAAGACCGTAGGCTGATTGAAGGCGAAGGCACAGATCGCCCCGGCTGTGGCCGGACCGATTCCCGGGAACATCTGCAGCGTCTCTGCGGAGCTAGGGAGCACACCACCATATTCAGTTACCAGCAGTCGACATATTTTCTGCAAAGCGATCGCCCTGCGGTTATAGCCCAGCCCCTGCCAAACTCCCAATATCTCTTGCAGCGGAGCTTTGCAGACTGAATCAAAATCAGGAAACGTCGAAATGAAGAGCTCATACTTTGCCAAAACCCGCCCCACTTGAGTCTGCTGCAACATGATCTCTGAAACAAGGATGTGGTACGGATCGCGGCTGACTCGCCACGGCATCTCACGACGGTGCTCAGCGTAATGCTGGTAAATAATCTGTCTGAACTCTTCCACCTCAGTGGGCTTCAGTTCTCGAGGGGAATCAATCCTCGCAAGATCTTCCACGTGCCTTTCCTCTCACCCCTTACCCCTCAATCGCCACAGCGAATATGAAAAAAACAGGGGCCGCATCCTCTGTATTGAGTGAGAAAGCGCAATACTCAATAGTGAAGATGTGACCCCCTTTTGTTGCAGGGTCCTAGCGTAAGGCTACGTTTTAATCATAACCCGTTTCAGCATCTCTTGCCGGTAAATCTTCATGAGTTCGTTTCGGGTAATGACCCCCATGAGTCGACGAAATCCATCGCCGCTCGCCACTACTGGAAGCTCTTCCATGTCAATGTAGCTGAACTTGTTCAGGGAAGAAGCCAGCGTCTCATCTGGGGTGACGTACACCATATCGGTATTGGCCAGATCCTTGGCGTATACCAGCCCGTGGAGCTGATCGTCGTAAATGAACTCTTTGAGGTCTTGAAAAGAAATAACTCCCTGCAGGTTGTCATCCGCGTCCGTGGTATACAGATAATTGCCCGGCCCCCTGAGAAAAAGCTGCATTATCTCATTGTATGGCAGGGTGTCGGGTATCTTAGACACCTGGGGATTCATGACGTCACGGGCGGTGAGGTTGGTCAGAATCCCCATCTCCCGGCCGGCTGAAATGTCGATGCCCCGATCAATGAGAACTTGGGTGTAAATGGAGTGATGCATAAGTCTGCGGTGGACTACAGTGGCCAAAACACAGGAAGTCATCAGCGGCAGAATTACAGCGTAATCACCAGTTAACTCGAAGCCCATCATGATGGCAGCCATGGGGGCCTGGACCGCAGCTCCCAGCACCGCACCCATGCCAACCAGGGCATAACCTCCGGCGTCGGGGGCTATATTCGGAGCCAACATATTAAATATCGGCCCTAAAACACCTCCGAGCGTAGCCCCCATAAAAAGGCAGGGGTAGAGAATGCCGCCCGAGCCCCCGGATCCTAACGTAAGACTAGTGGCCACAATTTTTAGGACCATCAGGGCCAACATAGTCTGCCAGATGAAATCACCCTGAATCGCCTGGGTAATAGGATCATACGAACAACCGAGAATCTGAGGTAAAAAGAAGCCGATAACTCCCACCCCAAGGCCTCCCAGTATGGGTTGCCAGTGAGTCTTGACCGGAGCGAACTTCTCGAAAAACTTCTCCATCCCATGCAGGGTCTTGGTAAACCACACTGAAACAATACCGGCGGCTATGCCCAGAATGGCATAGAAGAAAATCTCCCAGTAACTGAAGAGCATGTAGGGCGGGAGTTTTATAGCAGAACCGTGGATCAACCAGGCCCGGCTAACGGCAGTAGCCACTACTGATGAGATAACGATAGGGCTGAAACTGTGCAGATTGAACTCGCCCAGCACCACTTCCAGCGCAAAAAGCACCCCAGCGATGGGGGCGTTGAATATTGAGGCAAGACCGGCCGCGGCCCCGCAGCCCACTAGGACCCGCATTCGCTCCCCAGACACTTTGAAGAATTGTCCTACAGCAGAACCAATGGAGGCGCCGATCTGAATGATGGGTCCTTCTTTGCCGGCAGAGCCGCCCGAGCCCAAGGTAATGGCCGAGGCCAACATCCGGGTGGAGAACGTACGTACCTTGATGATGCCGCCTTTAAGGGCCACGGCTTCCATGGTGGCCGGGACACCGTCGCTTTTGGCCTCAACCGGAAAGAAGTAAATGAGAGGGGCCAGAAAGAAGGCTCCAAAGGCGGGAATCAAAATAACGAGCCATTTGGGGTTACCCACCAGGTCGGGGACGATCTCGAAAAAGAAATGCTGACCAATTTCTACCATCCATTCAAAACCGATGCTCCCCAGACCTCCCAGAAAACCCACTATCACGGCTACGATTATTAAAAACGTCTGATCGCTCAGTTGATAGCGGCGAAAGAATCCGAGCAACCGATTTCTAAGGGAGCGAACAACACCGTCTTTGACCGAGTGTGTCATCAACAGTCATGCCTCGTCTCAGTAGAAATTTCCCAGCGGTAGTCGGTGCAACAACGAACGTAAAACTCTAGTTTCTGGAGCTTGATAAGCATGGACATCCTCTTCACAGGCCATTTTAGCAAGGACGGTGCCACGGAGACCAAAATTGCCATTAAACATCGTAACGAATGACAACGGCCAATTATAAAGCAAGGCTTCAGGTGGTCAAATTAGTGCTAAGAAATTACCTGCAAACTTTCCAGTAATCTTTATATCAAAGTGTGAGACCACCTATAAATCAAATTTTTGTAATAATATCAAAATTATTCGTATCTGCAAACGTTGTAGTTGCCTGATTCAGAAATCAAAGAACCGATGAGCAAAGAATCCGAGCCCTGAGAGGTTTTGGCGATCCCCAAAGGGCTTTCGGATTTGGCTTCGCGTCACATGGCTGCGCCGTCATTGGGTCACTACGCTCCGCTGTCATTTGTTGTAAGAGATAGAAGGAGATTATAGATTTTAGATTTGGGATGTGAAATCAGAAATGGGCAATGTCTATTGGCCTCATGATTGCAGAGAACTGACACGGATTCTCTTGACATCTTAATGATCCCATTTATGAAGTCGCTGTGGTCCAAAGAATACAGCCAATCTTCTGAAGCCAAGAGATATTGTGCGCTTGATGCACCAATTATTTTTCAAGGGCTGCAATACGGGGGAATTACAGGGAAAGTTGCTATAGGTTAACTGGTTCAGGAACAAAAGTTTTTGCAGCTATGTCCCTCGGCCATTTTTTTGCCTAAAGGATATGGTCACCGAAAGTGATTTATGAAATATCCGGGCTAGCACTACGCTGACGCATAAACTCCCCTCGTTAATCTCTTGATTTTTCCTTCCTTGGTCGCTCTATGGATGATGGCCCTGATCTTGGTATCTGCAAATCCCGTTTTTTTCTTCAATGTGGGGATGTCTACCCCCTTCTTGTATCCTTTGATGACTTTCAAGACCTTTGCCGTAGCTGTTAATTTCTTTGCTTTTTTAGCTTTTGCCGGCACCTTTTCTGGCTTGCGGGCAACAATCTTTTTTCTCACAGGAGCTCGCTTCTTGCGCTTGGGCTTTGGCGCTGCTCTCCCCTTGGGTTTCTTGATTTTCTTCGGCGGTTCGGGCTTAGCCACCTCCCCAACGAGTTTCTCGATCTCCTCGGATAGACCTTTCAGGGCAGTTGACATAAATGATAAAATTGCTTCCGAGTTCTTTGCGGTCGCGCCCCTCCCCGCATGAGTCCTCATTAAAAGTAAGAGCAACTGCTCTGGAGTAGATTCATAGGTGGTAAACCTGCCCGCGCAAGCCAGACACTTGCGACGACGTCTGATGGCAGTTCTTTCCTTGGTTGGCCTGGAATCGATGACTCCGTTGTCAATCTTACCGCAGAATGGACATTCCATGGTCTAACCCTCCTGTCTACCTAACCTTTATCTAGTGAATCCGTTTTAGCATAATACCCCTTCCTGTAAACGACGGAAGGTTGAGATGAGATGAACAAAGCCAAGAAGCAATCACTTGCTCTCGATTCTCGCCGTTTTAAAAGTAATTTCTCCCAATTTCAGTCTTCTACAAAGAACACCTAAAGTAGTGCACAGGAGGGCAAGTAAAATGAAAATAGCGCTCAACAGTTGCTCTCGCCACGCCATCGGGGAACCGTTGGCAGTCGTGGCAATAAAGCAACCGCCTCCACCTCCGCCTCCGCTGCCGCTCGAGGTACCCCCCTCAGTAACCAGGAACAGTCCTTCGCCAGCCGTGCCTGCATAAACTGTCGTAGTGCTGCCTGGATCTGCGGCCAGAGACAAAACATTGGCACCGGAAATGGAGCCGCCAATCTCTGACCAGCTACCACCACCATCCATGCTTATAAACAGACTTCCAGAGTCCGTGCCGGCATAGATGATGTCGGTATCAACAGAATCGATCGCCAGAGTTTGCACATTAGCAGTGTTAGTCAGATTAGCGTCATTGCTGTCGGACCAACTAGTTCCGCCATTCGTACTTTTGAACACACCACCTCCGTTGGTACCGGCATAGACCGTAGTAGTGATATCAGGATCGATGGCCAAGGCTTGTACATCGGCGTTGTTGGGTAGCGCGCCGTTGTTAACGTCAAACCAATCGGGAACAACTGTCGTACTCTTGAACACCCCACCACCATTCGTGCCAGCGTAGACCGTATTTGTAAAGGGCGTCGGATCTATTGCCAGAGCCTGTACAATTAGACTGGTGAGATTGGTGTTCTCCTGAGACCACGTAGTAGCACTGTCAGTGGTCTTGAATACACCTCTTCCATTCGTGCCGGCATAGATCGTACTACTGTCACTGGGATCCATAGCCAGAGCCTGCACGTTGTCGTTGGTCGCCAGGTCTCCACCATTTGCTGGATTCCAGTTCCCGCCGCTCAACGTACCCTTAAAGACGCCTCTACCTCTTGTGCCGGCATAAAGAACTGTTGTGTTGACAAAATCTATAGCCAAGGCTTGCACATTATAACCATTTTGCATCCCCCCCTGAATGGTACCGGAGAAGTTGTCGCCTCCATTAGTGCTCTTGAACACCGCGGCTGAATCCGTGCCAGCATAGATAGTATTGGTGCTATTTGGATCGATGATCAGGGCTTGCGTCCTGGAAGCGGTCAAGCCGTCGCTGCTTAGATCCCAGTTTAGGGCGCTATCCTCGGTTTTGAATACCCCCGTGGAGTCCATGCCACTGTAGACAGTGCCGGCCACGTCAGGGTCATGCACAAGAGCTAGTACGATAGTGTTGCTGACGCTTATGCCTGGTAGCCCCGTGCTCCTGAGGTTCCAAAGGGAGCCACTATTGTCAGTCCTAAATACCCCGCCTCCACTCGTACCAGCGTAAAACCTATTTGGCGTAATTGGACTGGCAACCAACGCTCGAACATCCTGATTTAACAAGCCATTGTTGAATGCACTCCAAAGGGAGCCACTATTGTCAGTCCTAAATACCCCGCCTCCACTCGTACCAGCGTA
>JAJDNL010000163.1 GCA_022340745.1 Deltaproteobacteria bacterium
AAGTGCAAGACCCGCCGTGGTGGGCCGATCATGCCTGTACCACCGCTTCAACCGTAATCTCGCATATGACGACCTGGCTGGACGCTGCTTCCGAAAAATTGCCAAAGAACTCGGTCGCATGTGGCCCGAGGAAACAAAAAAGTAAAAAACCCGGACACAAAGGAACCGGCTTTCGACTGCCCCTTGGGGGGGCTTTCATACTCTTTCCCCCTTGCGCCAGTGGTCTGGAGTGATGGAGTGGTGGAGTAATGGAGTGATGGAAAAACCAATTCAAACTAAATTCGGGCTTTTATTTTTTCCAACACTCCAATACTCCAGTACTCCGAGACTACTCGCAATCTTTGCCGGCATAGCCACTGAATTCTGACCATATGCTACGGTCTAGGTTTTCGACGTTGAATTAAACTCCATAGAAGGAGCGGTACCACTGGATAAAATGCTCTATGCCTTCTTCTATTCCGGTGCGTGGCTGAAACCCCAGATCTTCCTGGCTCTCCCTAATATCCGCGTAGGTCTCGGCCACATCTCCAGGCTGCATGGGCAGCAATTTCTTGTCGGCCTCTTTCTCTAATGCCTTCTCAATACATTCAATAAAATAGAGAAGATCCACTGTCCTTGAATTGCCCAAATTGTAAATGGCATATGGGACAGCCCGGTCAAGACTGGCCACAACACCCTGAACGATATCGTCGATGTAGGTAAAGTCTCGTTTCATCTTGCCGTAGTTGTATACCTCAATGGGCTTACCGCTCAGGATCGCCCGGGTAAAGATAAACAACGCCATGTCCGGTCTTCCCCAGGGCCCATAGACAGTAAACAATCGAAGCCCTGAACAAGGCAGGCCGTAAAGATGACTGTAGGTGTGCGCTACAAGTTCGTTGGCTTTCTTGGTAGCGGCGTAAAGTGAAATTGGGTGATCCACCTTGTCTTTGACACTGAAAGGAACCTTTTCGTTGCTACCATAAACCGAAGAAGATGAAGCATAGACAAAATTCTCCACTTCATGCTCTTTTGACAGGTGGATCAGATTGAGGAACCCTTCCATGTTGGAGCTCTGGTAGGCGAATGGATTGAGCAGTGAATAGCGAACCCCTGCTTGGGCCGCCATATTGCACACCACCTGAATGGGATGATTAGCAAAAACCGTGGCGAGTCCATCTAAATTGGCAAGATCCTCCTTGTAGAAGGTAAACTGCTCGTTGTCTTCCAGGAGACCAAGCCGGGCCTTTTTTAAAGAGACGTCGTAGTAGTCATTGAGATTGTCCAGACCTACCACCCCATCTCCCCGCTCTAGCAAGGTTTGGCTTACGTGGAAGCCGATGAAACCTGCTGCCCCAGTGACCAAATAGGTTTTCAACGAATTCTCTCCTTACCTCTCGTCCCCACTGCCTTCAGACCTCCAGGTTCCCTCGGAGCATCATAGACAGTGGGCCAGTATCCCAGTTAAATTGTCCTTGTCAGGATTACCATGGTGTGCTATCTAAAACACAAGGCAGGCACCAGCCTGCCCTTTTTGGTGGTGGGTGTAGCTCAGCTGGTTAGAGCGCCGGGTTGTGGCCCCGGAGGTCGAGGGTTCGAATCCCTTCACTCACCCCAATTTGCACCAAGGTGCCGCATAGAGCCAAGCGAAAGGCGCAGAGCGTTCATTCAGTTCTCCACTTGGCCACGCTCCGGGTAACCCCAACCTTATTTCTCTTTACTCCCTCTAATCCCAGCTCCACCCCTCTGCAACCATACCAAAGTTCAGTCTTTACGCTATGCGCTCTGCGCTATGCGCTTTGCGTTTTACCGACAAAGAGGAGATACCCAGAACTCATCCGGAGGCACGAGAAGGCCCTCATAGGGCTCTAGAGACTCTGGCACTTCTCCCTGTGCTTTATTGATTTCTAGCAATTTGTAGAGCTGGCTCACCTTTTCCATTTTCCCTAGGGATCCATAAAGACGGATGGCGCGATCGAGATTGAAAAAGGCTTTTTCCCACAACTGCTGTTGCTGGCGCAGCCGACCAATTTGTTCCAAGTCCTGGGCAATCCCAAATGCATTTTCGGCAGCTCTGTCAATTTCAAGAGCCCGGCTTAGTTGCTTCTCGGCTCTGGCGAAATCACCCTGAGCCTCTGCCACCAGGCCGAGCTGCATGTGGGAGTTGGCCATGGTTGATCTATAACCGCTGTTCTCCGCTCTGGCTAAGGCCCGCCTGAGCAGCGACTCCGCCTCTTCAAGCCGTCCCTGTTTCCGTCTGAGCATACCAAGATTATTCAGATGCATTGCGAAACCGCTTTTCTGGGGATTTTTTTTTGCTACAACCAGAGCCTTTTCCCATAACTTTTCGGCCTCCTGGTAGCGCCCCGCCTTGAAGGCCAGACTCCCCAGGTTACCCAATGAAAAAGCCTCCTCGCTGGCACTCTGGAGCAGGCTGTTGAACTCTAATGCTTTTTGCAGGTGTTCACCGGCCTCTACATAGTGGTCTTGAACCAGCGCCACCGCACCCAGGTTATTATAGGCCCGAACCATTTCTTCCAGATTATCCACCAAGCGACTGGCTTCTAACACCTGGTAAAAGTAACGTTCGGCCCGTTTAAAACATCCCTGCTCGAACCAGTAGCTTCCTTCAGCTGCCAACCGCTTGACCTCAGTGAGCCGGGGCGGAAGCTTGTTCTTGGGACCACCACCGCAAGCCACCACTAGTGTCAGCAACAAGGCTCCTAGAGCAAGAAGAACGGCTATTGTTTTCTTGCGATCGACCCTATGGCTGGTATGGAAAAACATCAGTTTTGACTTCCTCTTATTTCGAGGCCGTGGGTTTCTGACTCGGGAGGCGGTGGCAAATTAGGGCGAATGAGGAAATTCTCTTTCACTGAATCCAAGATGCGATTAACTTCCTGCATCCCTTCTCTCGCCTGAGCACTGATTTCGGGCACCTCAGTCATAACCTTCTCCAGGATGACCTGTACCTTGAGCAGCCTATCCAAAAGTTCCTGGGTTTTGTCAACCATTTCTGGGGCCTCGCGCGTTGCCTTCTCCAAATGCGCAGAACCCTCCTCAATACTTGCACCTGCCCGGACAAGCTTATCGGCTGTCTCCTGGAGGGTCGCCACAAACGCATCCATGTGCTCGTACAGCTCATCGCTTTTTATGAGCCGACCAAGTGAGCCTTCGCCGGCCTCAACAGTGCCTGTGACCTCCTGGAGGTTGCTAAAGGTCCCGAAAAACGGTCCTTTCGGATCCTTGAGTTGATCTGTGATCTGCGCCAGATCCTCTAAGATCTTACCAAGGTGCTCCAGTTTCTCGCCAATCTCGTACTGTTCCAAATACTCGGTAAACTTTTTCTTCTCTTTGCTGGGAATCAGTCCCTCGGGCGGAATGAGGGCTGCCTTTGAAGTACCAGGTCTGATGTTGATGTATTCACTCCCGATAACTGTCGGACTTTCCACAGTTGCCACACTATTGGTTCGAATACGAGAACTATACTCTGTCAACACCTTGACCTGAACCTTGACCTTGTTGTCTTTCGTCAGCGATACGTCCGTCACGCTGCCGATATCAGTTCCTAAAAGCTTTACCCGCGAGCCAGAGACAAGGTTATACCCTTCTTCGAAGGTGGTGTAATAGACGACATGTTTACGAAACCAATTCTTGCCGCGACCCACCACGGCCACCGTGAATAAGAAGACTATCAGGGTCAGGAGGATAAACGCCCCGGTCATTCTTTCCATGGTGCTGTATTGGAGCTTCATTCACCTCTCCATTCTCTAGACAAAAGCGCCCCGCGCCTCCTCATTGATTCCCGGTAAATCGAGGGGTCGAACTGACCCGCATCAAAATAGTGACACCGACCATTGTCAAAAACCAGTACCCAGTCCCCCCATCGATGGATAACTTCAGGTACTATGCTCGCCACCAGAAAAGCGCAACCGTCTTCAATACTGCAGGAATTGAAGACATTTAATAGCAGGCTGTAGACCCGTTCCCCCAGATCCAGAGAGGGGTGTTCCAGCAGATAAAGCTGTGGCTTCTTAACCATTTCCCTGGCGTAAACGGCCAAGCGGCGTTGCTCGAACGTGAGCTCAGCCGGTCGCAAAAAGCGATACTCATAGAGCTCGAACTGCTTCAACAGCTCTGCCACCCTATCGTAGGACTGCTCCCGAACCATCTCCTCATGGTACTGAAGCCCCAAACTTATGTTGTCTAGAATTGTCATGTTGCTGATCAGAGATGTCTCTCGATGAACAAAGCCAATTCGCCGCCGCAGCCTGTACAACTCCTGCCCATCAATCTGATCCGAACTCTGACCAAACCAGGAAATCTGGCCAGCGGTCGGTGCAACTAAAGTTGCACAAATTTTTAGCAGTATCGTGGCGCATCGGTGGGGGTCAGCCAGTAACACACCTCTCTGCCCCCTCTCGAGACGAAACGACAGCTCACTGAAGAGACAGGTACCATCTTCTTCACAGTACTCCATAGTATCGCAGGCAATGATCGGTTCGTTCACAGCTTCCCGCCAAAGTTCGTGTATGAGGGCCTGTCTTCCCGTCCTCCTCCATTTTTCGCTCAGAGGTAGAACAGGGCCGATATGAGTACATTAAAGAATACACACAAGATGAAGCAGTCCACCAGGGCTCGAGACACCTGCGGCGGAATGTTGGTAATCGCCTCCCCCGTCCTGAACCCATGATACATGCAGACCAAAGCAATGGTTAAGCCGAACACAAACGCTTTCACTGAGCCAACAATGATGTCGATGCCATTGAGCTCAAGGGCGAGATCACTGAAAAGGGACCAAAATGTTACGTCAGCTAAAGTCCAGGCTACGACGAATCCACCAAAAATGCTCACAACGTTAAAAAAGACGATCAGGCAAATCACCGCCACAGTAACCCCCATTAGACGGGGTAAGGTGAGAAAATGGAGCGGGTCGATACCCTGCATCTCGAGGCTTTCAATTTCTCTCAGTACGGTCATGTATCCCATTTCAATTGCGATGGCTGAGCCTGACCGTAGAGTAACCACCACCGCAGTAAGCAAAGGCCCCACTTCCCGGATAATCACTACAGTCAGCAAGGATGCCAAAACATTCCTGCTGCCCACCCTGGTCAGTTGGGCAATACCCTGGATAATTACCAACCCGCCCACCAGGAGCGCTATGAGGCAAATAAGCTCTAATGACTGGACTCCAGTAAAATATAGTTGCTGGATAAAGGTGCGAGCCATGAGCCTCTGGCCGGTTTTTCTGTAGCGCAAGGTCGTTTTGAGACAGACCACAAAAAAACCAAGGTAGTCTGCCAGCCGCTGAAGCTTTTGCAGAATCCACCGGCCACAGGAGCCGGTCAGCATATGGAGATAATCTTCCGCTTGCATACCTATCCTACCCACACCTGTCGATTTTTGGATTGGTGTTAAAAATAGATATTTCATGCATAACCCGTGCCTCGCAGCAAGTGGTTCGTGACATATCCGGCTAGCCCGGATATTTCATGAATTGCTGTCGCGAGACCACGAGGATAGGTGTGCCACCTGGCAACCGTCCCGCGGTACCGCGGGATTGGTTCCGAGGCGTACCTGAACGGTACGTCGCAGGTACCAACATCCGAGGACGCCAGGAAGGACGACCATATCCGTGGTCGCAGTAAGTGATTCATGGCATATCCGGGCTAAGCAAGTGCCTCAATGATCTCCCGGCAGAAAGCGGGTAGGTCGTCGGGCTTTCTGGAGGTAATCAAAGTACCATCTACAACCACCTCTGCATCCTCATATTCTGCGCCAGCATGAACCAGGTCATCTCGAATGGCAAAAAATCCGGTGACCTTCCGACCCCTGACAATGTCAGCAGAAGTTAGCATCCAGCCCGCATGACAGATGGCAGCCACCACTTTTCCTTGCTCAAAACCGTCTTTGACCAACTGCACTGTGGCCGGCTCTCTACGCATAAGATCGGGAGCATATCCGCCAGGTATGATAATCCCGTGGTACTCGTCGACATCAGTATCACGCGAAGCCACATCCGAAGTGATCGGGTAGCCAACCTTGCTCCTGTACGTCACACCCGCCTCCGTACCAACAATGGTGACCTCAGCACCTTCTTCCCGCATTCTCAGCAACGGATACCATGCTTCCAGCTCTTGGTAGAGGTCTTCTACGAGAAGGATTATTTTCTTTCCCTGAAGTTTCATCATGCTCCTCCTAACTTCGCCTCCAGGCGGTACAGACCAGAAATGTTTCCCATTTTTTATAGCAGTCGCGCCTATTTGCAAGAAACTAACAAAAGGGGCTACCCCAGTCAAGCAAGACGTAATGGTAAGCAGTAAGCGGTGAACGGTAAGCGGCGAGCAGTAAGCGGTAAAAAATAAAGAATCCAGGAGTCAGGAGACAGGAGCCAGAATTAAGGTTTCAGGTGTCAGTAGAACTGTGCATGGGGCATAGAGCATGGAGCATGGGGTACAAGCAAAACCTCGACACTATTCCCTGTTTCTGTTTAGCCGGTTTTGCCTGTCTCAAATCTGCAATCTACTCTATGCTCCATGCTTTATGCCCCATGCTCTATGCCGTTTGCTATAAACCCTTGACAATTAGGAACCGATTTCCTATAAGCAAACCTGTCTTGCTCTTGCGCGCCCGTAGCTCAGCCCGGATAGAGCGTCGGACTTCGAATCCGCAGGTCGCAGGTTCGAATCCTGCCGGGCGCGCCACTTTTTTGGGGATATCCAAAATTTTGAAGCTCCCTGCAGCCCCGCTGGAGCGGGACAGGGAATCTTCGAAATGTAAGGTACTGAGAGCATTCTATTGTAGTTCGCTCGCTAATCCCGCAGCAAGCTACGGGGAATGCGCTCGCTGTTGCATTTTCAAACCCAAGCCGAATCGGGCCGTTAGCTCAACTAGGCAGAGCAACTGACTCTTAATCAGTAGGTTGAAGGTTCGATTCCTTCACGGCCCACCAGTTAAATCGAGGGGTTAGCTTATTTAGCCCGGCTGTTTCGTGAATCACCTGCTGCAACCGCGAAACAGGGAACCCGCTTGCGGGACTGAGCGGAGCGCAGCGAGCGCGAATTATATGGCCGTACTTCCGGGCGTCCTCGGGTGCCGCACCTTGCGACGTACCTTTCAGGTACGCCTCAGGTCCAACACCCTGTGGTTGCCCGGTGGCACAGCCATCTTCACGGTTTCGCGACTGTAATTGAAGCTCCCTGCAGCAAGCTGCAGGGAATCTTCGACTGTAAGGAATTAATCTATTTCATAAAGTTCGCTCGCTAACCCCGCAGCAAGCTGCGGGGAATGCGCTCGCTAGTTCAGTTCACGAAACAGCCGGGCTAGGGCTAGCCCTTTTTTTCGTTAGGGATAACTCTCGCCCTGAAATTATCCTTAAAATGACTGTCGGATTGGGTCTGTTTTTCCAGACACATATTCATCCCTCTCATCATTTCTTTGGTCCCAGAAATCCTTCTCATGCCATTTACGGGGAAGCGCTGCTATTTGGCAGATGCGAATGCGTTCGCTCTAAGAATGGTGGTTCTTCGTATTGACTGAGTCAGAATAGCTACTGTATTCTAATAGTGTGTAAGGGTATAGTTAAGAGCAGGGTAAGGTACTCTTTTATGATTTGGTTCCCCTGCGGTCTGGATGATTGGTGGTTCGTTCCTGAATCAACACCTACAAACGGGGACCCTTCCTTGGAACGGTGTGCCGCATCGGCTAGCCCGAAGCGCCTAAAGGACCAATAGGGACCTCATCTAATTGCAAAGGGTTCAAGACAGTCTGCCAATACCTCCTCCGCAGGGGTTTTTTTGTCCAAGAGGACAACTCCTTGGTCAACAGCTGAAAACATCTGCTTGCTACCTCGATTTTAATGCATGTACCGTTAGATCCTCCAAACTCTTAGCATGAAGATAATGTGCCTTGCATCCACGGCAATAAACCTTGTCCTTTACAAGAAATATATGATCAGCGGACGAGCGGCCTAGATCGCAATCACAATCTGCGCAAATAAGTGGAACTCGTTTTAAAGATGTTGCTTGTGTCTTCTTAGGTTTGGTCTGTTCTTCCATCGCACGCTTTCTTTACAAGCGCAGGTAAAGGGTAACGTTAAAGCAGGGCCACGTTCGCATCTTCCTTCGCTACCTAGCCCGGATATTTCATGAATCACTTGCTGCGACCACGGATATGGCCGTCCTTCCTGGCGTCCTCGGGTGTCGGCTCCTGCTACGTACCGATCAGGTACGCCTCGGAACCAACCCCCTGCGGTTGCCAGGTGGCACGCTCATCTGCGTGGTCTCGCGACAGCAATTCATGAAATATCCGGGCTAGATCACCTCCCCTTCATCCTCTATTTGGTCTGCCCTCGCCGTCACTGATCAATAATCTCCAGAACCACACGCTTCCTCAGCTTGCCAGCAGCAGCGTTCAAAAGGGTCCTCATGGCCTGCACATTGCGCCCTTTCTTGCCAATTATCTTGCCGATGTCCTCCTTGGCTGGTCTCAATTCAATCACTAAGGTGTCACCCCCAGTGATCTCGCTTACTTCCAACTGATCTGGATTGTCCACCAGCGCCTTCGCCATGATTTCAACTAACTCTCTTATCACAGTAACCTCCGTCCTAACAGTGCCAGAAGGGAACGCCAGATGGTATTATTGTCTCTGTTCCATAGTACCACAACTTCTTCAAAATGCTTGATGATGAATCAAGGGCATGAGCACTGCTTCCCTGCTTGAGGGAAGATTGGAAGCTTCCGAGGAGGTAGAAAGATCCCGCTATTCGGGGAAGGACCCGCCTTTGGGCTGCCCACATGCCGCAAAGCGCCAAGCGCAGAGCGCTAAGCGAAAAACCCTCAATGTAACGATTCCCTCTATTTGTAAGCTATGCGCCATGCGCCATGCCCTATGTGATCTGACCTGCCCTGATGATCAGGTTTTCG
>JAJDNL010000179.1 GCA_022340745.1 Deltaproteobacteria bacterium
CGGGCGCCCGTTCGGGTGTCTGATTAATGCGCCGCTGGGCGCGACCTGTTGTCAGGAACAGGTCTTCTTACCCTGGCGGTTCAGAGAACCAAGCGTCTCTGAGCTGGTCAGCTTCCAGGGAACATGAACGAGTTGTGAGAGGGAGACCGACCCTCAAGACGCAAACGTTCAGAAAGAATGGGAAGGGTTAGCTGGTTATTAGCAAAGGCGAGACACGACCAAGGTGCGGCTGGCATACGCGGTCTAGGATGTCAGGAGCGTTGTAAGCCGGTTAGTGCAATTTACCGGTCAAACTTGGTGAAATACCAGGAAGGTTCAAGCGCCTGAGTCTGCAAAGAACCCAACGCTCAAGCTCTCCGTCAGAGAGAACGTGTTTGGAAGCCAACCCGACCCCATTCCAGTAATCAGATAGCTACCGGGGAACCACCTGACCTCTCTCATCTGAGAAGGCTGGCTTGGGTAGTATCAGGTTTCAGGTGGGGCAGACTGACCGTAGTAGTCGGTGGGTTCACGTCCACTCAGGGAGCGTGGGAAAGCCACGTGCAGGGGCGAAGGGTCAGAGGCTTAGTCGTCCAATCGAGGATACATACGGAGGTGTTAGACCTTATGGTTGATGTGATCCAGGAACTTGGACATCTGAAGAAATTGGCAAAGGAGGACCATAACAAACGTTTCAATCGTCTGTACCGCTTACTGCGCCAGGAATCATTCCTGGAAATCGCCAAACAGGATATTGCAGGAAACAAGGGCGCTCGTACGCCCGGAGTAGATGGTCAAACCATTGACGACATCACTTCAAATCAAATAACCAAACTATGCCGGGAACTTGCCGAAGGTCGTTATCAGCCTCAACCAGTCCGGCGTCAATACATTCCAAAGCGAAATGGAAAATTGCGCCCTCTTGGCATACCGGCCAGTCGCGATAAGGTCATTCAATCTGGGGTCGCCCTGATCCTGAACGCCATCTATGAACCCGTTTTTCGGAACTGCTCTCATGGATTTCGCCCGGAACGCAGCCCGATCACAGCACTCCGACAAGTGTGGAGTGCCTACCGGGCTGGCGCAACCTGGATCATTGAGGGAGACATTACGGATTGCTTTGGTAGTCTGTCTCATCAAGTGATCCTCAATTGCCTTCGAAAACGCATCCAAGATGAGCGCTTCATCGACCTGATCCGAAAAATGCTCCAGGCAGGCGTGATGGAAGACGGATGCTACACACCAACCTATTCAGGCGCACCTCAGGGCGGAATTGTCAGCCCAATCTTGTCGAATGTGGTACTGCATGAACTCGACTGCTGGATGGAAGATCAATTGGATGCAAACCCAGCTCCTGAAAGCAATCAACAAAGGTATGCCCGTCACAATCCAATCTATACTCGCCTACAAAGCCGCATCAACTACATTCGCAGTTGCTTGGATGGAAAAAGACCTATCTCAAAAAGAACCTCGCCAGAGGAACTGAAACAGGAGCTACGGGACAAACTTCGTCTCCGAAGAGATGAGCCCTGCTATTTGCCTCGCAAAGTGGTTTATTACTCGCGTTTCGCCGACGATTTTGTGGTCGTGCTCTGTCATCACGCCAAACAAGAAGCAACACTGATGAAAGCAACCATAGCGGCCTGGATGCACACGCAACTGGGATTGACCCTCAATCAGGACAAAACCCACATTACCCACTGGCGAAGGACCTTCCGCTTCCTGGGATATGAGCTGGAAGGACGCCAAAATCGCAATGGCACCTCTTGGCTTCACCTGGGTGTCCCCAGAGAAGCTCTCCGGAGCGTGGTAGCCAGAATCAAAAAAGCTACTGCTTTCCCACAGGCCCCTGAATATGATGTCTTCAATAATGTGAATGCAGTCGCTCGAGGCTGGTCAAACTACTATCGCTATGCCCACAACATCAGCTCGATCGGCAGCAAGTTGACAACCATCACCTTTTGGCTAACCCTGCACTACTTGGGACAGAAACGACGTCGCTCTCTTACGAAACTGATGCGCAAGCATTACGTCCATCACCCAAAAACGGCCTGCAAAGCGTTGTTTGTCTACAAGCCAGGTAAGCCCCCCTCCACAGAAAATCGTTTCTATCTCTGGCACAAAGCTCCTTCTCGTCTATCCCTGGCATCCATGACCACCCGCTATGTTCAGAACCAACAAGCTTTCATCGATACCAACTGGGCAAGTGGATACAGCTTACAGAAACGCCTGGAAACTCGAGAATTGGCAAACCACCACTGCCAAAACTGCGGCTCCACAGACGTAGACCTGTTTGTTCACCACCCCAATCGGCTAAGAAATGCCAAACAAGCCAAAAGGGGTTCTCGAAACACCGCCAAATCTGGCATGAATCAACATACCAAATTGCTATGCTACTCATGCCACTTGGCTCACCACCATGGTTCTTACCGCCAATGATCTCAGCTTGCTAAGCTGGAAAGCCGGGTACAGCGACGAGTTGTCTGCCCGGTTTGGAGGAGGCTGGGCGGAGACGTGCCCAGGTAACTGGAAAACGCGCCGCCCTTCCATCCTATACCAGAACTACACCAGGAAAGGTGACTCAATAAATCAAACAAAATTTGAATTCACTAGTCGGATTCAATGACATTGTTTTAGTTTGACCAATCTCGCCTAAAATCTTGATTGTAGATAATTGTAAATGTGCCGGGTGAAATCTGACTGTGCCAGAGTGGAATTTGTATTTTTCAGGCAAAGTCCAACGCAAAACCTGCCCGAATTTACTGCAACCTTGGAGGGGTTCTGTGACGAATTTCTCAAAATTGACATTATTTATCACATTTCATATAATATTAAATATACATATTGCTCTAAATAATTCATTAAAGACTTGAAATGTAACTTCATTTTTAATACCCCTTGTCAATCTTGCTTTTACGAAAGTAAAATTCGAAAAGGATAGGTAAACTAGGGATATAAAGCCTCTTCCACCGGGAACGGCGGGATATTAAACCAAGAGAAAGTAAATGATTGACAAAATTCTTTTATTCTTGAAGGATAGCTTAAATAATTATCTTACTTCAGGAATAATGCCTGGAGACATTCAAGAAGAACAGGTAGTTTTCCCCGAATGGAAAAGTACAGATATCTTGATTTTCAAAACGGGGGCG
>JAJDNL010000186.1 GCA_022340745.1 Deltaproteobacteria bacterium
AAATAGTAGGCAGGAGAGTATCCACTGTAGCACTGGACTCCCGCTCCCATACCTTAAGATCTTCTGTGCGATCCACGTCCGCCAGCAGATCAAGACTCACCACTCGAAGTCCTAGCTGGTTTGCAGCTTTAACGGTCCTGGCTCTGACCTCAGATGTGCCCCAAGGGATGTCATGAAATAGCTGTTCCATCTCCTGTCGAAGTCCAATCAAGTAGTAACCACCGTCTTCGGCGGCACCTAGCACCAAGTCGAATTGGTTGAGAAGGTCGAATCCGGTTCGGGCAATTACCCCTGTGACGCCAGGGCAATCCGTGCCCATGATCACGACTCGACTCAAACCCTGCTGAAAAGCCTCGGAAAAGGCTCGTTGCATGCGCTCGCCCAAGTCACCCTCACCTTGAGGTTGGTAAAACACATCGGTACCAAGCCATTCTTCCAAAAGCTCTCGGTTGCCACCCTCATACCGCACTTCCATTTCCACCAGGCGGCTATCAACAAATCCACGTACTCGATTTATGGCATGTTCGGTCATCTGCCGCTGGAGATCGGCAGCTCCATTACTCCCCAGAACTGGAATCAGGCGGGTTTTGGTCTTCCCTGGCTCGGGATACCGGGTAAAGATAATCAGTCGCTCGGATGGTCTTGCGCCTTTCACGCCAATCCCTCATCAATGAACCACAACAGCTTTCCTGACGGCTGCACCTTGGCCGCCGGATAGGTCACGGTATGGGGATTGTTGAGGATCTCCTGAATTACTTGCAGTTTGCTGGATCCCGACGCAAGGAAAAGCACGCATTTGGCTTCATTTATTACTGGAAATGTCAGGGTAATTCGCGGGACTGGGGGAGATGCGCTGGTGCCTTCCACTGCCACCACCCAGCTGGTTTTCTCCCCCAATGCTGCATCACCAGGGAAAAGAGAGGCTGTGTGACCATCGACCCCCATTCCCAGCAGGACCAGATCAAAAGAAGGGAAAGATATGATGGAATCAGTTTCGCCAACTGCTTGAAAGAACTCTCGCAGGATCTTTTCGTATTCCTCAGCCGCAGCTTTGGGAGATCCGGTCGTGGCGGGAATTCGGTGAATGTTTGCCGGTGGTAGATCTACCCTAGATATAAGTGTCTCAAAGGCCAGAGAAAAATTACTATCCGGATTATCCGGCGGCACGCACCTTTCATCCCCCCAGAAAAGGTGCGCATGTTGCCAGTCTATCCTATTGGAAATAGGTTGGTTTGCCAACTTTTCGTAAAGCTGACGGGGAGTACTGCCCCCGGAAAGAACGAGGGTGAAGATATTTCTTTCTTTTATCCTAGCTTCCGCCAGTTCGGCAATGTATTCAGCCGCAGCAAGGCTTAGCTCCGACAAACTTGAATAAGATCTTATCTCGGGCTTCTTAATCACATCTGTGTCGCCGTTCCCCCGTCTCTCCGGATCTCCGCGTCCTCCGTGTTGCGTTTGAAACTCAATCGCTTATCGAGCCACCTCAGGTAAAGCCTGTGCCAGCAGTACAAGTATAGCAGTGGTGTGAGACTGCAATCGGCTCCCCGGCTGCGGGTAACTCCTGCAAATCAGTGATATGCGTTTTCTTCCCCCCCAGATAAAGACCTGCAGCCTGATTGAAGTCACAGTCAAACACATAGCCATCCCAAGATACGGAAATTAAAGATCGGCACATCAGCCCTTCAAGAGCGCAAGGGTTGAAACTGGTTGCAAGCTTCTGCAGGTATTTCTCCAGATTGCCAGATTGCTCCAACCACAGGCGGAACCTACCCAGGGGCACATTGGCGAAGGCGAACAGGTTGTTGAAGACTATTCCCCACTTGCTTTTCAAAACCTGGCAGAATCTTTTCTCTAATTGATCCTGAGAGGAGGGTAGAAAAGCACCGGTGGGATTGGACACCAAGTTCAATTCCAGACCGGAGTCTGGTTGCCCATATCCGAGAGCATTCAACTTTCTCAGGACATTGATGGATTCCTTGAACACGCCCTGTCCTCTCTGTGATTCCGCCTGGGCCTCATTCAAAGACGGGAAGGAGGCTACCATCACAACCCGACGTTTTTTGCACACCTCAACTAGGTAATCCCGCTCACCACTTGCCAATGCAGTCAGGTTTGAGCGCAGCATGAGCCGCGGGGCCATAGCCGAGAGTCTCTCAATCATATCCACCAGATTCGGATTCATCTCCGGGGCACCGCCGGTGATGTCAATCATCCCAAACGGGAACCTCTGAGCGAAGGCCACTACCTGATCCACTGTCTCCCGGTTCATTACTTCTTCGCTGTTTGGACCTGCCTCGAGATGACAATGGCGACAAGTTTGGTTGCAGAGCCTACCCACATTGATTTGGAGGGTAGTAGTGTTTTTGCGGGTCAAACTCAGGCCGTGCTTTGCGAGGGTCTGTCCGAAAGGTTCAATGGGCAGCTTATTCTCGGCGGTCTTTGAGGTCATAGGTAACGATTGCGCGCCCTGCTGCATGGTCTCATCCTCTTTTTGACTTGCTTAAAAAATAATTCTATTACCACGTGGTTGTAAACGCCAGGCCATCATTCCCGACCATTCCAACCTTATGATTAGTCACCCCAAAGCCCCATCTATTACACCAGGAATGTAAAATCAGGAATATTAAAAAGTTACCAGATTGAAGCTCCCTGCAGCAAGACCTGTCGACGAGCTCAGGTCGAATCGCTGCAGGGAATCTTCGAAATGTAAGGAAGTGTTTCCATTTTATTGTAGTTCGCTCGCTAACCCCGTAGCAAGACTTGTCGACGAGACCTGTCGACGAGCTCAAGTCGTGTCGCTCAAGTCGAGTCGCTACGGGGAATGCGCTCGCTGGAGCATTTTCAAACGCTTTGGTGAGTGTTGGAAATCTTTCTGACCTCTATAAAGAGATCTTCTTGGCAATGTTCCGCATCTGCACACCATGAACCAAAGATGATCCTCCCCGGATTGCCGTGGCCACATGAATGGCCTCTGTCATTTCGTTGAGATTGGAGCCCTTTTCCAGGCAGTCCTGGGTATAGGCATCAATACAATAGGGACATTGAACAGTGTGGGCCACGGCCAAGGCAATGAGAGCCTTCTCTCTCTCGGTGAGCTCACCCTCAGCGAAAACCGCTGCGTAGTAGTCAAAGAATTTTTTTGCCAGCTCAGGTGCCCCCTCGCCAATCTCTTCGAATTTGGGCAGATCCTGCGGATGGTAATACGTTTCCATGATCACATCCCTCCTGGAAGGACCCTCCTCTTAGTTGTCAATTATCAACTTCATCCACTTCAGAGCGGCTTCGGGTCCCCAACTTCCCGAGTCGTATGGGTGGAGACGGGCCCCCCGATCACTACGCGTCTCACATTCCTGTAATATTGGAGTTAGGAACGACCAGCTGAGCCGCACCCCATTATTACTCCAAAAAAGCATCTGATCACCCTGAATACAATCCAACAGAACTTTTTCATACGCCTCAAGGCTGGGGCCATTGTAGTTCTGGTCATAGGAGAAGTCTAGGGTCACAGGTCGCAAACAGTTTCGGGCACCAGGATACTTGGTTTGAAAGGTGAGCGTAATCCGCTCTTCCGGATAAATCCCTAAAACCAACCGGTTGGCAAGAATTTTCTCGCCGAGAACATTGCGAAACATGGAATGAGGTACTTGCTTGAACTGAACCACAATCTGGGTCATTTTGCGGGCTAGCCTCTTACCTGAGACAAGATAGAACGGGACTCCTCGCCAGCGCCAATTATCAATAAACACCCGCATCATGGCGAACGTTGGAATCAGGGAGGCGGAACTCACCCCTAATTCTTCTCGATATCCGGCAACTTTTGCCCCGTCGATCATCCCGGTCTCATATTGTCCCAGAATGAGATTTTCCACTTGCTCAGCCCCATCAAGAGCCTTAAGTGATCGAAATACTTTAACTTTCTCTTCTCGCACTCGCTCGGTTTCGAAAAGGGAAGGCGGCTCCATGGCGGTTAGCGACAGTACCTGCATCATATGGTTCTGAAACATATCCCTGACTACACCGGCCTGCTCGTAATAGCCGGCACGCTTTTCAAGCCCCAACTTTTCTGCCGCAATGATTCCCACATAAGCGATATAGCTACGATTCCAAATTGGTTCAAAAATAGCGTTGGCAAAACGAAACATTAATATATTCTGGACCGTCTCTTTGGCCAAATAGTGGTCTATTCTGAAGATTTGGTGCTCCCTGAAACTGCGGTGCAGCGTTTGATCCAACTCCATTGCTGATT
>JAJDNL010000189.1 GCA_022340745.1 Deltaproteobacteria bacterium
ACTAATTTTCTAATTCTCGAATCAACTAATTGACTAAAAACTCCATGCCCCATGCTCCATGCCCTACGCCCCACGCACTGCCCGTTGGGCAGCCAAGTGGGCCTGGCGGATGGGTTCCGGTAACCGGTATTTCGTACAACACCGTTCCACCAGTTTACGACTGCTATCCACCTCCGCCAAATGTCCAGGTGAGACGTAGAGAGGTTTGACCTTTGTTCTGGTACGCAACACCACCCCCACCCGCTCGTCGCGGTACCGGAGCGAACGATACTGGCCTTTTACCGGGGCCACCTTCCCGTGTTTTCCCACCAATCTCGTTTTGGCACAACCAACAGTGGGCACATTCAGCCACAGTCCCAGATGGCTGGCAAGGCCGAACCGGCGCGGATGCGCTGTACCCTGCCCGTCACAGAGCACCACATCAGGCTCCTATCGTAAACGCTCGAACGCATGCAAAAGCAAGGGTATTTCCCGAAAGGAAAGAAGGCCGGGCAGGTAGGGATAAGAAAACGTTCCTTGAAATCGGACAAGTTCACGCAATGCTAGACCTGGATAGGTGTAGGTGGCCACGGCCGCCACAGCTGTATCATGGTGACGGGAGTAGCCTACATCTGCCCCGGCCACCACGGTGATTTCTTCTGGCAGAGGCTGCAGTACTACCCTTGATGCCAGCTGTTTCTGCAGGGCTATGGCTTCTTGCGGGGAGAGATCCCAGGAATGAAACATTGCATTGCGGATTAGGGATTGCGGATTTCGGAATCAAAAAATCCAGTAGTCAGTAGGAAAAAATGCATTTTTCTTTCTGTTTTTCTCCTGAATTCTGGATTCTGACTCCTGGCTCCTCACTCTATGCGCTTACCCACACCGAGAAAAACCGCAGGAGCGGCAGACAATGCAGCCACCCTCATGTTCAACTGTTGCACCACAGTCGGGGCAGGCACCCATTTCGGCTACCATGTGGGTGAAACCGCTCTGACAGTATTCATTGAGTGCTTTGGCCATGGCGTCGGAGCAACTGAGCACCATCTCGCCCTCTTGCCAGACGGGCGACGGACAGCGGATGCCCATGATTTGCTTCAAGATGGATTCAGGCTTGACCCCTGACCTCAGTGCCAGTGAGATGAGGCGGCCGGTGGCCTCAATCTGTGAGTTGGCACAGCCGCCGGCCTTACCCATCTGAGCAAACACCTCACAGACCCCCATATCATCGGTATTGAGAGTTACGTAGAGCTTGCCGCACCCGGTGTTCATCCGCTGGGTGACCCCGTAGGTCCGCTCGGGTCGAGGTCGAGGTGCAACCTGGGGCGCTTCGGGCTTACGCTGAATGTTCAACACCTGCTGATCCCTGCTGCCATCACGGTAGATGGTTAAGCCTTTGCAACCCAGATGATAGGCGAGCAGATACGCCTCACGAACATCTTCCCTGGTAGCGGAATGCGGGAAGTTTATGGTCTTGCTCACGGCATTGTCGGTATATTTTTGAAAGGCTCCCTGAATGCGAATATGCCAGTCGGGTTTGGTGTCGTGGGCAGTTACAAACAGACGCTTTATATCCTCGGGAATCCCCTCTATTTCCTGGATCGTACCCTTCTCAGCAATCTTCTTCATCAGTTCTTCACTGTAGAAACCTCTTTGCTGGGAGACTTCACGAAAAATAGGGTGGACCTCCAACAGTTCTTGCCCGTCCAGTACTTTACGCAAGAACGAAACGGCAAAGATGGGCTCGATACCGCTGGATGTTCCGGCAATAATGCTGATGGTACCGGTTGGAGCGATGGTGGTGGTGGTGGCATTGCGCATATAAGGCGTATCCGGCTTGTCAAAGACCGAACCTGGATAGTTGGGAAAGTTGCCTCGCTTCTTGGCCAATGCTGCGGAGGCAGCCTGCGATTCCTTCTGGATGAAGGACATTATTTGCTCGGCCATCTCAATGGCTTCTTCGGAATTGTACGGAATGCCAAGAGAGATAAGGAGGTCGGCAAAACCCATTACTCCAAGCCCAATTTTACGGTTTGCCTTGGTCATCTCCTCAATCTGGGGTAACGGGTAACGATTTACGTCAATCACATTGTCCAGAAAATGCACACTTGTCCAGACAATCTCTTTCAGTTTGTCAAAATTAACCTGGCCGTTTTCCACCACTTTAGTCAGGTTAATGGAGCCCAGGTTGCAGGATTCATATGGAAGCAGCGGTTGCTCACCGCAGGGGTTGGTAGATTCAATTTCCCCTAGGTGGGGTGTGGGATTGTCTCGGTTGATGGAGTCCAGAAAGATGATGCCCGGCTCACCGTTTTTCCAGGCGGAATCAACAATCTTCTCAAAAACCTCCCTCGCTGCCAGTCGCTTGGCTCTCTCCCCGGTGCGAGGGTTTACGAGATCGTACTCCCCACCCTCCTCCATGGCCTGCATAAATTTGTCGGTTACTGCCACCGAGATGTTGAAGTTATTAAATTTCTCGTTATCGATTTTGGCAGTTATGAACGCTTCCGCATCAGGGTGATCTATCCTCAGAATACCCATATTGGCGCCACGTCGCGTGCCGCCCTGCTTGATAGTCTCGGTGGCAACATCAAAAACCGTCATAAAGCTAATGGGTCCGCTTGAAACTCCCTGAGTGGAAAGCACCTTGTCGTTTTCTGGCCGTACACGCGAGAAGGAGAAACCGGTACCGCCCCCGCTTTTGTGGATCATGGCAGTATGCTTGATGGCCTCAAAAATGGATTCAATGGAGTCATCCACCGGCAGGACAAAACAGGCAGAAAGCTGGCCAAGTTCCCTCCCTGCATTCATCAGTGTAGGGGAGTTAGGCACGAGTTCCAGCCGGGTCATCAAGCCGTAGAAACGCGCCGCAACTTCATTCACATCCGCCTGCGGATCGTAGATCAGCTCAGCCCCGGCCACTGCCGTGGCAACCCGGTGGAACATTTCCTCCGGTGTTTCAACGACCTCGCCGTATTCGTTCTTCTTGAGATAACGTTTTTTCAGCACCACCAGTGAATTTTCGGTAAGCGCCGGAGAGTCCACGTCTTGCTGTAAGGCCATTGTTTCTCCTTGCTCGGCTGTTCTCTCAATAGATTATTTTAACATGCAGAGGCGGCAGGCCCAACTGGAACTTGCTGCCGAAAGAAAAGGTACTCCGGTCAAAAGGTGTTCAATAATAAAAGAGCGCTTGCGGGAAGTCAAATCCATTTTTGCTCCGTCGTCAGTAGTCTGTAGTCCGTTGCAAAAAACAGATTATATTAATTTTATTAAATGGTTATATAATACATAAGTAAAGAATCCGGGCCCAGAAGACACGGCTTTAGGGTGTCCCTTAGCGAACGGCTCAAGGCACAAGGCGCAGGGCACAAGGCGCAAGGGCAAAGATATCTGTCTTCTTACTCTATGCTCTATGCCTTTCTCAAATTCGAAATTCGAAATTTCCTCTCTATGCCCTATTCCCTATGCGAATTGGTCTTGCAAAGGGGGAACAAATGGGATAAATTACCCTGCTGAACATTGGTGCCCCCCTACTGCTCACGATTCAGTCACCATTGTCTCGGGCTGCATCTCCCTCTTGCCGCCCTACCATCGGGGAAGCGATCTATGCAGTTCCGCAAGAAAGATTTACTCGGTATCAAACAACTAGAGCCTGAGGAAATCAACCTAATCCTTGAGACGGCGGAGACTTTCAAGGAAATCTCCACTCGACCCATCAAGAAGGTCCCCACCTTGCGGGGCAGGACTGTAGTCCATTTGTTTTATGAGCCCAGCACCAGAACGCGAACCTCTTTTGAGATTGCGGCCAAGCGGCTGAGCGCAGACACCTTTAACATATCTGCCTCGACCAGCAGCATTGTGAAAGGTGAGACCTTGCTGGACACCGCAAGAAATTTAGAGGCCATGAACCCGGACGTTATTGTGCTTCGTCACTCTGCTGCCGGCGCTCCCCACCTGCTGGCCAGGCACGTGCAAGCTTCTGTGATCAACGCCGGTGACGGCATGCACGAACATCCCACTCAGGCCTTGCTCGACCTTCTCACCATCAAAGAAAAAAAAGAAACCATATCCGGGCAAACCATTGCCATCATTGGAGACATTGCTCACAGCAGAGTGGCACGCTCCAACATCTGGGCCCTCACCAAAATGGGGGCTCGAGTCCTGGTGGCTGGCCCGACCACCATGATTCCTCACGATCTGGACAAGCTGGGGGTTGAAGTTTTCTACCGTCCCGAAGATGTCATTCCCGAAGCGGATGTAATCATGATGCTGCGGATACAGCTGGAGAGGCAAGGTCAAATGCTGCTGCCCAGCCTGAGAGAATATGCCTGTATCTTTGGCTTAAATGAAGAAAAACTGTCCCAGGCGAAACCGGATGTGCTCATTATGCATCCCGGCCCGATCAACCGCGGCGTCGAAATCAGCCCTGCTGTGGCCGACGGACCCTATTCAGTGATTCTGGATCAAGTAAACAACGGGGTCGCCGTGCGTATGGCTCTGCTCTATTTACTCATAGGAGGGGAAAAAGATGAGTAAACTCATCCGTGGCGGCAGAGTCCTTGACCCAGCAAGCGGTTTGGATGACATGCACGACCTCCTCATTGAAGGTGACAAAATTAAGGATTTAGGTCCTCCGGGTACACTGGGCAAGAAATCAGCCTCCGTGGAGGTCATTGATGCAGATGGCCTTTGGGTGGTACCGGGACTCATTGATCTGCACACTCATTTGCGGGAACCGGGTGAAGAATATAAGGAGACTGTTCTAACCGGGAGTCAGGCCGCAGCCGCCGGTGGTTTCACCTCTATCTGTTGCATGCCCAACACCAAACCGCCAAATGATAATTCCGCGGTTACAGACTTTATCCTCCGCCGTGCAGCCGAAGCTGATCTCGTGCGAGTCTTTCCTGTAGGAGCCATCAGTCAGGGCCAAAAAGGTGAAATGCTGGCCGAGTACGCTGAGCTCAGGGAAGCAGGAGTTGTAGCGGTCAGTGACGACGGCATAGCGGTTATGAACAGCCAGCTCATGCGAAGGGCTCTGGAATACGCCCAGGTGTTTACCCTGCCGGTTATCAGCCATGCCGAAGATCGTGACCTTGCCGGCGATGGGGTTATGCACGAGGGGGTGGTCTCCACCCGTCTAGGCTTGAGGGAAATCCCCAGCGCCGCCGAGGACGTAATGGTTTTTCGTGACTGTTGTCTGGCAGAGCTCACTGGCGGCCGGGTGCACATAGCTCACGTGTCTAGTGCTGGAGCAGTAGAGCTGGTAAGGCAATTCAAGGCGAAGGGAGTACAGGTTACCGCCGAAGCTACGCCACATCATTTCACTCTCACTGATGAGGCCCTCGAGAATTTTGACACCAACCTCAAGGTTAACCCACCAATCCGCTCCTCCGTTGATCTAACCGCGATTCAACAAGGTCTTGCCGACGGTACTATTGATGCTATCGCCACCGACCATGCCCCCCACAGCACCATTGAGAAAGACGTGGAGTTTGACTACGCCGCCTTTGGCATGATCGGTCTCGAGACCGCCCTCCCTCTAACACTGCGGCTCGTTGATCAGGGATTGCTCAGCCCGCTGAAAGCGATAGAGAAATTGACCAGCAATCCCGCCCGCATTATTGGAGTTGACCTGGGACGACTGACTCCCGGGCTTCCGGCCGATGTCACCCTCATTGATCCGAACCGGGAGTTCACCGTCGAGGTCAAGCAGTTTCGCTCCAAAAGCAGGAATTCGCCTTTTCAGGGCTGGCAGCTCAGAGGAGAAACGGTCACGGTCCTTCGGGATGGCAAGATCATATTCACAAAGAAAAACATAAGCGGTTAGGTACTATTCTTGCAAGGAATACCAGGGGCACTCAGGACCAGATCCTAAGGCTCCAATAAGGTGAAGCCTCAACGTCAATGTGCCATACGTTATAGGTGACGTGAGATTTCAGTCTATGAAAGAAGGGCTTAATCTCGCACCTCGCATCCATACGCCACGCTTAATATTATATCCAAGATTGCAGCGTTGTAGCAGGAGAATTAACCAGAATGGCAAGCATCCTTGTAGTTGACGACGAAAACAGCATGAGAGAATTTTTGGAAATCATGCTCCATAAAGAAGGCTACCAGGTGGCTACTGCGGCCGGGGGTGGCGAGGCCATAAATATTCTGAAAAAGAAAGACTTTGACCTGGTTATCACCGATATTCGGATGAAGGAGACTGATGGTCTCCAGGTGTTGAAAAAATGCAAAGAACTCCATCCGAATACCGTGGTGATTATGATTTCTGCTTATGCCAGCACCTCCACTGCCGTTGAAGCCATGAAGTGGGGAGCCTATGACTATTTGCCCAAACCGTTCAAGGTAAGGGAAATTAAATCTGTTATCCATGACGCCCTGGCCACCGCCCATGCACACGAGCACCAGGAAAAGGAAGCAGCAGAGACTCCGAGCGCTCCTCACTATCACGGTATTGTTGGTGAAAGCCCTGAACTGAAAAAGATTCTCGAGCTCATTCCCCGCATTGCCGCGGCCACCAGCAACGTCCTCATTACCGGAGAATCAGGAACCGGTAAAGAGCTGATCGCCAAGGCAATACACCGTGAGAGTCCTCGGAAAGACAAGCCTTTTGTGGTGGTCAATTGCGGCAGTGTGCCCGAAACCCTTATGGAAAGCGAGCTTTTCGGCCACAAAAAGGGCTCTTTTACCGGGGCCACCGCGACTCGCAGTGGCCTATTTGAAGCAGCCCATCAGGGAACCCTCTTTCTTGATGAAATGGCAGAGCTTCATCCTCCTGTCCAAGTCAAGCTTCTCAGGGCCGTTCAGGAAAAAACCTTCAAAATGGTGGGTGGCAGTGAAGAAATCAGCGTAGATGTTCGCATCATCAGCGCCACTAATCGCGATCTTGAACGCGAAGTGATGGACGGAAATTTCCGCGAGGATCTTTACTATAGGCTCAACGTAATAAACATTCACATGCCGCCACTAAGGGAACGCCCTGATGAAATTCCCCTGCTGGCTCAGCATTTTCTGGAAAAGTACAGCGAGCAAATGGGAAAGGATATCAGGAAGATTTCCTCCTACGCCCTGGATCTTCTCAAGAGCTATAACTTTCCCGGCAACATTAGAGAGCTGGAAAACATCATTGAACGAAGCGTTGCCTTGGAAGCCTCTAACATCGTTCTCCCCGACAGCCTAACTCTTTCCAGTTTCAAGCAGACCCAGGTCCAATCTAAAACTGAGTCGGTGTCGCTGACAATGCCCCAAGAGGGAATCGATCTTGATAATGTTCTCGGCCAACTGGAAAAGGACCTTCTCCAGCAGGCCCTTGAGAGGACACGGGGGGCAAAACAAAAGGCCGCTGACCTGCTTGGCATCAGCTTTCGCTCCTTTCGCTACCGTCTGGCCAAGTACGGATTGGGTGGTGATGACGACGCGCCGGAGGAAGAGAAAGAAGCCGAGTAGTCACCTTCTATTCACATTTCTTACTTCTTTGAACCTCATTCCCTATCCTTTCATTCTACCTCTGTACCTGGAACAGGGTATCTCCATCGGTTATAATTAAAATGAGTATTTACTCTACTCCGTTTAGTGACCTGAGAAAGCCTGATTGAAGATTTACCACAGAGGCACAGAGTACACAGAGGATGTTGTTTTTTCCCTGGCCGGGAGACGACGGCCAGGGAAAAGAGCCTCCGGCCAAAGCTCTTGAGCCCGGATCCAACCGTTGACATGAAACCACCCGACTACTAGATCGTGCCCGCAGGGCTGCGATCTCTTGCCCGATCGCCGTCTCCCGATCGGGCAAGAATATAGTTCCCTCTGTGCTCTCCGTGTCTCTGTGGTTAGTAAATAAAAGCGCATATCGAAATTTAGTATCCACAATATGCGGAGCTAAAGGCATAGACGTTTAATAAATTCGAAAGGGAATCTATGAACGAGTCCAAAAAATTGTCCCGGCGCACGTTTTTGGCCAAAGCCGGCGGTTCGGTTGTAAGCATCGGCCTGCCGGGGATATTTGTGAAGCTGATGAATCTGGAAAATCTCGCCCTGGCAGCAGAGATGCGGCCTGATGGTAGACCGCGTCTTCCTCCGAGCCAGCAGGCAGTAAAAAAAATTATTGCTATGGGTGGCATTCAAGGAACTGCTGATAGCGAGAGCTGGAAGCTCCAGATTCATGGCGAGGTGGGAAGACCGACCACCTTGAATTTTCAGGAACTTCTCAGTCTGCCCCAGGTGGACCTTACCTGCGATGTGCATTGTGTCACCGGTTGGACCTTGCTCGATTCCCAGTGGCGTGGGGTTCGTCTGACAACGATCATGGATTTGGTCAGGACCAACGAGAGTGTCGGTTTTGTCATTTTCGAGGCAGCCGCCGGTTACACCAGCAACATTCCTCTCAGTGAAGCACGTAAGGAGAACGTAATCCTGGCTCACAGTTTTTATGGCACAGAACTGCCTCGCCCACATGGAGCGCCGGTGCGTGCCTTGGTTCCTGACCGCTATTTTTACAAGAGTGCCAAGTGGCTGCAGGGCATCAAATTTACAGCCCAAGACGAGCCAGGCTACTGGGAGCGACAAGGCTACAGCAACTCTGCAGATCCCTGGAGAGAAGAACGATTCAAATAGAAACAGGCTATCCCCTCAACCTAGCCCCTACTCATAGTTCTCTCCACCCTATAATTTAATGAGTAAAGCATTCAGACTCTGACTGAGGTTTCAGTGTTCAGTGTTCAGGTTTCAGCTTCTTTGTTTCTTTTTCCTGACACCTGAAACCTGAAACCTGACACCTAATTACCGGCAGAGCCATTGAATTCTGACCTCGCCCCAAGGACCTGGTTTTCGATGTTGAATAAAAATGATAAATCTTTCTTGACCTGCACTTGATATTGGAAACCATTTTGGATATAGTGAAAAAGTTCACTAACGGCAAGCATGAGGAAGCAGAGAATTCGGGCCAAACGACCCGGTTTTCGATTTTGCATACAACACAAGGTACCCCAACCCATGGACAAAGTGGTCAAATCTCAAATTGACGCCATAGTGGGCTCGGTCATGGTGGTAGGCGGCGGTATCGCCGGGATGCAGGCAGCCCTTGACCTCGCAGACTCAGGCTATAAGGTCTATCTGTTAGAGAAAAACCCGGCCATCGGCGGCGTCATGGCTCAGCTGGACAAGACCTTTCCCACCAATGACTGTTCCATGTGAATTATCTCGCCCAAACTGGTCGAGGTCGGCCGGCATCTGAATATCGAGTTGCTTACCCTCGCAGAGGTCAAAGATATATCCGGTGATGTGGGGCGATTCCAGGTCACCGTTCAAAAACAGCCTCGCTACATTGACCTTGAACGGTGCACCGGCTGTGGGGATTGTGCCGAGGTTTGCCCGGTGACCATGTCCAGTGAATTCGACGAGGGTATTGGTCCGAGAAAGGCCACCTACAAGCCGTACGCCCAGGCCATACCCGGCGGCTATGTCATCGACAAGCGCGAT
>JAJDNL010000213.1 GCA_022340745.1 Deltaproteobacteria bacterium
TTCTCTGGTTATTGTAATAGTCCTGCCCTTTTACGATATCCTTTTTATCTATCCCGCCTTCAACAAACTTCTCATCCACGATAAAAAGGATGACGCTGTACAAATAGCAAGACATCTGTCTTCTTTTCTCGTTTCTCAAGACGCTGAATTGAATAAGAGTCTTCTGCAGGCTCATCTTTCAGAGGAGATGGGGCAACTGGGAAAGGTAAGAGATGATTTTGACCTGATCAAATTGAAATTCTTCTCAAAATCAGGAGAGGTAATCTTTTCCTCTGATTCTGAGGATATAGGCTATCTAAACAACGAAAGATACTTTCACGAGATCGTGGCGAAGGGGAACATTTGTGCAAAGGTCATAAAAAAGGATACTGAATCCCTTGAAGGGCAGAAGATGCCGGCCGACGTGGTAGAAACCTACGTCCCTTTGATGAAGGACAAAGAGTTTCTGGGTGCCTTTGAAATCTACTACGACATCACGGCCAGAAAAGCTGAAATTGACACACTTCTGTCTCGTTCTTCTATGGTTTTGTTTGGATTGGCCTTTGCTCTCTTGTCCGTGATCGGCATTACTCTGTTTAGACAAAAGAAAGCTATCACTGAGCGCAACAACATTCAAGCGCGACTGCAAGAAGCCCAGAAGATGGAGGCTATCGCCACCCTGGCCGGGGGGATTGCCCACGAGTTCAACAACGCCCTCTGTGCGGTTATTCCAAATATTGACCTGCTCACAACGAAGTTTCCCGACGACGAAGAGATAAAAAAACATACCCAGCCAATTCAAAATTCGGCTGAACGAATGGCTCATTTGACCAGTCAAATGCTGGCCTATGCCCAAGGGGGGAAATATAGACCTCAAAAGATATCCTTGAATAACCTTGTGCAGGACACCCTCTCTTTTATGAAGCACCTCATTAAAGTCGGCATCATCGTGGAGACCGATCTCGATGAGGATTTCTGCTATGTGGAGGCAGATCTCACTCAGATGCAAATGGTGCTTTTGGCCGTTATGATGAATGCAGCCGAGGCCATAGAGACTGCTGGTTACATCCGACTTACCACCAGACGCGAAGAGACCGACGGAGACTTTGCCAAAGGCCATCTTGACCTCAAACCCGGTGCCTATATATCTCTTACTATCGAGGACAGCGGCAGTGGCATGAGCGAGGAAACCAGAATGAGAGTGTTAGAACCCTTTTTTACCACCAAATTTCAGGGGCGCGGCTTGGGTATGGCCGCGGTGTATGGCATAGTGAAGAACCACGATGGCTTCGTTTCGGTTGACTCTGAGTTGGGCCAGGGGACAGTGGTTCGCATCTATCTTCCTGAAAGCCAACTCGAATTATAATCTTAGATTTTAAGGTTTATGGTCTTCAAAACCTGCCAACCTGCTCCAGGTAGCCCGCCTCAGGTACGCTTTTGTTGATAATATTTGTACAAAAAGCATACTTAGCTCTTGAAACCCCGCCAACTTTCGATTATGTTTCTGCAGCTGTTCAGCTGTGGTCGGTCGAATGCGACTTTTTGGCTTTAAGATCCTGTGTCTGAACTATTCTGATTCATAGAACTACCGCGTGATTGCACCAGAGGCTCTAAATGAAAATCGACCGCGCCTTCAAGTCGATCCTGCTCCACACGATCATTCTTCTTTTTTATTTCTCCGGTCCAAGTTTCGCCGCTGACCTGTCTTTCCAATCCGAGACAATTCTGCGGGTTTTTGAAACCGACGTCAGAGAAAACGACGACGACAAGGGAAAGACGGTCGTCCCCCTCTATGAATACCTCCAGTTTGATGTTGAAAATTTCACTGAGAAAAAACTATCGTTTCACGCTTTTGGCTGGGGCAGGCACGATTTTTCCCAGAGCGATTTCTATGACAAAAACCCCGACGGCGAATTCCTTTACGGATATCTCCAATATGGTGGATCTACAGACAATTTACTCGTGAGAGTAGGAAGGCAGTACATTTTCGGGGTTGATTCAGATTCCAGCATTGACGGCATCCTGGTGAACACCGATATTTCCCCCCGGTTTTCTATCTCTGCCTTCGGTGGCCAGCCTTCGTCCCTGCGCAGCAAGAATGGCAGAGGCGGCGACCTAACCGCCGGAGGAAGAATTGCCTTTCATCAAGGCAATTCATTCGACTTGGGCCTCTTCTACCAGTATGTAGCGAACGACAGCAACCGTGACCAGGAGGAAGTGGGCTTTGATTTGTCTACTTACTACCTGCCCAAGGGGTTTTCTTTTTCAGGCCGTTCCACATGGAATCTGGTCACCGACGGGTGGGCCGAACACTCTTATCAAAGTTCGGGAAAGATCTTTGGGGTGCAGGTACGTCCTTTCTTTGAATATTTCGAATACGAGAACTTTTTCAATGAGCGAGAGAACAGCGCAGACCCATTCCGTTTCCTGGCCGAAACCAAAGAGAAAATCACTACTTTTGGTTCCGATTTTACCTACCCGGTTATCCCCACGGTGGATGTGGGTGCCAAGCTCAAGTATTACGACTATGACAAGAGGAACGAATCAGCCCAGTACATCTCCGCTCTGGCAGTCTGGCGGTGGGAGGAACTTTCGGAATGGGGGGCAGAAATGGGTTTTATGAACGGCGACGGCAGTGAAAATCGCTATTTTCTAGGCCGCACCTATGTTTATAAAACCCTGACCCCGGGGTTCGTCACCGGCGATTTTGTTTATGTCTATTACGATGAAGAGATCCTGGGAAGAGACTACTCCGTATTCGTCTCCCTGGGAGCCGGGAGAAATTTTCTCAATGATGCATTGGAAGTGAAGCTGTCCGGGGATTTCAGTTCCGACCCCTATTTCGACACCAACCTGCGTGGAATGCTCAACCTGAGATACAACTTCAAGCACTCAACCTCGTCCGCGACCGAGCAGGTTAAACCAGATGGACAGATGAAGAGGTCTTCTCCCTAACTGAAAGTAAGGAACCATGAGCAAAATCTACCGCCTTCATATTCTTCTAGGCAGCTGTGTGGTCTTTCTTTTTGCCTGTGCCACCATGACCGCAAGATATAACATTCCGCTGCAACACCCAGAAAAGATGGCAAGAAGCCAGATGTGCACAGAGTGTCACGAGACGCAGGCCGAAACCATTGTCTATGAGCGCTATGACCATACGGTCTATTTCGCCGACAACCACGGTCCAGCGGCGAGAGTGGACGGGCAAGTGTGTAACATGTGCCACCAGCAGAGCTTTTGTAATGACTGCCATGTGCTGAAAACGGAATTGAAGCCCTCAATTAAAAATCAGACCCAAAACTATCGAAGAATGCCCCATCGTGGGGATTACCTGAGCCGGCATCAGATTGACGGCAGGATTGATCCTATTTCCTGTTACCGCTGCCACGGTAATCCAAAATCATCGGAAAGCTGTGCTGAATGTCATGGCTAATTTACCTGCT
>JAJDNL010000216.1 GCA_022340745.1 Deltaproteobacteria bacterium
TGGTGAAGGGCATAGGGCATAGAGCATGGGGCATGGAGCATAGAGTAAAGCGAGACGAGCGAGACGAGAAGTCGGGCGAGACGGGGAAAGAGGACAGAGATCAGACGTCAGAGGTCAGAGGATAAAATTGCGGATTGCGGATCTCGGATTGCGGATTTAGAAAAAGCAGAAAACAGACGACAGAGGTCAGAGGTCGGAGGTCGGAAAGCAACGAGCATCGTATAACGCATAACGTATAACATCTTTTACCGTTTACCGCTTACCGCTCACTGCTTACTGCTTACTGTTTACCGTTTACTATTTAACTAATTCTCTAATCAACTAATTAACTAATCATCTATTTCTTCGGCTAGTATACCAACTTACCGAGGGATTTGAGAATGAGTGTCACTCCCATGGCGAACATGCCGGTAAGCCCCATACCGCAGGAGAACCCCGCCAGAAGGACCGGCGCATACTGGCGCCACATGGTACCGTAACGCTTGAGGAAAAAAAACCGCCCCAAGAACGCCCCAATCACCTCTAGGATCAGGCCATGGGGAGTGGACTGGCCCAGGCCGCGAACCACCCCGTATACGAGCATTATGGGTAGGCCAAACAGGATGAGCACCATATAGGTAACCAGACCAAAACCCAAGCCACTTAAAACGTAACTGCCCTTCAGCGCCTGAAAGAAAAGAGAATTTCCTTCCAGGGTGGAGGTCTGCATCAGCAGGGTGTTTAGGGCCTGAAGATGCCAAAGCTCTTGAGCATAAGGATAGCTACTAGAAGGTATAGGCGCCAAGCGCCAGATGAACTGGGAGAAGAGAAGACTTGCCACCATAACAACCGGAAACACCACAATCTCTGCCTTGATGATACCCCGGATGCTGGTGCCGGTAAGTTCAATCGTTCGAAACTGCACCGTAGCCTCACCGTAGTTATGGATGGGGATGGGAGCATACCAGATCTCAATCCCCTGATAGCCGAAGAATTTCGCCCCCGCTATGAAACTAGCCTCTCGCACCATGGGCAGGCTGACGAACTGCCCGGCGATGCCCTCCATACGGGCGGTGATATAGGAAATGACAGGGGTGTAGATGAACCCGTAGCCAATGAAAAAAATCCAGGGGAATTTGGGCACCAGCCAGACACAGAGACCGGTATAGGCCAGGGTGGATAACACATAGATGCCAATGGAGATCCAGAAATTGAAATCACCCCTGCCGGGTGGCGGACGAAAGAGTTCGCGAAAGCTGGCACGTTTTTCACCAGAGCTATTGCGGAAGGAACGCAGAACATGCCAGATGCCCACGAAACCAATGGCGAGACCCAATCCAATGCCAAAACTCATATAGAAGTCAAAGTTGTTGGCAAAAACCGTATCAACAGTTCCCATGCCGGGATGCCAGCGCTGAAGTATACCGTGCTTGTAAAGAATGGGGTTGCCAGCCACCGTGATAATCAATCCCGCCAAGCCGCCCATCACCGCCCAAAATGGCAAAACCATGCCAATGAATATGAGCCCCAGATCAAGCTGAAGACCTGTGGCCACCGCCGGGAGCACGTTTTCGGTATGACGAGTAAGATCAATCCATGGGATAGGAATCAGTCGAATTGGTTCAGTCAGGAATAGTCCGGAGACTGCGGGCAGAAGCACATAAAGTGTCCCGAAGGCCAAGCCTATGACTCCGCCAATGGAGAACACTCGCCATTTCCAGCTCTTCTTCTTATCTTCAGTGGATTCAGCCAGAGCCATGGTTCCCAAGGCTCCCACCGGTGCCATGGGAAATGGCAACTTCTCCACATCTGAGGTAATCCTGTAGAGGGCGTAACCGAGGCCAAAATGGTCGATACGTTGGATGATCTGAGACCCCACGAGAAGCAGAATGGGAACCATCCAGTCGCGGTGAAAGAAGGTGCGCTCCAGGAGCGATTCGGAGCCAGGTTGCGGCGCCACCCAGGTGGGAATGAATTCAGTGAGGCCCAGCATTCTGGCTGCATCCGACTGAACCAAATACTGATTCCAGAGCAACCCCTGGAAGGGCGATGCCAGAGCAGCGCCCGCCATGTAGTAAAGAAGGAAAATTTCCTGTTGTTTGAGTTCAGAATAAGACCTCTTGGCCAGCTCCGCGAAGAGAATAATGGTTACCCAGCGAGCCGCCGGTCCGATGCCGGTACCCATGACCAACTGCAAGTACATGCTGCCCGGCATCATGAGAAAGCCAATGAAAATAGCCCCGACCACGGTCTTCCAGTCAAAGCCTTCCTCAAAATGGTCCGGCGGTTGCAGCAGATCTCGGTATTCTTGTAGTTCTTTGTCTTCGTACATTTCACTTCGCAGAGCGCAAAACGCTAATTAGTCGATTAGTTTAATGGCCCAATCGTTAAAGTCGTAGAAATCGTAGAAATCGTTAAATAGTTAATTGGAGAATTAGAAAATTAGAAAATTAGTTGAAACCTCAAGATCGCGGCTAGCCTCCGGCCCGTAGGGCCTACGCCCCGTAGGGAAAGCCGCTCCCATGGGAGGTTCCCTGTCTTCTGTGCTTAGTGCCCAGTTCTTAGTTCCTAGTTTCTCTCTGCCCTCCGACCTCTGTCTTCTGTTCTCTGCCTGCTGCTAGTTGCCCTCTGCCAGCTGTATTTCTCTATTCTCTATGCTCTATGCGCTTAGCGTTAATCAGGTGGGCAGCACCTGGTAACTGGCGAAGGTAAAGAGCCCCACAATAGCCCAGGAGCCCGCCATAAGAAAATCCCCTATGATTAAGCCGATGAAGATAAATCTTATCTTCTTGAAAAGTGATACGCCGCCGTATCTTAAACTCAGATGGTTACAGACCCAGCCCACCAGGAAGCTGAACCAGAGAATCCGCATGGCTGAACTGTAGGCCGTCAAATAGCCTATGGGATGGATGGGCCACCAGTAAAAGCGTTGATAAACTATCACCAAGGCGAGCATAACTACTGCACCCACAGCCGAAAATATAAGAACCCACTGTCGCGGTTCGCCCGGTGCATCCATGAGACGCTGGACATTATCGTACACTCCAAGCGTGGTGCGAGTGGCCCAGTCCATTTGCAGTTCGCGCAGGCCATATTTGTGAAAGATTGCCAGCCAGGCCAAGAAGGAGACCAGCGCTCCCACAGACAACGCCAGGATAATCCCAGCAAAAATCAAACGCTTATTGCGGGCACCTTCGCTCACCTTGGCACTATGAATCAGAGAAGGCATTATGGACTCCCGCATATCCACGAACAGGACCTTTTGCATAACCGCAGCCATGAGTAGGCCCAAATTGGTAAAGAAGCGAGATCCGAAAAATGAGAGCAGACCATCCATAGGAGCCGCGGAGAGAGTGAAATAAGGGATGCCTCCCTGACAAATGATCTTGCTGGACACCAGCATTATGAAAAAAAAGGCACCCAGAAGCAGAAGGGCCACTTTAAGCGGCATGCCATAGTTGTGGCACCAGTAGAGCAATAAACCAGTTCCCAGCCAAAACCCCCAGCCGGCGAACCTGGCAGAGGTCCACTCCACTTTGGAATCCTCCTTCGGGCTCAGAAAGAAGCACTGCCGGGCCACATCCAGGAGATGGGAGCGCGCCAACCAAAGGATAAAAAGGAAAAAGACCGCGTACGCACCTATTATTTGCGTCTCTTCGGGTCGGGACAGCGTGGGTCCAAAAGTTACACCTAAAGCAGCAGCGGGAATGTTGTAACCCAATACTCCTAGCAATCCGAACAACAGTCCACCCAAAAGGAAAAAGAACCAGAAACTGAAAGAGATCTGCCGGGAAGTGAGAAAAGCAAAACCAATAAAGGCTGGGTAAATATAGATCTTGAGTTTGTGGAATCCTGAAAAGAGACCGTGCTTAGGAAAGTATGGACCAGCAAGGATCAAGGTAGGAATCTGGGGCACCGCCGGGAAGTAGAAATGGAGTCCGTTGATGAAATGAAGCAGGACAGTGGCCAACAAGCCCACGATCAGAAAACGGTTTGCCAGAAATCGACCAAACCTGTTTTCATTCAGGGCCTCTTCCATGAGTTGCGGCACCCGGAGAAGGGGGAAATTCATCTTCTCATTGGCTATCCACTGCTGACTGAAAATATCCACCAGACAGAGCATCACCCAATAACAGAGGATAACGAAGCCTGCCCAAGTGAGAAGGGGTGGAAACCAACAATCCCATGGGATCTTCTGGATTATCTGCCACCAGCCCAACTGCCTGCCATTTTCCAGTCCGTTATAAAGGAGCTCGATGGCCATCGGCTCGTAAGGATACCAAGCTTTGGGTAATAGCGGCTGAAGGACTTCCTGCCAGCGGTTACCAACGCTGGCGAAATGGTAAGGCGCTGTCAGGTTTACGAAAAAGGTACGGACCAGACCGGTGTAGGCAATCCCTGAGGCAACCACCATGAGGATCCAGATGACGAACAGTTCCCGACCGCTGAGCCAGTTTGAAGAAAACCGGAATCTGCCAAGCGCTGCAATTCCCACAGAAAGCAGAAAAAAGATAAAGAAGGGGGCTAGAGGGAAATGGCCTCCCCCCAGCGGCGTGGCATTGAGGTAGGCATTATTAAAGGGAGTAATGGCGCAAATCAGGACCCCAAGTCCCACCCCCAACAATATCGCTCGCAGTCTTACCCTACCTTGATCCATTTTCGCTTCTGCTTCTGCTATAAACTGTCAGTGCACCAGATACTAAAATCCACAATCTGGGAAGCGTGAGATTGAGCCATTGTCATTGATCAATAGATCAATGCTACCCCATAAAGAGCCTTGAACCTAAAACGTTAAAATTGGAACCTTGAACGTGTTAATGGTTCTTCGTTTCTCGTGCCTTGTGCTTAGATCCCTATGTCCAACTTAGTGTGCTCAACTCCTCAGATGCATAATCGGTGGCCAGTAATTTGGCATAATAAGTCTGGGCTTCACCGTCAAGAGACCTCCAGATGAGTAATTGTTTTCTCAAATCATTGAGGAAGGCCTTGTTTATACGTTGCCAGGCATTGGCCTCGCCAGCCTCCCTCTGTAATGTTACCTGAATTTCTAGGTAGTGTTCGGGTTCCTCGACAGAAGGTGAGAATAGCAGATGGACGAACTGCTTTACCCCGAAATCAAAAGGAGCAAGCCACACCCTGGTTTTGATTTGGATACACTCATTCTCACAGTGGTTTGGGCCTCCGAGTCCTGTTTTTTCGCTGGTGGGACAGTAGAATTCCAGAGAGATATCATCGGTGGTAAAGATACCGTGTGAGACATCCTGATGGCCCTGATAGTAGTCGCGCAAGTACCCGCCTACACCTAGCTGTTCGCTGTATTTCAACAGAAACGGCAGAGTGAGCTTCAGTTCGCTTCCTTCCGGCTCCGGCAAGGTCCACGCACGGGTGACATCGGGGATGGCAATGGCG
>JAJDNL010000096.1 GCA_022340745.1 Deltaproteobacteria bacterium
ATCGAAGTGAAAAACATTGTCCTATTCGTTTCAAGAACTTCTACTGTTTCCGCCGAAGGCGGATTCGATATTGTCCTGCGGACTCCCACCCTTCGGGTGGGTTCCCAGTTTCGATATTCAAAATACAAAAAAGGCCATGAAGGAAAACGGAACCCTACTACAGCTCCAGGATGTGAATAAGCAATTTGACGGTCTGCTGGCAATTGCAGGGGTCTCATTTGCGGTGAACTCCGGAGAAATTGTATCTCTCATCGGTCCAAACGGCGCAGGTAAGACCACACTTTTCAATTTGATCTCAGGGGTTTATCCACCAACCAGTGGACAGATTCTACTAAATGCTGAGAACATCACTGGTATGAAGCCATACCAGATTGCCACCAAGAGAATCGCCCGCACGTTTCAATCAGTCCAAATATTTCGAGAGATGACCGTACTGGAAAATGTGTTATTGGGGCTACACCACCGGTTGAACAGCGGTTTTGTTAAAGGTATGCTACACTTCCCCGGAGAAAGGCGAGAAGAGCAAAACGCTGGCGATCAGGCCAGAGAAACGCTGGAGCATTTAGGCATCCAACAGCTGGCGGAGAAGAAAGCTGACAGCATAAGCCTGAAAGAGCAACGGTGTCTGGAAATTGCCCGTTCTGTGGTATCCAAACCTCGTTTGCTGCTTTTGGACGAACCCGCCGCTGGGCTCAATATTCGGGAAACCGAGGAAATGGGTGATATTATTCAGGGGTTGCGGCAATACGGTCTGACCATTCTTCTGGTGGAACATGACATGAACCTGGTAATGAGCATAGCCCACAGGGTCGTGGTTTTGCACCATGGCATGAAGATCGCTGAAGGGTTGCCTGAGGAGATCCAGAAAAATCCAGAGGTAATAAAGGCCTATTTGGGAGGGACGCAGAGCGCAGAGCGCTAAGCGCAGAGCGTCTGCAGCAGCTGGCAGCGGGCAGCTTGCAGCAGACAGCCGTTTCAACTAGGCACTTCAGGGCGACGCGGTGGAACGGCGAGACGGAGACGCGGCGAAAATGCCAGAAATTGAAAGGAATTGTATTTTGATTGCTTTTCTCCTGAAAATGCTGCAGCAAGCGCTAACCCCGCAGCTTACTGCGGGTTCAGCGAGCGAACTACAACAAAATGGAGTCTCTTCCTTACATTTCGAAGATTCCCTGCAGCTTGCTGCAGGGAGCTTCAATTCTGGATTCTGACTCCTGGATCCTTGCTTTATGCGCCATGCGCTATGCGCTATGCGCTATGCGAGTTTCGCCATGCTTCGCGTTAAGAACATATCAGCATACTACGGCAATATCCAAGTCCTGCGCCGGGTCACCTTTCATGTCAAACAGGGAGAGGTGGTGTCGCTTATTGGCGGCAATGGAGCCGGAAAGAGTACGTTGCTCAACGTTATCAGTGGCATTCACCCAGCCAGTTCCGGCACTATCGCCTTCGAGCGTCAAGAAGTTCAGAAACTGGAACCGAATAAGATGGTTCGTCTTGGCCTGTTGCAAGTGCCGGAGCAGAGGCAAATCTTCAACTCCATGACGGTCACCGAGAACCTGGAATTGGGATCTTACTGTCTGCCAAGGAAAGCGCAGAAACGTATGGCCAGCTCCCAGTTCCAAGAGATATACACCCTTTTCCCCATCTTGGAAGAGCGCGCCCGGCAGAGGGCAGGCACTTTGAGTGGCGGCGAGCAGCAGATATTATCCATCGCCCGGGCTCTCATGGCAAGACCAAGAATGCTTCTCCTTGACGAACCTTCGTTGGGATTGGCACCATTGGTGGCGGAGGAGATTTTTCGAGTAACCCGCAAGCTCCGAGACAATGGGACCACGATACTTTTGGTCGAACAAAACGCCCTGGCTGCTCTGGAGGTTTGCGATCGCGGTTACGTCCTGGAAGCTGGCCGCATTATTCTTGAGGGGAGTCCAGCGGCCCTTCTGGATGATGATGAAGTGCAGCGGGCCTTTTTGGGACGGGACTACAAGGGGAAATGGGAAAGATAAGATGTGAGATCTGAGATGTGGGATATGGGATCTCACATCGCACATCACACATCCCAGATCCCGAGAGGACACCCGTAGAGGTGGATATGACAATCTTTTGGAACGAAAAAATTGAAACTTTGCCCCGGGAGGAGCTTGCCGATCTGCAGCTGGAACGTTTGCAGGTAACCCTCAACCGTGGCTACACCAAAGTCGACTTTTATCGGCAACGCTTCGAGGATCTGGGTTTTCTTCCTGAGGACATCAAATCTATGGAGGACTTAGCTCGCCTGCCTTGTACAACCGTTAGTGACCTGGTTGAGCATTACCCGTATGGCCTCTTTTCCGTCCCCTTGAAGTCCATTGTCCGGCTCAAGTTCTCAGCCGCCCCGCGTATACGTCCTTTGGTAATTGGCTATACCCAGCGAGATGTCCAGAATTGGCTTGAGGTGATGGCTCGTCACCTGATCGCTATGGGTATCGGGGTCAAGGACATTATACAGGTGGCCTTCAACTATGGGCTTTTCACCGGTGCCTTCACCTTCAACCATGCGGCGGAATTAATTGGTGCCACCGTAGCCCCTACTTCAATTGCCTCCGCTACCATCCAAGTCCAGATTATGCAAGACTTCCGCAGTACGGTGCTCGCCACCTCGCCTACTTTTGCCATGCACATTGCAGAAACCAGAGAACGTCTTGGCATTGACCTCGATCAGACTTTTCTTAGGATAGGTCTATTCGGGCCCGAGGCCATGTCTTCAGATGTTCGTCGCCGCCTGGAAGAGAGGCTCCGCATCCAAGCTTATACAGTTTACGGGGTCAACGAGATGGTAGAGCCCGGGATGGCTTCGGAATGCCAGGAAAAATCAGGACTTCACCTGGCCGAAGATCACTTTTATCCTGAAATTGTCGATCCCGACTCGTGCCAGCCTTTGGCTCACGGACAAGAAGGAGAGTTGGTGGTCACAACCCTCACCAACGAAGGATATCCGTTTATCCGCTTCCGGACTGGTGACATTACAACTCTGGATTCTAGTCCTTGTCCCTGCGGTCGCACCGGGGTCAGAATGGCCCCGCCATTGAGTCGTTCGGACGATCTGTTCATGGTGCGGGGCATATCCATACACCCGGAACAGGTGAAACGGTTGCTCGGGGAGGCTGCACCAGAGGTCGAGAGCTATCGAATCATCGTTCGTAAACGCGATGGTCTCAATGATCAACTTGAATTACAGGTGGCTTATCCCGAGAACTATGTTTCTGAGTGGTACCACACCCATGCACTTGCCGACGATATTAGAGCTCGTTTGAGAAGGGCTCTTGGTCTGGGCATCAAGGTCAAGCTCATGGAGGCGAGTAACCTTGCCGAAGATGCGGGTCGAGTGGTGTTTGAGGAGTAAATACCTAATGGGATGTGAGATCTGGGATCTGAGATGTGAGATTTAGGATGTCGGCTCTTCAGATAAATTAGTCTTATCCCACATCGCACATCCCACATCTCATATCTATAACACTATCTTGATTGATTTGGAGAAGCAGTGATGACACGTACTTTTATGCCAAGTATTGCCACTGAGGAAGAACTTCATGCCCTACAGTTAGACGGTCTTTGCTGGACAGTGCGCCATTCATACGAGAATTCACCTTTCTATCGTCAGCGGTTGCAGAAAGCCAACATCACTCCGGATGACATCAACTCCATGGATGATTTGCTGCGGTTGCCCTTTATAACGGCCGATGACTTACGGGAGGGCTATCCCTTTCCCTTGCGGGCCGCGCCCTTTGACCAGATCGTCCGCATTCATGCGTCTTCGGGCACAACTGGAAAACGCAAGGTGCTTTGCTATACCCAGAAGGACATAGACGACTGGGCCGACATGTTTGCCCGCTGTTATGAGATGGCAAATCTTTCCCAGGAGGATCGTGTGCAAATCGCAGTGGGTTATGGCCTCTGGACTGCCGGTGTTGGTTTTCAGTTGGGGTGCGAGAGATTTGGTGCCATGACCGTCCCGGTAGGCCCAGGAAATACTGAAATGCACTGCGAGATACTTGTTGATCTACAAAGCACAGTATTCTGCGCCACTGCTTCCATGGCACTCCTTATGGGGGAGGAGGTACAGAGGCGCAACCTGGGCGACCAAATTGCGCTTACCAAGGTCATCTTGGGGGCGGAGCGCCACAGTGAGTCAATGGACCAACGCATCAAGGAGCTTCTTGCCGTTGACGACGTCTTTGACATCCCAGGCCTCACTGAATTGTACGGTCCCGGCACCGGTCTGGACTGTGGCAAACACGAGGGCGTCCACTATTGGGCTGATTACTACATCCTGGAAATAATTGATCCAGAAACCCTCGAGCCGGTTGAACCTGGCGAACTGGGCGAAATGGTAATTACAACCTTGCGAAAAGAAGGTGCTCCCCTCATTCGTTATCGAACTCGGGATCTGACCCGACTTATTCCGCAACCGTGCTCATGCGGCAACCCCTTGCCCATGCATGATCGAATTCTTGGACGTTCAGATGACATGTTCATTGTCAGGGCTGTAAATATCTATCCCGGACAAATTGATCATGTCCTCTCCCAAGTCCCCGAAATAGGCAGCGAGTACCAAGTGCATCTTGAACGTAGAGAGGACGGGCGTGATTATATGATCCTCAAGGTGGAGAGGAGGCCGCGATTCGACGCTGATCAGAACGAGGCAATCGCGGACCGTATTGCCCGAGACATCCGCCAACACATCTTGGTGAGTGCTGCGGTGGAGGTTCTGGATCATGGCAGTCTGCCGCGAACTGAGCGCAAGAGCAAACGAGTCTTCGATCATCGGCAATAAATTGAGCAGTTCACATTTATCATTTCACATTTATCAATTTTGGTGTATTTATCTTTTAGCCCCCAGGTAAGGCGACCGACGAATATATGCCCCTTCCTGGGATACCAACAACATGGACATCCACCTTTCAACATCGATCTGACCAACACGTTAGACCAGTAGTTCTGAAATCTTAAAACGATTATGGTTTTTGAATCGCAAGATAACCGCAATCTCCCTCTCCCCCAATCATTGGGGGAGAGGGTCGGGGTGAGGGGGTATCTGCTCCCATATTTTGATTGTGCACCCCTCACCTTAGTCCTCTCCCCTCAAGGGGAGAGGAGATTTTTTGATGAACTCAGTGGGCAGGCTTTTTTGAAGAGTCGTACGTAGCCCAATAATGACAAATGCGAGCTCTAGAATGAGAAATGAAAAATGACCAGGGGGGTGATACTGAACTGACGAACCATGTGCACTTATAATTCTATCATACTATCCAAAAAGGGAGGTTCTAGTATGAACACAAGGAGAAAGATCCTAGTTTTGCTCTGTGCCATAACGGTAGCCTTTTCCTGGGGGTATTCAGTTGGCGAAGCAGTGGCCGCAGAACCGATCAAGATAGGTGCCTTCTTCGACCTTTCTGGTCCGGCGTCATTTATCGGCACCCCCACCAAACTGGTGGCGACCATGGTGGTCGAAAAAATCAACAAGGAAGGCGGTATCAATGGCCGCCCTCTCGAACTTGTCATAGGAGACACCGAGGGCGATCCTACCAGGGCGCTGATGGTGGCCAAAAGGCTGGTGGAGAACGAAAAGGTCGTGGCTCTCATCGGTCCCACCCGCACAGGCACAGGCATGGCAGTGAAGAAATACCTGGAAGGCAAGCAGATTCCCACGGTCATGACTGTGGGCGGTGATCCGGTAATCATGGAAGGAATGCACGGCGGCAAGAATTTCGGCACTGCCAGGTGGATCTTCAAGTCGCCGCAGCGCAGTTCAATAGCTGTTCAGAAAGTCTACCAGTATCTCCAGGCCAAAAAAGTCAAGAACATTGCTCTCATTACTGCCTCTGACGGGTTCGGCCGTGACGGCAAACGCTGGCTGACCAAGCTGGCCGAGAAATACGGTTTGACGATTGTGGCTGATGAGTCCTTTGGGGTCAGGGATGCGGACATGACTACCCAGCTTACCAAGATCAAGAACACAGACGCTCAGGTTATCATCTGCTGGACAATAGGCCCGGCTGGAGCAATCGTTGCCAAGAACATTAAACAGCTGGCTATCAAACTGCCGCTGGTGCAGTGTCACGGCCTTCCCGGTCCCAAGTATATCGAACTGGCGGGCAGGGCCTCTGAAGGAAATGTCATGCCTTCAACCAAGCTGATGGCCTACAGTCAACTTCCAGACTCTGACCCACAGAAGGCGGTTATCTTGGAATTCGTCCGTCTTTACAATGAAACCTACAACTACGATGTGCAGTTTCCCATCAACACCCATTCCGGCTACGCCTGGGACGCCATCTACATCGTAGCCAATGCCATGAAGAAAGTCGGAACTGACCCTGCCAAATTGAGGGACGCCATTGAACAGACTGACGGCTATGTGGGTATCAGCGGCATCTACAACATTACCCCTAAAGATCACAACGGCTTGGGTACGGATTCTATGGTCATGGTCATGATTTGGAATGGTAATTGGAATCTGGTCTATTAATAAGAGCATTAGTAGGGTACGGTCTGACTATTTGTCATAATATCAAGAGGGCGCCCACGACCATCTATTCTCAAGGGTCGGGGCGCTCTGCTATTTTTGAGATCAACTATCCAATGTAGTACTCCAACGGCCAGAGCCATTCCCTTGACATCATCATTGGATTGCATCTACAGTGAATTCTGATTGTAGATTGTAGTTTGCGGATTGTGGATTTTTACAGGAGGACACTTTTGACATCAGCTTAAATATGTTTCGCGCTTTTTTATTTTGTTCCGCAGGATAACTACATGTCCCCTCTCTCCCAAGACACGGTGTGGCAATCTGTCATCCCGGCCAAGTCCGCCTACGGCGGACGCGAGCCGGGATCCAGAAAAAGACTGATCATATTGAACCTTTACTGGATTCCGGATCTCGATCTGCAAAACGGAGATCCTCCGGAATGACGGATTGACCGAATTGTGACATAGCTTGTAAGGGGAAGTGGCATAGGTTAGTCTGCGTTCTTAAATCTTAAATCTGCAATTTAAAATCCAAAATCTAAAATGGGGAGGAATAAATGTCCAGTAAAGTATTTGCCATGGATTTGCGGACCAGTTTGCAGGAAAACCTTTACGTCAAGCTGGATCGGTTGCTGGATGCAGCCGGCTTTGATGAAATCGTCAAAGAAAGACACCTCATTGCCATCAAGCTCCACTTTGGCGAGAAGGGAAATACTGCTTATATCCCACCCACTCACCTCCGTCACCTGGTGAATAGAGTTCATACCTTGGGAGCAAAACCGTTTCTCACCGACACCAATACACTTTACGTGGGAACGCGGACCAACAGCGTGGACCACCTCACCACAGCCATTGAAAATGGATTCGCATATGCTGTGGCCGGCGCTCCTCTCACCATTGCCGACGGTCTGAGAGGTAACTCTGAGGTGGCCGTATCCGTGAATCTACCCATCTACGATGAAGTTTACCTAGGAGCCGACGTCATCCAGGCCGACTCTCTCATTAGCGCCGCCCATTTCAAGGGACACGAACTTGCAGGGTTTGGGGGCACCATTAAGAATCTCGGCATGGGCTGCGCCTCCAGAAGAGGAAAGCTTGCCCAGCATTGCGAGATTTCACCCGAGTTCGATGCCAAAAAGTGTATCGGCTGTGGTGAATGTGTGATCCACTGTCCTGTTGAAGCTATTGAACTGCTCAAGAAAAAGGCCAAGAAGGACGCCGAAAAATGCATCGGCTGCGGTGAGTGTGTAGCGGTGTGCCCGGAGGAAGCTGTCTCCATCCCTTGGGATAGCGACACGGCTCGCTTCCAAAAAAAGATGGTGGAGTACACGGTGGGAGTTCTCAAAAATAAGGAAGACCATGCCTTCTTTCTCAGTTTTGTAAGTCGGGTAACCCCTCAGTGCGACTGTTATGGTTTTAGCGACTCTCCTTTAGTAAAAGACCTGGGCATTCTGGCAAGCAAGGACCCGGTTGCCATCGATCAGGCTTCCGTGGATCTGGTCAATGCGCAGCCAGCCCTGGCTGACTGTTGCCTCGAGACCAACAGAGGGCCTGGTGAGGACAAGTTTCGCGGCGTCTACCCTCACATTGATTGGTCCATCCAGTTGGGTTATGCAGAAGAGCTGGGGTTGGGGAGTAGGAAATATGAATTAACCTACATATAGACCATCAATTCTCACGTAGGGCCGGTCACCGTACCGGCCAGATACTTATATCTCACATCCCACATCGATTGTTTATACATAGGAGTCCAAGCTAGATGTCTCAATACGATACGCTGATCCTGGGGGCCGGACCGGGAGGATATGTAGCCGCTATTCGGGCCGCCCAGCTTGGAGCCAAGGTCTGCATTATTGAAAAGGAACTGGTCGGCGGCACCTGCCTCAACTGGGGTTGCATCCCCACCAAGGCCATGTACAAATCCGCCACGCTTTTCGAGCAGATGCGCCAGGCCGAAACATTTGGACTGAGTTGCGAGGGACCCCTCGCCCATCTAGACAAAATTGTCGGCCGCAACCAGCGGATCGTTGCAGAGCTTCGAGAAGGGGTTGAGCGACTATTCAGTAAGCACAAGGTCAACCTGATCATGGGGGAAGGGTACGTCAACGGCCCTGGTGAGGTTGAGGTGACCACTACTAACCATGATAAGCAGACCATTCGAGGCAAACAACTCATTATTGCTACCGGTTCTCAGCCTCTCGCCCTCGATTTGCTTCCCTGGGATCACCAGAAGGTACTGAATACCCGAGACATGTTGGAACTGAACCGCATTCCCCAAAGCCTCTTTATTGTTGGCGGCGGTGTCTCTGGCTGTGAGTTCGCCCTTCTTTTCAGCGCCCTGGGCTCTACTATTCACATGACAAAGCGCAGCAAAGAAGCCATCAAGGGGTTGGATCGGGACGTCAACAAAACCCTGATCCGAGCGCTCAAAAAACGAAAAGTAAAACTGTATCTGGGAGATCCCCCTGAGGCTGCAATTCACACTGAATCAGGCGTGAAGCTAACGCTTCAATCAGGGAAGGAGATTGAAACCGAAATGGCCTTGGTCACAGTGGGGCGTTCTCCGGTCTCCCGGGGGATAGGCTTAAACCGACTTGGCCTTGACGTGGAAAATGGTTATATCCAGGTAGATCAACACTGCCAGACAACTGTGTCGGGTGTGTATGCCATTGGGGATGTTACCGGCAAAAAAGAACTTGCTCATTTCGCCTCCCACCAGGGGATAGTTGCAGTGGAGCATGGATTGGGCGCGCAGGAAGCTGCAGTCGACGAAGATGCTGTGCCCGTTGCCATCTTCACGAGTCCTGAGATTGCCAGCGTCGGAGTTACTGCCCAGCAATGCGAGGAGCGATCCATTGGTTACCTCGAGGGCTCTTTTCCTTTTCGAGCCCTCGGGAAATCCCACGCCATTGGCGAAATTGATGGCTTTGTCAAAGTAATTGCAAGGAAAAAGGACGAGCGCATAATCGGCATCCATATCATCGGGCCCGACGCCAGCACCTTGATTGCCGCATGCAGCGTGGCGGTAACCAAGGGGTTAACTCTCAAGGAAATGTCCAGGACCATACAGGCTCATCCTACGGTGGCCGAGGCCCTGTGGGAGGCGGTGGAGGACGTAAGGGGGTTGTCGATTCATAAGTTGGATCTTGGGCTGTAGGTTAGCGGGCAGCAGACAGCAGGCGGCGGGCAGTCATTAAGTCATTACACTCCGCGCTATCGCGCTTCGCTGTCACTAGGGCTGCGCCCGTCATCGGCCTTACGGCCGTCATTAAATTGTTTCAAGGCCACAATGACAGTTGACTATGAATGACAGCGGAGCGTAGTGACCTAGTGACCATAAATGACGCCGAAGGCATAGTGACAGCGAAGCGTAATGACGGCCACGTACGTGGCCAAATGACCCAATGACAAACGGCTAACTACCTATGACGAACATTTTACCAGATGGCTGGGTCGTTAATCTTGGTCAGGCCAAGTACCTCGAGGTCCTCGACCTGCAGAGGGAACTGGTCAAGCTCCGTCAGGAGCAGAGAATCCCCGATACTCTGCTCCTGGTAGAGCACGAGCCGGTAATCACCTTGGGTCGACGTGGAAGGAGGAGCAACATTTTGTCCTCTTCTGAAAAGCTTGCCTCTCAGGGGATAAACGTGCACCAGGTTGAAAGAGGCGGAGATGTCACCTACCATGGCCCAGGGCAGTTGGTGGGTTACCCGGTGATTGATCTGGCCGAAAGGAACATTGGAGTCCGCCAGTTTGTCGACTTGCTCGAAGAAACCATAATCTTGACTCTGGCCGACTTTGACATCCGCGCCGGGCGGCAGTCGCAACACCGTGGTGTCTGGGTTGGAAACCTTAAAGTTGCCGCCCTCGGAGTTGCGATTAAACGATGGGTTAGCTTTCACGGCTTTGCTCTGAATGTCTCTCCCAATCTTGATTACTATTGCCACATTAACCCCTGCGAGCTTCAACCTGAGCAAGTGACCTCAATGGCTGAGTTGCTGGGAGAAACACCCGGCATGGCAGGGGTGACCCACAAGCTTGTGATCATATTTGTTGAACTCTTTCCTGGGGAGTGGCATGAGATTTCGCCCATTGAAGTCTTCGGGAGCGTTCGTGGAGCGTTGGCTTAGAATATGGCTTAACAGTTTCTCATTTTGATAAACTCCATGCCCCATGCTCTATGCTCCATGCCCCGATGGCAACAGACTACGGACTACGGACAACTGACAACGAGAGGAGGCGAGATGACAAACGGAGCTCTGAAAATCAGTCAAGATCACGTCTGGGTGCAGACCAACGCAGAAGGTGCACAAGTAGGAATTTCCGATTTTGCCGCCGAAGCTCTCGGCACCATTATTTATGTGGAACTTCCGGAGGTCGGCGATGCAGTAGCCAGGGGCGAGGGCTTCGCAGCAGTTGAATCCGGCAAAGCCAGCGTAGAGCTCCCTGCGCCCATATCAGGTAAGGTTCTCAAAGTGAACGAGGAGCTTGAAGACGCTCCTGACCTGATCAATCAAGACACCTATGGTAAGGGTTGGATAGTGGTCTTCGCCCTGAAAGACGCCACGGAACTTGACGAACTCATGAGTAAACCCGACTACGACTTATTTATAGCAGACGCAACCGAAGGCTAGTTTCCTTACGCCTCACGCATCCTTCAAAGGAAGTCTTTCTCATTGATATGCACCATTTGGTTGCATTGACGTGAAAAGAGTTGATATTTCACGTTTTATCTCATTTTCGAGAGATTGCACCTATCCGCATGAGTTCCAGTATCACGAACCTTGACCATTGGCATCATCTCCTCGGAGACGGTAATGAGGAGAGGATTCCCGTAGGTGGTTGTATAAAGCTTTTCTCACTCCTTCAGGGCATTGACGGAAAGGAGGCTATCGTGAAAAAGCTATTCATATTAGTGGCATCAGTGTTTTTCGTTTCTGTTCACCCTGCACTGTCGGCAGAACTTATTATTCTGACAGAGAATCTGCCGCCATTGAACTATGTAGAAGACGGCGTACTGGTTGGACCTTCTGTTGACACAGTGAAAGAAATTCAGAGAAAGGTGGGATCCCAAGAGGAAATCAAGGTTTATCCATGGGCGAGAGCGTACAAGATGGCTCTGGAAAAAGAAAATGTTGTATTGTTTGGTATGACTCACACAAAAGTACGCCATGAGCAATTTAAATGGATAGGTCCGTTAGCTACGAAGAGAGATATTCTTGTGGCCAGGAAGGGTTCAGGTATCAGAATTAACAGCCTGGATGATGCCAAAAAAGTAAACCGCATTGGCACCCTTCGAGATGATACCAGAGAGCGCTTGCTCAAAAGTCACGGATTTACCAATCTTGAACCTGTTTCTGATGAACAAATGAATGCCAAGAAGCTTATGCTCGGACGGATAGACTTATGGGCATATAAGATACCGGGATTAAGAACTGTCTGCGAGTTGGCTGGGGTTGATTATAATGAAATGGAGGAGGTGTATAGTCTCCGGGAAATTAATGTCGATATTGCTTTTTCAAAGAAAACCTCAGACTCAATCGTGCAAAAGTGGGAAAATGCCTTCAACGAAATGGGAGCCGATGGAACACTCATGAAAATTCGGGAAAAATGGAATAGAAAATTACCAGATGCTCCATTTCCAGAGCTTGAAGACAAGCCCTAGAAGACAAACCTCAAAAGATACTCACCACCACCTGAACCAAGGTCTTGGCAAGGTGTGGCTGGCGCAGTAGGATTGTGCCCATGCAGAACGGCTCCCCAACAAAACCCTCTCCAAAAATCAGTAGCATCAGCCGCCGCTTCAGTTACGCTTTGATTGGTGTGGTGACCTTAATGTTAGTGAGCTTTGCCGCCTTCGCAATATTTTTCAATGTATCCAAGATGGAAGGTGAATTAGCAGAGAGGTTGAACAACTCCTTGGAACTCGCTCGGACAAGTTTGCCGAAACCACTCTGGAATGTTGACAAAGATATTGTCAGAGATTTTGTTAAATCTTTATTTTTAGATAAATCAATTGTTTATGCGAAAGTATTGTGGGGAAATCTCGTCATTACTGAAAAGAAGCGTGACAAATTTCAACAAGAAGATTTCTCATATTTTGAATCTTCTTCGAGATTCATTGCCAAAACCTCTGATATTATTTACGCGGGACAAAAAGTCGGAACCATACAGCTCGTAATGTCGCGCGAGATCATCAAGAAAGAGCTCATTGTAAATATTAGTGTAATTGTTAACTTAACGCTTGTCATCATTGCCGGTATTGCAGTGACCTCCGTTTTCATCACCAGACGCTATATTTCTCGCCCTTTGTTAGAACTGCAAAACTCGGCAACCGCTATCGCTCAGGGAGATTTGGAAGCTTTCATTGATACCAGCAGTAGTGATGAAATAGGAAGTCTCGCCAAAGATCTCGATGTCATGCGAGATTCTATCAAGCAGTTATTTGGAGAGCTCAGTGATAGCAAGGATAAGCTGGAGGAGTACAGCCGGACCCTGGAGCAGAAAGTCGAAGTGCGCACCCAAGAACTGGCTCGCTCGGTGGAGGAACTAAAAGCCCTGGGGGAAGTCAGTCAGGCGGTGAGCTCCACGCTGGATCTGCAAAAAGTCCTCGCCACGATTGTTGCCCACGCTGCCGAGCTTTCGGGTACAGAGTCTGGAGCGATCTATGAGTTCGATGAGGTAACCGAGGAGTTTCAGCTAAGGGCAACACACCGGATGAGTGAGGAACTGATCCAGGCAATTCGAGAGGCCGGGGTCAACCTGGGTGAGACTGCCCTGGGGTGGGCAGCAAAAAATCGTAAAGCGGTACAAGTGCCGGACATTTTGGAAGAATCAACTTACCCGACCCGCGAGATCATGAAGCGGGAAGGATTACGAGCGTTGCTTGCGGTTCCCTTGCTTCGCGAAGACAGGCTCATCGGTGGGCTGGTGGTTCGGCGAAGAGCCCCCGGTGAGTTTCAAAAAGAAACAGTTGACCTCCTCCAAACCTTCGCCACCCAGTCGACCCTGGCAATCCAGAACGCCCGGCTTTTCCGTGAAATCGAGGCCAAGGGGCGAGAGCTTGAAATTGCCAGCAAACACAAGTCCGAGTTTCTCGCCAACATGAGCCACGAACTCAGGACCCCCCTCAACGCTATTCTGGGCTATACGGAGCTTATCCTTGATAAGATCTACGGTGATGTACCAGACAATATTCAAGAAGTTCTGGAGCGGGTGGAGAAAAATGGTCGCCACCTCCTCGGCCTCATTAATGACGTTCTCGACCTTTCCAAAATAGAGGCGGGACAACTTGTTCTTTCTCTGGATGACTATTCAATGAAGGAAGTCGTCCATACGGTCTTGACTTCCGTTGAATCCCTGGCAGCGGAGAAGAACCTCAAGCTGAAGGTTTCGGTATCTCCAGAGGTGACTCACGGCAGGGCCGACCAACAGCGCATATCCCAGGTGTTATTGAATCTTATCGGCAACGCCATCAAGTTCACCGAGGAGGGAGAAGTCAGGGTCGAGGCCACAGTTTCCAACGACACCTTTGTGGTCTCTGTCTCTGACACGGGTCCCGGTCTCTCGGAGGCAGACCAGCAGCGGGTCTTCGAGGAGTTCCGCCAGGTGGATGGTTCCAGCACCCGGAAAAAGGGCGGAACCGGCCTCGGCCTCTCGATTGCCAAGCGGATTGTCGAAATGCACGGGGGCCGTATTTGGGTGGACTCGACTGAAGGGCAAGGTTCGACTTTCTGGTTCACCCTACCGGTCCGAGTCGAAAGGCAACAGGAGCAAAGATGAGCAGGTTGATTTTGGTAGTAGAGGACCAGGAGGACAACCGGCGTATCATGCGCGATCTTCTTACCAGCGCCGGCTATGAGGTGATGGAAGCGGTGACCGGGGAAGACGGAGTGAGCGCGGCGGAGACGCATCGTCCTGATTTGATCCTCATGGACATCCAGCTTCCGGGCCTGAACGGATACGAGGCCACGCGCCAGATCAAGGCCAACCCCGATCTCGAACATATCCCAATCATTGTGGTCACCTCCTATGCCCTGAGCGGCGATGATGTCAAGGCGTTTGAGGCTGGCTGCAATGCCTATGTTTCGAAGCCCTTCAGTCCGCGTGAACTTCTGGCAAAGATCCGCGAATACTTAGAATAGCCCACAAAGGAAAATCGTGAGAACACCACCACTCATTCTGATTGTGGAGGACAACCCTGAAAGTTTGGATATCCTTCGAGCCCGCCTTACAGCACACAACTACGAGGTCATCACAGCGCCCGATGGCGAGGCCGGGTTGACCATGGCCAGAGAGAAACAACCGGATCTAATCCTGCTGGACATTATGATGCCCAAGATGGACGGTATCGAAGTTTGTCGGCGGATCAAAGGGGATCCTTCCCTTCCATTCATGCCGATCATCATGGTGACTGCCAAAGCTGATTCAGAAGACGTGGTAGCTGGTCTCGAGGCAGGTGGCGACGAATATCTGACCAAGCCTGTGGACCATGCAGCGCTGGTTGCCAGGGTCAAGTCGATGCTGCGCATCAAAGACCTTCACGATACGGTCCTCGAGCAGTCGGCTCAGCTCAAAGTTCAACTCGAGACTGCAACCAAGATTCAATCGCTCTTTTGGCCTGAAATTCCTGGAATGGAAGCTGGAAGCCATGTCTGGGCCACATCGGTTCCTGCGGGCTATGTGGGTGGCGATTTATATGACATTATTCCACTGCCGGACTCCAGTTGGTTGGCATACGTGGCCGATGTTTCAGATAAAGGCGTTCCTGCTGCTCTGATCATGGCCGCATTGTCAACCAGAATCCGCAGCGAAGCACAAATTCAAAGTGAGGTGGACAAGCTGCTCGAAGCCGTGAACAATAGCATGTATAGCCTAACATCCGCAGAAGGATTTTTCGCTACCATTGCTGTTGCCAGGTATTGGCCCTCCAGTGGCAAAATGAAACTTACCCTGGGGGGTCATTTGGCACCCTTGTGGATCAGAGAGGGTGAGATCAGAAACTTACCGCAAATCGAGGGAATATCATTGGGGGTCACCCCGGATGTTCACTACGATACAAAGGAAGTTTTACTATCTCCAGGAGAATCCTTTCTTTTTTTCACCGATGGAGTTGTCGAGGCAGAGAATGAAAACAAGGATCTATTTGGCAATGATCGCTTGGCCGCCCATATAAGGAACGCAAAAGGACCGCCGTGGGGCAAGGGCCTCCTGGAATCGATAAGCCACTGGCGAGGGGATTCAAGTCCAAATGACGATTTAACAATTTTGGAGATTTGGCGAGATTGAGTGACACCTCACAACTCGATTGGATCAAGTGGTTGGTGCTGTGAGGCCAGGGTAATGTTGAGACTCTCCCGCATGTGGTGATCGAGTAGGCCAGAGAAGGTCTTCGAGACCATTGCTTCGGAATTATTGGTTTCGCTCATGTGGGCCAGGACTACTTCTTTGAGATTTTCGCTGAACACCCGGCTGAGAACATCCACCGACTGTTCATTGGAAAGGTGTCCAATGCGGCTTTTGATCCGTTGCTTCACCGGCCAGGGATAGGGGCCTTTCTTCAGCATTTCCATATCATGGTTTGCCTCCAGAATCAGTACTGAGCAGTGCTCGAGATGGCGGTACACCAGTGTGGTAGCCGCTCCCAAGTCAGTGCACACCCCTATTTTCACCAAGCCATTTGCCAGGGTAAACCCTACTGGGTCGACGCCATCGTGTGAAATAGCGAAAGGATGAATGGTAAGGTCTTCAATGCAGAAGCTCCGTCCGGTGACAAACTCTTCTTTCTGATCTAGCCGCCCCACCGAATCCGGTAGATGCAGATGGGTTTGCATGTTCATATACACAGGTATCTCATATCGCCGCGATAGGGTGCCCACCCCGCGAACATGATCGACGTGTTCATGGGTCACCACAATCCCATTCAGCTCTTTGGGGTTGGCTCCAATGCTGAGGAGTCTCCGCTCTATCTCCCGAGCACTCAAACCACTATCAACCAACAGACGCACTCTCTCTGTGGCAACATAGGTGCTGTTACCTCTGGACCCACTAGCTAGCACCGACAGTGTTATGCCCATTCCATCCTCAGCTTAGAGCGTACCATCTGGATAAAATCAAATTCAGGAATTTAGAAATTTAGGGATTCAGGGATTAAAAACTTCTAATTCCTCAATCCCCCAATTCTATCTCCCCGTGTGTCCAAACCCACCTTCGTTCCGGTCAGTCTCGTCCAGGTCTTCCCTCAGGTCCCACTGGGCCCTGTAGACTCGACTGATAATCATCTGGCCAATCCTGTCGCCCCGGTGAATGGTGAATGGCTTCTTTCCCAAGTTTATCAGCGCCACCTTGATTTCCCCTCGGTAATCGCTATCTATGGTCCCGGGGGCATTGATCACTGCCAGACTGTACCGTATAGCCAACCCGCTTCGCGCTCGTATCTGCCCCTCGAAGCCTGCAGGAATGGCCACAGCTAACCCGGTTGGGATCAAGACGGCCTCTTGAGGTTGGACGGTCACCTCTGCATCTACTGCAGCAAAAAGATCCATACCGGCTGCCCGATCACTCATATATTGAGGGAGTGACAGATCTGCATCACGCTCCCCTCTCACGCGGCGGATGGGAATGGAGAGGAGACCACTCTCGGGATCTGTGTTCTGGTTCAAGGATTTACTCATCAAATTTATTAGAAGGTTTCAGGTGTCAGGTTTCAGGTGTCAGGGCTGAAAAGCAGAAGAGCTGAACACTGAAACCTGAGATGCTGTAGTTTTAAATTGCTATTAGAGACGATCAGAGTGTTGGGGGCTATGGTCAGATTTTCATCAGAAGTCTAAGTAGGTGTGGTCTACATCGAGTCCATTCACCTGTCCCAGAAGTACCAGGGACATGACCTCTGGCTGAAAAATTCGCTGAGCTAGAGCCTGAACATCCTCCACCGTAACCCGCTCAAGACCAGCCTCTATTTCCTCATAGGGCACGAAACGGTCGAAGATGATTTCGTTCTTGGCCAGGCGGCTCATGCGATTATCGGTATTTTCCGCGGCCAGGTAGATTCCGCCTTTGATATGCTCTTTGGCAGCACGAAGCTCAGCGGCACTGATAGGCTCGCCTTTGAAGCGCCTGAGTTCATGGCGAATCAACTCCAGGGTTTCCTTGATGTTATTGGGTCGCACAGCACCGTAGACTCCCATCAGGCCCGAATCGGTGTGGGAAGAGACAAATGAATAGATAGAGTAGGCCAAGCCGCGGCGTTCACGCACCTCCTGAAAAAGACGAGAACTCATACTACCGCCGAGGATTACATTGAGGATACTGCAGCAATATCGCTCTTGTTCAAGCAAAGAGGTCCCTTGCGTGCCAAGGCAAAGATGGATCTGTTCAATATCTCTAGGATAGAGGTCAACGCGAGAGTTGGCCTTGGGGGGTCTCCGGTCAAAACTATGCCCGTGTCTTTCAATACTGCTAAAGGTCGGCCCCACCAGGTCAAGGAATTCTTGGTGATTCACATTGCCAGCAGCAGTCAACACAATCCGTTTCGGATGGTAACCACGATTCAGGTATCCCAGAATCATCTCACGAGTGAAACTCTGTACGGTTTGGACGTTACCGAATATAGGACGTCCCAGGGGATTTCCGTCCCAGAAGTTCTGGTTAAACAATATGTGAACATATTCATCAGGTGTATCCTCCACCATATTGATTTCTTGGAGGATCACCTCTCGTTCGCGCTCCACCTCCACCTGCTCAAATACTGATTGCAGGAAAATATCGGAGAGTATATCTACGACAAGGGGTAGATGGGTGTCGAGAACCTTGGCATGAAAACAGGTATTTTCTTTACTGGTAAAGGCGTTGGACATCCCACCCACAGCATCAAGCTGCTTGGCAATCTCCAGGGCACTTCTCTTCTGTGTGCCTTTGAAGAGCATGTGCTCGATGAAATGGGTGAGGCCGCTCTCGTTTTCCTCTTCGTCTCGTGAACCCAAATTCAGCCAGATACCCATTGAGACTGAGTGGAGATGGGGAATCTGCTCAGTCACCACCCGCATACCATTTTCCAGAACCGTTTTATTATACAAGCGTTAGTACCTCATTGATGGCATAGGGCATGGAGATAAAACAAAATACTCCATGCTCTATGCTCTATGCGGTGAACGCAGTGAGCCTTAATTCCGAGCCTTGCTAATAGACTCTCCTAAGGCAGCTTTCCGACTGAGACGGATGCGTCCATCCCTGTCGATCTCCAACACCTTGACCAAGACCTCGTCTCCTTCGTTGAGAACGTCCCTCACCTGCTGCACTCGCTTATGATCCAGTTGCGAAATGTGGACCAGACCATCTGTGCCAGGAAGTATCTCCACAAAAGCACCGAAGTCGGTGATTTTCCGTACCTTGCCCAAGTAGAGACTACCAACCTCAGCCTCAGCCGTAAGTTTCTCTATCATCTCTACCGCCATGTTACAGCCGGCAAGGTCAGGGCTCATGATGGTCACTTTGCCATCGTCTTCGACGTCTATCTTGGTGTTGGTTTCGGCAATGATCTGGCGGATGACCTTACCGCCAGGACCTATGATGTCACGGATTTTGTCGGGATGTATTTCAATGGTCAAAACTCTGGGTGCAAAAGGTGAAAGTTCCTGGCGCGGCCCTGCAATTGCCTTGTTCATCTCCTCCAGAATGAACAGTCGACCTTCCTTGGCCTGAAAGAGGGCCTGCCGCATGACATCCTTTGGCACGCCGGCAACTTTGATGTCCATTTGCAGAGCTACAACACCTTCGGCACTACCGGTCACTTTGAAATCCATATCTCCCAGGTGGTCTTCGTCACCAAGGATATCGCTGAGGATGGCTGCCTGATCACCTTCCATAATCAGCCCCATGGCGATCCCGGCCACAGCCTTCTCCAACGGCACCCCTGCATCCATCAGGGCAAGAGAGCTGGCGCACACCGAGGCCATGGAAGAAGACCCGTTGGATTCCAACACCTCGGCTACCACCCTCACAGTGTACGGAAAACCATCGTGTGAGGGCATGACGGCTTTCATGGTTCGTTCTGCCAGAACTCCGTGTCCAATTTCTCGTCTGCTAGGCCCTCGGAGGAACCTCGCCTCCCCGACACAGTACGGCGGGAAATTGTAGTGAAGCATAAAGTTCTTGAACTCATCACCCGCCAGGGCCTCCACCTTCTGCTCGTCGGACGAGGAACCCAAGGTTACCACTGAAAGTACCTGAGTCTCGCCGCGAGTAAAAAGCCCGGAGCCATGGGTGCGCGGTAACATGCCGATCTGGCAATCAATGGACCGTACGTCTGTGGTAGCTCTGCCATCAATTCTCGTTTTTTGGCTGATGATCATGTCGCGTACGTATTTTTTCTCGAGATTATGGATAATTTCCCGGACCTCTGACTCCCGCTCCGCAAAATCCGGCCCGAGTTCTTCCATCACTTCCAGAACCATTGCCCTCCGCTTCGCATAGCGCTCATCTTTGACGGCAATCTTATTGGCTTCCTCGATTCGCTTCTGTGACAACTCTGCCACCCGAGTCGCGAGAGACTCATCCTCTTCGGGAGGCTCAAAGGTTTTCTTGCTCTTGCCACAGCGGGACTTGAGGGTTTCCTGCATTTCCAGGATGGGCTGAATCGCCTCATGCGCGAAGAAGAGCGCCTCCAAGAGATCATCTTCACTTGCAAACAGGGCGTTACCTTCAACCATGACAATGCCTTTATGGTTGCCGGCCACCACCAGATTGATGTCGCTCTTTTCCAACTGAGCCGCAGAAGGGTTGACCGTCAGTTCACCATTTGACCGGCCCACCCGAACAGCCCCGATAGGTCCTTGAAAGGGAATGTCGGAAATTTCTAGGGCGGCGGAGGCGCCCACAATTGCCACCGTATCCGGATCGATGTCGGGATCAGCGGAGAGCACCGTCGCAATCACCTGGAGTTCTTTTCGGTATTTTTTGGGAAATAGCGGCCGAATTGGCCTGTCAATGAGGCGGGATCTTAGGGTTTCTCTCTCGCTGGGTCGACCGATTTCACGCCGAAAAAACCCTCCGGGAATACGACCCACCGCGAAACCCTTTTCCATGTAATCAACGCTGAGCGGCAAAAAATCAATGCCTTCCCGGCTCCTATCTTCACCGACTGCAGTCACAAGTATCACGGTGTCACCATAGCTGACCATTACCGCACCACTGGCCTGTTTTGCCATCTGTCCGGTTTCCAGCTTCAATTTGCGGCCACCTAATTCTATCTCAACAACTTCTTTCATAATGTTACTTCCTTTACTGCTCCGCCCCTATCATGCCGAGAGAGCAAGAGCTGTTTGTTCTCGAGCCAATGCCAGATTGGCAGGCTCGCTCCCGGCCTTGGCCAGGCCAAGGCAAATTTCTG
>JAJDNL010000233.1 GCA_022340745.1 Deltaproteobacteria bacterium
TGACATAAACGGTGCAGTGATTATTTTGGCCAAATCCAGAAAATCAAGTGGAAATGATTCTTCCCAACCCATCTGGAAACTCTACGTTGGCGGAAGGACTTGAGGGAAAGAATGAAGAAAAGTAATGCAGAGAAAGTTCCAATTGGAAAAAAAGTTGCGTACGCCGCTCCGGCTTTTGCCCTTGCTATTGTGGGAATACCGGTCTACGTCTACATCCCCAAATTCTACACTGACGTGGTGGGCGTCAACATTGCCATGCTGGGGTATTTGCTCTTAGCGGTGCGACTTTTCGACGCCATAACTGACCCGGCAATCGGTTTTCTTTCCGACCGAACACAAACGCGATTTGGTAGACGCAGACCTTACATTGCCGGCGGGGCAGTTTTCCTCTCCCTGTCCATGTATTTTCTCTTTCATCCACCCGCAGGTTCCCCGTTCTTCGAGACTGTCTGGTTCGGTATAACGGTTTTTTGTTTGTTTCTTTTCTGGACAGTAGTGGTAGTGCCTTATGAGTCCCTCGGGCCTGAGATCACTTTTGATTATGACGAACGCACCACCCTGCTGGGTATGAGAGATGGAGCCCTGATCGCCGGGACTCTGGCGGCGGCAAGCTCGCCGGCAGCCGTGGCCTGGGCCTTTAATCTGTCGCCAACCGATGCAGGGGAGCGGGCAAAGTTTTTCTGGATCGCTGTACTGTATGCGCCTCTCCTGATAGCCTTTTGTTGGTGGTGCGTTATCTCCATTCGTGAGAGGCCTCAACATACTCGAGGGGACAAACAGAGCCTGCTGCAAGGTCTCAGACATGTCTCACAAAACCGGCCATTTATCATATTGCTGATCTCCTATATTGTCGCTGCCTTTGGCAGCAATCTGCCGGCAACTTTGATTCTTTATTATGTGGAATATGTGCTGCAGTCCAAGCAAGCTGATCTTTTCCTTCTCATTTACTTCGTCACCGCGGTCCTTTTTTTGCCTGGCTGGATCTATATGGCACGGAAGCTGGAGAAAAAAGTTACCTGGCTCGCTGCTATGGTGATAAACACCGGAGCCTTTACCGGTGTTTATTTTCTGGGACCTGGGGATGCAAATCTCTACGGGGTGCTGGTTTTTCTCTCGGGAATCGGCCTCGGTGCAACCCTGGCAATACCTTCTGCCATGCAGGCTGATGTTATTGACTACGATGAGCTTCTTTCAGGCCAAAGACGAGAGGGTGAATATATTGGCATATGGTCCATTACCAAGAAGCTTGCCGCGGCTCTAGGAGTTGGCTTGGCTTTATCCATTCTGGGCGCTGCTGGGTACACGCCCAATGTTGAGCAATCAGAACAGGTGCAGTTCACTCTCAGGGTTCTATACGCCTTGGTGCCTTCTCTTTGTAATATTGCGGCTTTTATTATAGCCCTGGCTTATCCGATCAGTCGCAGCATTCATAAAGATATTTTGGCCGCCATTGGAGAGCGGCGTAAAGGAAATTCTGTTACAGACCCTCTCCGTCCGGGCCGAATACTCACATAACGGATGGTTGGAGCCGCCGAAATTAGCAAGAGAAAGTTCGGCCTTGGAAGAATGTTTTGAATGAAGCATATGTATCTAACTTCGCAAGATAACTACATGCTCCCTCTATCCTCGATAGAATGTGTCAAAATTCGTCATCCCGGCCAAGTCCCATAAAGCGGGACGCGAGCCGGGATCCAGGAAGAATCTGATCATATGAAACCTTCACTGGATTCCGGATCTCGCCCGCCAGGGCGGACTCGTCCGGAATGACGGGGTTGGAGAATTGTGACAGAGTTTCCAGGGGTGAAGAGATTCTTGCTTAACTTGGCCAAGAGTCGTTATCAAAATGTATCGATTCATAGTGACAGGAGAAATGAATGGAGTATGTATTGTCCCTTTTCATCATTAACCTCGCCGCTGTAATGGCAATGATGTTTGCAGTCTGGATCTTAAGCCTCATCAAAAGGGATGCAAGCATCGTGGATGTGTTCTGGGGCCTGGGGTTCGTTGTCGTCGCTTGGCTCACCTTTCTGCGGGCAGACGGGTACCTGGGTCGTAGAGTGCTGATTACCGTGCTCACCACCCTGTGGGGACTCCGGTTGGCCCTCTACATCCTCATCCGAAATTGGGGTCACGGGGAGGATCGCCGCTATCAAGCCTGGAGAGCCCAATATGGCGCCCGGTTCTGGTGGGTAAGTCTATTTACCGTATTCGGGCTGCAAGGAGTCCTCTTGTGGGCCATATCCCTCGTCCTGCAGGTTGGGCAGATTTCAGTAATTCCTGCGAGGCTGGTGATGCTTGACCTTTTGGGGGTGATTATGTGGACTGTTGGTTTTCTATTCGAGGCGGTGGCCGATTGGCAGTTGTACCGCTTCAAGGCAGACCCAGAGAACAAAGGCAAGGTGATGAACAAGGGGCTGTGGGCTTATACCCGACACCCCAATTATTTTGGTGAATCTCTGGTTTGGTGGGGACTGTTTCTTATCACTTTGGCCACACCAGGAAGCGGTTGGGTGGTGATAAGCCCGCTGCTCATAACGTTTCTCCTGCTGAAAGTCTCCGGCGTTACCCTGCTGGAAAAAACAATAGTAGATAGCCGGCCCGAATATGCGGACTACATCAAGAGCACGAGTAGTTTCATTCCATGGTTCCCGAAAAAGGAGAAGCCATGAGATTTGCCATTGAACTGGCGGAACGTGGCCTCCTTCCAGACAGCCTTATCCGCTGGGGGATACGTGAGCTGGACAAGAAAAGATTGCGGTTGGAAGATCTTGGTGATTCCGAAAAGCAGCGTCAGGCTTTAGAAAGGTTCGTTGACCAACTAAGGAATAGTCCCGTTGCTGTGCAAGTACACAAACCCAAGGAACAACATTACGAACTCCCACCACCTTTTTTTGAAAAAGTCTTGGGCAAATGGATGAAATACAGTAGCTGCTATTGGCCCCAAGGAGTCGACTCCCTCGACAAGGCGGAAGAGGCAATGTTAGAGCTTACTTGTGAGCGGGCTCAACTTGAAGATGGCATGGAAATTTTGGAGCTCGGTAGTGGCTGGGGTTCTCTTTCTCGATGGATGGCAGAGAAATACCCGAACAGCCGGGTAGTAACGGTGTCCAATTCCCGGCCGCAAGGGGAGTTCATCAAGGCGAGGTGCGCAGCCTTGAAACTCGATAATGTAGAAGTGATAAGTGCTGATATGAATGATTTCGACACAGATCAAACCTTCCATCGCATCGTATCTGTGGAGATGTTTGAACACATGCGTAACTGGGAGAAGCTTCTAGCCCGCATATCCACCTGGCTCAAATCGGGAGGGAAACTCTTTCTCCACATTTTTAGCCACAGAAAATTCGCCTACATCTTCGAGGAGGAGGGAGAAGACAACTGGCTGGGGCGCTACTTCTTTACTGCTGGGCTGATGGCCTCCCATGACCTGTTATTTCGTTTCCAGAAAAATCTTAGCGTGGAAAATCACTGGCGGCTGAATGGCATGCACTACAAGAAAACTGCCGACGCTTGGCTGAGCAACCTTGACAGCAGACGTGACCAGGTCTTGCCCATAGTTGCAGAAACCTACGGGTCGGACCAGGCTGAACGCTGGTTCCAGCGCTGGCGCATTTTCTTTCTTGCCTGCTCAGAACTGTGGGGATATGCAAATGGCGAGGAATGGTTGGTATCGCACTACCGCCTGAAGAAGTAAGTAAGCTACAGAAGACGAGTGGCAACCAGAAACCCGCCGGCTGAAACAAGGCCACAGAGCACCATCCCCCAGAGAATATCAACCACCACAATTTTCACCGGCCAATCCTTGAGGGTGGCCAGATTGGTGAGATCGTAGGTTGCGTAGGTGAAGAGACCGTAAAGCACACCCAGGATAACAGTGCGGGCCAAGGAAGCATCACTGATACCCGGCAGGATGGCAAAAATCATTATGCCAAGAATGTAAAGGGAATAGAAGATGCTGGCAGCGGTCCAATTGACCCGTTCTCTGAAAAAGCGGCCTAACTGTCTATGGTAAAAATTTTTGGCAATCACACCCAACCAGAGAATGTCGATGGCGAAAAAGATAAGAGCAGTTACCACGTAGAGCTGCACAAGTTTTGCTGCAACCATTGGCTACCCTTTCACTCTTGGTGTTTTGGATTCGAACGTAACCGTTCACCCTTGGTTCCTGTCAGAATTGCAGTCACCGCAGTGATGACAGACCAAACATGTCAACTAACTTTCATAAGAATAGGTTATTGTAACGTTTTTATGGTTTCCAGAGGCGTCTTCCAGGTTAGAAACCCCCTCATAGCGCAGCAGATGGCGAGTTTTCAGGTCATACTCGGCGTCAACATGGGGCGCGAACATCCTGAGAAGCCAATTGTCAATTTCGAGCCGGATATACAAGGTGTCACCACTGATCTTTCGTTTGCGAATCCTAAATTCGTACTGATCCAGCCGTGATGGCAAGACGAGTTGTATGTGGAAAATTTTCCCCTGGGCTATTTGCTCGAGATTGTGGACAATAAATTGATGAAAACCTTGGCCGACTATTTGATTCTCTGCTTTCGCAAGATATTTTTCTTCAATGTCATCTTCGGGGTTTTGCTTTCGATATAGCCAAATCGTATCCGGTGCTACCTTTGCACCGTCTTGGTGTTGGGCTCGGATATCTCTGAAATCGTAGCTTCCGAACTGAGGACCAAAAGAATATTCTGAAATTAACTCTCCGATTTTATTGTTATTGGCATCGTAGTAAATGGTTTGACTTTCACTGACTTTGCCATTTTCATATTTGACCGTGTGGTATTCGACATACTCCACGATACCTTTTGCATTTATTGCTCTTCCTACAAAGGTTTCGCCATGTGCTTCAGTTCCGAACCAACTCGGCATCATGACAATAAGAAAAAGCAGCGCAAGATCAAACCGGGTAAACTTTTTGTGAAATCCGCAAAAACCCATGAAGTTCATAAGTGATTCCATATCCTTAACTCTCCAGCGCGGTCACGTTCTTTGAGCGAAATCGAGTAAAAGATAAGTCTTGGAATCTCGATGTCAAATGGGACAAAAACGCATAGAGCATAGCGGATGGCGCATAGAGAAAAAAAGTAAAGGCCAAATGATAAACGGCGGAGGGTTGTGGAGCAAGCAAATAATCGCTTTACCGCCACAGAAGGTCCAAGGTACAAGGTGTAAGGCGCAAGGCATAAGGAGCAAGGCATGGAGCATAGAGCATGGGGCATGGAGTTTTTAAGAACATAGAAACTGTTGTTTTTTTGCTGCTCGCTGCCCGCTGTCTGCTGCTAGCTAACACAGGCCCTGTGCCTTGAGCCTTCAGCCGCTTCCTTTGGGTCCGAATTTTTTGCTCCTGTTCGCAATTACATTCAGACTAGAGGATTATATTTTTGAAAAAACAAAGAAAACATGGAGTTGTGAAGATGGATAAAACGATTCTAAATAGTCTGAGAGTGCTTTTTGCCCTCATTTTTCTCGGCATGCTTGCCGTAATAATAACTGCAAGCATAGACCAGAGCGTGTTCGAAGCCGTAGGCAACATGTGGCCCGATTGGTGGTTCAAGGCCACACTGGCAGATGTTTACTTCGGCTTCATCACCTTCTTCGTCTGGGTGGCGTATAAAGAACTCCGTCTGTGGCGGAAACTAGTCTGGTTTGCCTCAATCATGCTGCTGGGGAATGTGGCCACTTCAGCATACATGCTTTTTGAACTCTTTAAACTCAAAGAAGGCGACACCCTGGAAACCTTGCTTACCAGACGCAATGGTTAATTGTCCAAGGATTCCTGAATGAGAATCTTTGAATCAGCCGGTATTCTTAATCTTGCAATATCTCTTCGATCGTTTTATATAAGAACCTAGTTTTCCGGAGATCTGTACTGAGAGAGAAAATGTGCACCTTACAGGAGCACGGTGCACATATCCAACCTTAGCTTGTTCATGATTCTCGTTATTCACGTATATTCTGATTTGGTGAAACCCTGATGTGTTGAGGTATGAGCTGATGCGTCCAGCCAAACTCTTACTTACCACGATATTCGGACCGTACGGCATAAAGAACAAATATGCAGAAGGTCTGGGTATGCAAATGGAGCTGTTCAACAACCAAATTACTCGAGAACAGGGAGTACATTCGCCGCGGACAAATTTTTTCACCTTTCCTCTTTATTTCCTGGCAGAAAACCTATCCTCCGTTTCCACAACCGTGCTCGACTTTCCCACTTGGAGAGCTTTTGTGCGCGAACTCAAGAAAGGATACACCCATGTGGGTATTTCCTTTGTTCAACAGAATGTCCTCAAAGCAAAGCGAATGGCTGAGTATCTGCGCAAAAATTACCCAGAAATAAAGATCATAGTGGGAGGCTATGGCACCATGCTCCCGGACTTGGAAGATATTGTGCCCTGCGATGAGATTTGCCGGGGGGAGGGAGTGAGCTGGCTTCGAGAGTACTTCGGCGAAAACCCTGATGCACCGATAAAGCATCCCATCATGCACGGTGTTTCCCAGAAGTACCTCTACGGTTTCAGAGAGGTCATCGATGATAGCGGCATGATCTTTCCGGGACTCGGTTGCACTAACGGTTGCTTTTTCTGTTCTACTTCAAACAAATTCAACAATTCTTACATTCCCTTTTTACCCACGGGAGAATCAGTTTTTGCAGTCTGCGAAGAGGGACAAGAACAGTTGGGTGTCGACGGCTTCGCCATCATTGATGAGAACTTCCTCAAGATGCCTGATAGGGCGCGCGATTTACTGGCGAACATGGAATACCACCGCCAGCCTTACTCCTTTGCGGTGTTCTCCTCGGCAGAAACCATCACTGAAGTAGGAGTGGACTTTTTGGTCAGGCTTGGCGTTTGCCTTATTTGGGTCGGAGTTGAATCTGAAAAGACCCTCTTCTCCAAGGTAAAGGACATTGATGTTCGCTCACTCGTTGCCGAGTTGCAAGCCAAGGGCATAACGGTGGTTTCCTCATCGATTCTTTTTGCGGAGCACCACGACAAAAAAACCCTTGAGCAAGAAATTGACTGGGCCATTGACCTGGGTACGGATCTTCATCAGTTTATGCAACTCATACCGTTTCCTGGAACGCCCCTCTACACGAGATACGTTGCGGAGGGCAAGATGATCCCTGACTTTCCTTACACCAAGCTTCACGGCCAAGATGAATTGGCCTTCTATCACCCACACTTCACCAGCAGAGAGGCAGGAAAAATCACGCGGAAGGCTTTCCGCAGGAAGTATGAAACAGATGGACCAGGTGTCCTCAACATGGCCCATACCGTCATTCGCGGCTATGAGACGGCGAGAGCGGACATGGAGTTCAGGGAAGAAACCGGGCTCTCCTGGAACCCTGGAACTCTGCGGTACGAAAGATCAGGCAATTACCAGCCAGATGAATTTATGAAGCTTCGTATTGAGAAAATGCGCCAGCGCGCCCTCGAATTTCGTCCCATAATCCTGAGCTCCAGGATTTTCGCGCCCAATAATGATTGTCGCAAAAAGGCCGCTCAGGTAGCCACGCTGTACAATGAGGCCCTCGGTACGCCCACTTTACAGGAAAGAGTCAAATCCTTTGCCCTGGTCGGTTTCGCTACCATTGAGTGGTTCCGCATCCAAGTGAAAAGACTTTTCGGGAAAAGGGAAATTTTGCGACAGCCGCCAATACGCAGGGTGGAGTACAATACCGAGTCCTCCGCCCCATCACGGGTCGAAGCAGCAGAAATACCAACTGGCCTGCAACACCGCTGTAATCCCTCAACATAGCCCGAGTCGCTGTCATGGAAGGGGTGCTAATAGTGGTGGGCGGCGGCACAGGGGTTTGGTGAGAAGCATCTGGACGTCACCCAGGTACCGCTCGGTAAATCCAGCCTCACAGTAACAAAGGTAGTAATCCCACATGCGAATAAAGGTCTCCGGCAAACCTAGATTGCGTACTTTGTCTATATTGGCAAAGAACCGCTCTCTCCAGGTTCGTAAGGTTCTGGCATAATGAGGAGTGATATCCTCGAGATGGAAAAGTTTCAAGTCGCTGACGCGAGCGATGGAACGACTCATTGCCGCAATAGAGGGTATACAGCTTCCAGGGAAGATGTATCGTTTGATGAAGTCGACATTCCGCTTGTGCCGATCAAAAACTTGGTCTGTCATGGTTATGGCCTGAAGGAGCATCATGCCGGTTTCTTTCAAAAGTTGGCTACAAGAGCGGAAAAATGTGTCCAAATACTGGTGGCCCACGGCCTCTATCATTTCGATGGAAACGAGCTTGTCGTACTTGCCTCTCAGATCCCGATAATCCTCCAGTAGCAATTCTACCTTATGGGCCACTCCAGCTTTGACAATGAGTGCTTTTGCCAGATCATGTTGGGCCGCGGAAATTGTGGTTGTGGTTATGCGGCAGCCATAATTCTGTGCTGCGTAAATGGCGAAACCACCCCACCCAGAGCCGATTTCAACTACATGGTCTTCAGACGACAGTTCCAGTTTCTGGCAGATGCGGGCGTATTTCGCCAGGGACGCCTCTTTAAGGGTGCTGTCCTCGCGCTCGAATATGCCGCAGGAGTAGGTGAGGGTCTCGTCGAGAAAGAGCTTATAGAAGTCGTTTCCCAGGTCGTAATGGGCAGCGATGTTGAGGCGACTTCCTTTTCTAGTGTTGCCTCGTAAGAGATGAACAAACATGTGGAGAGGAGCTGTAAGCCTAGCCAGACCTTTTTCCATTCCCTCAAACACCTCTCGATTCAAAATGGTGATACGCACCGCCGTAGTCAAGTCATCTGTTGACCATTGACCTGCCATGAAAGCCTCACTGGCACCGACACTGCCTCCAAATACTATGGAGCTATAGAAACGGGGATGGTGAATGGTGATTTTTGCTTCCAAAGGGAACTGGCCGCTTTTTTCGCCGAATGTGCGTCGGACAGAGCCGTCGATTATAGTGAGTTCTCCCCGGCGCAGGCCGCAAAGGAGCGAAAAAAATAATTTCTTGGCAAGCTGATCAAATCGGCTTGGTTTCGTCTGTTCAAAAGCAGAAGCTTCCGCCGGCACAATGGAGTTGGTCATGATCTAGCCTCTTTTATCTGGGTGGACATAAAAAGCCGCCCCCTTGGACCATAACCTAAGGGCCTGGAGATATATCATAGTGGTGACCTTGAGGGTCATGAAGGGATAGGCTAATAGAACCTTGTTCAAATCACGGCTACTCATTTCCCTGCGGTTCAGGGTCAGAGTGGCATCAAAGAGTTTCCTGCCCTTTTCTATGTTCGTCAAGTGCACACTCAATGATTGGCCTGGCTCTCTAAATCTCCAATCATACCAGATGTCCATATCCATGAAGGGGGAGATATGAAAATCTTTGCTAAATTGATAACGCTTCCACCCTTTGGCAGGATGTTCATTTTGATCTTCACCCAGGACGTAACAATACTCTTCACCCCAGGGAGTGTTGTGAATCTCGGCCACTATGGTCTCCACCTGCGCATCGGATTCATCGTAGCAGTAATAGAAACTAACAGGATTGAAGCAATAGCCGAAGTAGCGCAAGTGAGTGAGCAGGCGAACGGGGCCGACCGGCCGCTTTCCTGATCGTTCCTCTACAAGGCCCCGCACAGCTTGCTTGAGTGGTACTCTCGGATCACCCAGGTGATCCCGCCGGCGTAGATAGGCGAGATTAACCCGATCGTGCGACCAAAAAATATTCTTATGGAACAGTCTCGGCAGTTCCTCCAGGTCGAGGAACATAAAGAAAATACGATAGCGAAAGGAGTTCCCCACCGGCAGGAAGCGACGGTGGCGAACGTGCCCCTCGTAGATGCAGCTCTTAGGGTTCACAGGGATTTCCCGAAATGTTCGCATATAGCCAGAGCGCTGTTTACCCCGTCTTCATGGAAACCATAGCCCCAGTAGGCACCGCAGAAATAGGTGCGATTGACACCGTTTATCTCCAGGCGACGCTTCTGGGCCACTGGTCCCTGGGGATTGTAGACTGGATGGTGGTAGTTGAACTCTCTGATGATTTTGGTTTGATCAATAATCTCAGGCCGATTGAGGGTAAGGCAGAAATCAGTCGGTGGGGTGAGGCTTTGGAGCATGTTCATGTAATAGGTAACAGCTACCCTCCCCAAGTCCACCTGGGGAATATGGTAGTTCCAGCTAGCCCAGGCGGCTCTTCTCTTGGGCAGAAGGGAGGAGTCGGTATGCAAGATCGCCAGATTATCCTGATATGGGATCGCCTCCAATATCTCCCGTTCCACATGGGAGCGATCGGCCAGCATGGCCAGGGCCTGATCGCTGTGCGCTGCTATTACAACTTGATCGAATCTCTCCACTTCGCCATGCCGCGGCCTGACCTCTACATAATCAGGGTGTCGCTTGATGGAATCCACAGGGCAACTGAGTCGCACTTTGTCTTTATAAGACCTGGTAAGAGGTTCTACGTAGCTCCGTGAACCACCTTTGATGACCTGCCACTGAGGCTGATCTTTCACCTTGAGAAAACCGTGGTTGTTGAAAAACTGAACGAAGTAATGAAGCGGAAACTCGTTGAATTGCTGTGGATCCGCCGACCAGATTGCCTCTCCCATGGGGATGATGAAATGATGGATAAAGGTCTGGGAGTATCCCTTTCCCTCCAGATAAGCTCCGAGAGTGGTTTCATAGTCGTTGGCCCGCAATATCTCTTGCGCCTCGCGGCGAAAGCGGAATGAGTCCAAAAGCATACGATAAAAAGAAGGCCGTAAGAGGTTGCGTCTCTGGGCGAAAAGAGAGTTCAGGCTGCTGGGGCAGTACTCCAGATCTGTTTTTTCGCTCTGAACGCTGAAGCTCATGTTAGAGAGCTGCCAGGCCACTCCCAGCTGCTTCATCAGCTTTACGAAGTTGGGATAGGTGTCCTCGTTGAAAACGATGAAACCAGTGTCCACAGGGTAATGTGCCCCATTGAGCTCGACATCGATGGTGTTGGTGTGCCCGCCGATATAGTCATTGGCCTCGAAAACCACGAGATCGTGGTCCTGGCAAAGGAGGTAGGCAGCAACCATTCCTGAAATACCGGTACCGATAACAGCGATTCTCATGATAGGTTTCCTCTTGTTTAGTCCTTAAAAATTTTCAATCTGCAATAGAAATAAAAGAATCCAGAAGCCAGACAGGCATACGGCTCAAGGCACAAGGCGCAAGGAGAAAATTTAGTGTTTTTGTGCCTTTCATCAATCTGCATTCTGCAATCAAAAATCTGCAATCTACCCTGTGCCTAGCGTCTAGTCCCCAGCGCCTAGTATCTCCTGCTAGTTGCCTGCCGCCCGCTGCCTGCTCGCTCTCTTTGGTGGCGCGCCGGAATTCAGCCACTCAACTCCCCGCCTGATACCGGCCAGGGTGAGGTCTTCCATGGGAAAGATCTCGCCAATATGATCAATGGTTTGACTTTCACGGTGCCACCTTGATCGGGGGATGGGGTTGAGCCATACACTGTGAGAAAAATGATTTCTGATCTGCAGTAGCCAATCTCTCCCTGGCACTCTGACTTTTGAAAAATAGTCCATAGCGCCATTGGAGAGCATGAGTTCGGCCGGAGCCATGTTGGCATCGCCGATAATAATCATCCGGGTTTCCGGGTCACGGCGAACCAGGTGGTGTATGAGATAGGGGGTAAGCCGTTTCGGATCACTATAGACACAGCCATAGATACAGTTGTGGAAATAGTAGTAATCTAAATCCTTAAAGTGATCGCGCATCAGGCCGAAAACCAGTTTGACCAGATCCAAATAAGGTCGCATGGAAGCCCCGCCATTGTCCAGCAGCACGATAACCTGGATACGATCCCGCAGTTCTCTTTTAAAGACCAGTTCTATTTCTCCTCCGTTTCTGCAGGAGCGATCAATGGTCTCATCAACATCCAGTTCGGTTAGGGGTCCTGCAGGTGCCATGTGCTTGAGGGCAGCGAGGACCTGGCGCAGATTTTCGGCCCGCAGGGTGGCACTGGTGGCATAATCGACATAGCGGCGGCTCTCTATGACTTTGAGGGCAGAGCCATGCAGGGCGTCGCCGTGGACCCTGATACCTTCGCGATCAGCACCGGAATGACCAAAGGTTGAGGTGCCGCCGGTACCAACCCAGGTATGGCCACCTCGGTGTTTCCCTTTCTGCTCCATGACCACATCCCAGAAACGTTGGAGCAGTTCAGGCAGCGTGAGCCGCTCCAAAGCATCTTCCGGCAAGGAGCCTTTGGCCATCTCTTCTTCAAGCCAGCGGCGAAAATCTTTCTCTTCCCAGGCCTGCTGAGAGAATTTTGGAATTTCCTCACCCTCAGCCCCCAGGAAATAGGCTGCGAATGCCTGCTCGAAACCGTCGAAGTGCTCAACTTTCTTAACGAAAATAAGTCGCATGAGAATGAAGAGTCGATCCAGATCAGGAGCAAGCCCCTTCTCCATGGCCTGGTAGAATTCCAGCACATGGCGGAGGCTGATGGGGATACCCTGGTCCCGCAGTTGGTAAAAGAAAGGAAGGAACATAATTGTCGTTCTTGTTCTGGCTAAACGTTTTCTCGCTCCACGCCCTTGTGTTGCAGCAAGTCTTGCGTACGCTTGAGGAGGGTTCCGAGAAAAGGAATTTTGTCCGGCGTGATTGGCGGTTTCGCATCATCTAGCTGCAGGGCACCGAGCCAGTCCAACAGTTCCGCGGTAGCAGGCGGTTTCTCGAAACCTTGCTGCCGCAGATGATAGAAGATGGCCAGGGCTGAATCCATAAGAGGAGCAGAAATCTCAGGGTAGTGCAAGCGGATAATCTCCGTCATCTCTTCCATAGCGGGAAAGGGAATATGGTGGCAGTAACAACGGCGGAGGAAAGGATCGGAAAGCTCCCGCTTGGCGTTGCTGGTGATGATGGTTATGGGCATATGCTTGGCCTTGACCTTGTGGTTTATCTCGCGGATGATAAAGGAGGCGTCCTCCAGCACGTCCAGCAGGTTGTCCTGGGTGTCCGAGTCAGTCTTGTCGATCTCGTCCAAAAGTAGGACGCGTCGATCCTCTGCCAGAAAAGCGCGGCCGATAGGGCCGAAGCCCAGGTAATCCCAGATGTTGTTTACGTCCCGGCCGCTCTCTTCGGTGCCAAAGCGGGAGTCGTTGAGGCGCAAGACTGTGTCATAGACGTAGCAAAGCTCCTCACCCTTGAAGGTGGATTTGCAGCGCGCCTCTTCCAGGGTCATCTCAAGTGCCCGGGCAATCTCGAAGGCCAACTGGGTCTTGCCGGTTCCGGCCTCCCCGGTGACCAGCAAGGGTTTTTCCATGGCAGTGGAGATGTTGACGATCTCTCTCAGTTCGGGATTGAGGTAGTATTTGTCGGTGCCAAGAAATTGCATTCATCCCTCTCGGTTCACTTTTTATTATGTTTTCCAAAGGTTAAAGTTATTCTAGCGAATTCAAAGTGAAAATGCAATTCACCTTCCTATTTTTCAGATTGCCACCATGAGGCTGTCCACTTATAGTGAGGAAAGTCACTCTGCAGGAAAAAACGTGCCGGGGGGAAGAAGTAATGTCAGAACGAAAGGGAGTGCTTTCAAAGGATAAAATAGAGTTTCTGGAAACCTGGAAAGAAGAGAAGCACGACCACTGGCAAGAGATCATTCAACACGTGGTGGCGGAGAATAAACTACAGAATCATACCCATTCGATTGATGCGCCTACCCATGACAGATTCTTTACTGGTAGAAACGAACCGGTGGCAGAAGGAAAGGATTTTCAATGGCGAAAGTAGATATAGGGGAGCAGGCATATGTTCTACCCATGGCAACCACAATCCTCGGTTCTTTTCTGGAAGACCGGGCTAATTTCATGGCCCTGGGTTGGCTCACTCGAGTCAACTACCAGCCGCCCATGCTCGGGATGGCCGTAAATCAAGGCCATGCGTCCCACGCTGCCATCGTAAAAACAGGTGAGTTCAGCGTCAACTTCCCCACTGTTGAAATGGTGGAGGTCACTGATTATGTCGGCCTGGTATCAGGAAAACGGGTAGACAAGTCCGGACTCTTCAATCTGTTTTACGGTAAGCTCAAAGGTGCTCCCATGATCAGCGAGTGTCCGCTCAGCATGGAGTGTAAACTGGTGGAGACGGTTCAGTTGCCCAGCAACTCTTTTTTGATCGGCGAGATTGTTGGAGCATACTCCGAAGAGCGGTTTCTCACCGACGGCGTGCCAGACATCAAAAAAATAAACCCTTTCTTGCTTACGATGCCAGATAATAGATACTGGTCGGTGGGTGAGGTGGTCGGCCGAGCTTGGAGTGATGGTAAGGCAGTGAAAAAACGTCTTAATCCTGACATTTCATGAAATGTCAGGGTTAAAGGTGAAAGATTGAATTAAGCATGATCGCAAGAGCACAACTGCATAAGGGCTGAAACGACTCATGGGAAACAGTGGAATCTGCACAAGGAGCTGGATATGAAACTCTTCTCTTCGTACAAATTGGGCCCCTACGAACTGAAAAACCGGATGGTCATGGCACCCATGACCCGCAACCGTGCCGGCGGCGGAAATGCGCCGCAGCCCATGAATGCACTCTACTATGCGCAGCGGGCGGGTGCTGGTCTTATCATTACCGAGGCCTCGCACGTTTCGCCCCAGGGGCTGGGATATCCGGACATGCCCGGGATTTATTCACCCGAGCAAATTGCCGGCTGGCGGATGGTTACCGATCTGGTTCATTCACGCGGAGGGGTGATATTTCTCCAGTTGTTTCACTGTGGACGCATTTCGCATCCCTCGTTGCAGCCGGAGGGAACCCAGCCTGTTGCTCCTTCAGCTATCAAGCCCGAAGGTGAGGCCATGACCTACGAGGGCCCAAGCCCATTTGTAACCCCACGAGCCCTGGAAACAGAAGAGATTGGCAAAATTGTTGATCAGTTCAGGCAGGGGGCGGAAAACGCTCTTGCGGCCAACTTTGATGGGGTTGAAATACATGGGGCCAATGGGTACCTGCTGGACCAATTTCTCAGGGATGGCACCAACCAGAGGACGGATCAGTACGGTGGCACCATCGAAAATCGAGCCCGCTTTTTATTTGAAGTAACCAAAGAGGTAATAAATGTTTTAGGGCAGGGACGTGTTGGAGTACACATCTCCCCCGGAAATCCCTTCAACGACATCTACGATTCCAACTCGGAAGCGATCTTCAGCCATGTTGCGGAAGGACTGAACCGCTTCCCCCTTGCTTATTTACACGCGGTGGAGATGGATCTGGCAAACCCGGCAGATTACTGCGGCGCTCTGAATTCCATAACCAAAAAACTCCGAATAATCTATAAGGGGACCTATATGACCAATGGCGGGTATGACAGGGATGGGGCCGAACAGGTGCTAGAAGCGGGCGACGCCGACCTGGTCTCCTTTGGCCGACTCTTCCTGGCAAATCCGGACCTTCCAGAGCGTTTCAAGAAGAACGGACCTTTGAACGAGCCCGATCTTGCAACTTTTTATGGGGGTGACGAAACCGGCTACACAGATTATCCTTCCCTGAATTCAGAGAGTTAGAACCGCTCCTCGGGTGACCTTACTCCTCTCACTAAACTGCAACCAAATATCTCCCGAACTGACCACGCGCCAGTTCTCCCGACTTCCCAAAAAAATTTATTCGCTGTAACTTTTTTCTTTACCAAAGACAAAAAAAACATCATAATTACGCGTCATCTCAGTTGAAGATATAAAATATCAATAATATCAGGGTTCTATTAACACTGAACGAAACAGGGTGACGGTAAGGGTATTGAAATGACCTTATCAAAAAAGAGCAAACAACAATTGCGGAAGACACTTGAGGACATGCGCCAGGAACTACTCGACGAGGTGAGAGTCCAAATTGAGCGCTCCCGGGTGAAGGACCACATGGGAGACCTGGGCGATTATGCGACCGCGGACATGGCTGCCGAGTATGCCCACTTGTTTGGTGAACGGTTGAGGCATAAGCTCCAGTTGATTGAAGATGCCCTGGACGGCATTGAAAATGGTTATTATGGTTATTGTGAGGAGTGCGAAGAACCCATCAGCGAGAAAAGGTTGCAGTTAATGCCCTTCGCTCTCTACTGTGTTCGTTGTCAGTCGGAGTTGGAACGTCAGGCCAAGCTCAGGGGCGAGAGGTTTGAGGAGTGGTACGGGGCATCGAGAAATGAGTAATACACTTTCTTGTGAAACTCCTAAGGTGGAATAATGGCTGAACAAGTATGTAGCGGAGACCATTCAGGTCATCTTTGTGTTCTGGCGAGTTGCGGTGAATTCGACAAGATCAAGGAGTTAACCAGAGACCCCAAGTATATATGTTTCAATTGTGGCAGAGTGGCAATTTCAGATGAGTATCTGTGCAATCCCATGCCAAACGAATGACCCCAAGATCTGGCAAATGGATCTCACTCTTGCACATTTAAATGTGAATGGTTAGCTTTTCACATAGACCAAGGTCGAAACCTCCTTGTCTATACGAGCCCCCCCTGGCTGCTTGACCGGCCGACGGGGGCTTTCTATTTCACATTTCATAACAACTGAGGTTTGAGGTTTCAGTGTTTTTGTTTTTCTTCCCTCACACCTGATCCGCCTCCGGCGGAACACCTGAAACCCCCTCAGGTGACAGCCGTAAGCCAGCTTTTTTATTTACTGTTCAAAACCTCCTCCAATATATCCATACCACCTTCCACCAGTTCACGTTTTGCCTGGCTCCCCATGTGACCGATCCGAAAAACCTTGCCTGCAAGCGGGCCGTAGCTGCCACCTACTACCAATCCCCTAACGCGCAATTCCTGATCTAGATTTTCCCAGGACCAACCTACCGGGATTTTGGCAGCGGTGACCGTGGGGGAACAGATCTCTTCACTGACGGGATAGAGCTCAATTCCCATGGCCTGCATCCGACCCCGACAATAAGCCGCCACATCTGCGTGACGTCTAAATGCCACTGCTAACCCCTCATTTAAAATCAGTCTGGTAGCCATCAGCAATCCGGCCATACCGTGCCAGTTATGCGTGTAGGGAAAGTGCCCATCTTTGGCCACGGTTTTCCAGGGAGCCAGGGAGTCATAGCCCACATAAGCTACTTCCTCAACGGCTTCCCAGGCACGTTCGCTCACTGTAACCATGGCCAGATCAGGAGGGAGACTCAGCACCTTTTGGCTACCAAGCAAGCCAAGGTCGATATACCAGTCATCCACTCGCACCTCAACACCCCCGCCGCTGGAGACAAAGTCAACGTAGAAGAGTGCGTCCACCTCCCGGCAAATCGCGCCAATCTCCTCTAGCGAGGCAAGCGTACCACTGGGGGTCTCACAGTGAACAGCGGTTACGAGTTGGGGCCGAAATCGCTGGGCCGCTTCGCGCACTTGCTGTGGATCTGGGACATCGTCATAGCCGAAGTCAACTACTTCAACCTCCATTCCTATCTGGCTGGCCATGTCGCCGATCCCATAGCCAAAGACCCCGTTTGCCACCGCCAGCACCTTGTCTCCAGGTCGAAGTACGCTCTTCAGTCCGCTCCAGAGAGCTATCATGCCTTCGCCAGTTTTAATCACCACTCGATTTCTGGTAGCCAGGATCTTCCCCAAATGGGTCTCGCATCTCTGATATAATCGAAGAAATTCGTCCTCCAAATCCGCACTGCCATAGTTAATCTGGTAGACTGCTCGCAACTCCGGCGGTACGGAAACAGGACCAGGAACCAAACCGATTTCATACGTTTGCATGCGTGACTCCTTCGTTTGAGGCACAAGGCCTAAGACGCAGGGCGCAAGGCTCAGGGCATGGAGCGTAGAGCAAGGAGCCAGGAGTCAGAATCCAGAATCCAGGAGAAAAGCAATCAAAATAGAGTTCCTCTTAACTATCTTGTGTCGTCTGCCCTCTGTCGTCTGCCCTCTGTCCTCTGTCCTCTGTCCTCTGTCCTCTGACTTCTGCCCTCTTTCTTCTGCGTGCTGCCAGTTGCCCGCTGCCAGCTAACACAGGACCAGTGTCTTGAGCCGTTCCCTTCGGGACTGAACTCTTTACTTCCCGGTCCAGATCATCTCCTCCACCGGCGTAACTCTCTTAATAAGTCCTCTATCAAGCATAAAATTTTGCATCTCTACCCAGCGGGATGATTCCTGTTTCGGACTCCCTATGAAAAAAGGAAGCGTGGCCTGGTAGGCCCTGCGATTGAGTTCGTCCCTAAGATCCGGGTGGAGCTTCAAGAAAGTCTCCAAACTTTCCTTCGGATTACTGACTGTCTGGTGGATTCCTTTGGTCAATCCCTTCACAAAGGCCATTACTCTTTTGGGATGAGCCTCTATCTCTTTGGAGTGAGTGATGATGACCAACTCATAGAAATCAGGTACCCCGTGCTCTTCCAGGGGGAAAATACCCACCTCCTTGCCTTCCAGCTCAATTTGTATGGCCTCGTAATTTCTAAAAGCACCTACGACAGCGTCCACTTTACCGCTCAGGAGGGACGGCGCCAGATTGAATCCAACCCGGTAAATATCATAATCAGATGATTGCAGACCTGCCCTTTCAGCTACGGCCTCAAAGAGCACCCGGTAAAGTGGCTCAACCGAGTAACCGATACGCTTGCCTTTAAGGTCGGCTGGAGTCTTGAAGCCAGATGATTTCAAGTAGAGGATGCTGCTCAACGGATGTTGGACAAGGGCCCCGATGGAGACAACCTGCAACCCTTTCGAACGTGCCGTTATCACGCTCGGTTGATAGCTAATGGCAAAGTTGATCTTCCCTGCGGCAACCAGTTTCAGCGGATCGTTGGGGTCGGCTGGTACCATGATATCTACGTCCAAACCTTGTTCTGCAAAAAGACCTTTCGCCTTGGCTACATACACCGGCGCATGGTCTGGATTCGGGAACCAGTCCAACATGCAACTCACTTTATCTGCGGCCCTTCCATTTCCCGCCAAGCCATATAGAAAGGCCAGGCTGCTGAGGAATACCACAAGTATTCTAATTCGGTACCTCATCGGTTTTTCCCTTCTGCCTTTCGCTTTCCAGTTGGCCATAGCCCGCACTATTCACCAACCGTCTGCTATGGACGCAGATCTTCACTTGCTGGAGCCACCACGCCGCCAGGGAACGAGCAAACGTTCCACCACCACTACAAGTCCATATAAGCCCATTCCCAAAATGGACAACCAGAAGATTGAAGCAAACACGAGTTCCACCTGAAGCTGGGCGTTTGCGTGGATCATAAGATATCCTAAACCTTCCCGAGCCCCAACCCACTCCCCTATAACTGCTCCAATAACGCTTACGGCCACTCCAATCTTGATTCCCGAAAAAACAAACGGAAGTGATTGAGGTACACGCACTTTGAAAAACACCTGCCTGGGAGAGGCTTCGAGTATGTGCAGCAGGGCTAAGGTGTCAGGATCTGCTGCCTTGAGTCCTTCTACCGTGTTAATAACAATGGGGAAAAAGACAATAATAGCCGTCATGACTACCTTTGAGCCGATGCCGTAACCAAACCACAGGATCAACAGTGGCGCAATGGCGAACACGGGAATTGTCTGAGATGAGATAATCAAAGGGAGGAAGGATCGCTCAATTATCCGCGAAGCGTGGATGAGAACGGCCAGGCAGAGCCCCACCACCAGAGCCACCCAAAGGCCCAAACCTATTTCGATAAGGGTAACAACACCATGAGCGGCAAAAAGATCAAGACGTTGCCACATGACCTTCACTATTTCCCAGGGCCCTGGCAATATGTACGATGGTATCTCAAAGAAATGCACCGAAGCTTCCCAGAGCAGTCCCAAAATCCCTAAAAGGGCCACAGGCAATGCAGTATTTACCAATCGAGTTTTCATGGCTCTGAGACCGTTAGTTCTTCTTCCAGCAGTCCAAGGAGGTATTCTTTGTAGTTGACCATGTCCGGTTCGGTAACTTTCCTCGGCCGTTGGAGCTCCAACTGGAGCGACCCCTTGATTGATGCTGGCCGAGAGGTCATGACATATATCCGATCAGCTAGAATAAGTGCCTCATCAACATCGTGAGTAACCAGTAAAATGGAAGGCCCGAATTGAGCCCATACCTTCAGCAACCATTTTTGCATGATGCTTCTGGTAATGGCGTCGAGCGCAGCAAACGGCTCATCCAGTAACAGGATATCCTTTTTGCAGAGAAAAGTTCTCATCAAGGCGACGCGTTGTCTCATGCCCCCGGAAAGCTCTTGAGGATAATGATCTCCGAAACCCTCCAGACCGAATGTTTTTAGAAGATCGCGGGCCTGCTCACGGGCCAATTGTTTTTGTTCCCCCTGAATCTCCATACCCAGGATGGCGTTATCCAACGTGTTTCTCCAAGGAAGCAAAAGGTCTTTCTGCTGCATGTACGCCATTCTGCCTCGAAGATGTGAAACCTTTTTGCTATTGAGAGATATGCTGCCAGCGTCAGGAGAGCTCAGTCCAGCCAAGATGTTGAACAGAGTACTTTTCCCACAGCCGCTGGGTCCGATAATGGCAATGAGTTCTCCCGGTGCAGCGCTCAGGCTGATCTGCTGGAGGACCTGCAGTGTATCACTGCCCCGGGAGAATGCTTTTGAAAGGTGTTCAACCTGAATGAGGGAATTGCCTCCCTGCTTTTTCATATAAAAAACCGCTTTCCCTGCGTGGGAAAGCGGCATTTTGAGCGTCTTTGGATGAAAGTGAGTTTTGGCTACGGTCGAGATGCTCTGGGGTCTTGCCGCTTCCCTACGCTGGTATTACCCAGATCAGGTGCAAAGGGTTACCTGGTCCTGTGCCAGGCTCTCAGTCAACCACCCCTAGCGACATCTTCACGGTAGCAACCTTGTAGGGGAAAGTCAACGATTACCGGGATCAGGACTTTCCCCCAAAATGTTATGAACGACACAGGCCAAAGGGGAAGGCTCCTCCACAACGAGTGATTGAATCCCGCTAAAGCAGGATTCCTAATGTAAGGAAGGTTCCAATTTTGTCGTATTTTCACACCATTTTATGGCAGTGTCCCTTTTGCGAAAACACCAAATCTTCATGCTGGCTCTTGCCAAGTTGAGAGGCGAAAAGAAAGGGGGCTCAAGTACTCTTTGTTTCACAGCCTCCACCTTTGGCCTTCCTGGTGTTTCTTCTAAGTGACTGGTGGGAGGCCTGTGCTACTTCCGCAGCTGTGGATGGGGGAGCCCCTGGCCCCGTTCCGCAGGAACGGGGAACAGGGAGGGGGTGCCTTCCCCCGCTCGCAGCTGCGCTTGAAGTGACCAGGCCGGAGCCTCGGAACGACAGAAGAAGCACCAGGAAGACATCTTCACTTTCAAGTGAGATCTCAACTTGGCAATAGCTTCAAGGTATAAACTTCAACCATCCATTTTTGGGGAAAGTCCCTTTACCGGGAAGGGTAGCACACTGCCGCCGATAAGCTCATGAGCTATGAACTGGTGTTCAGCAGGGTAAGCAAGTCTTGCCAATTGGAAATCCTCGGCACCTCTTGGCCGGGATCATCATCAGTCGGCCCCAGCATCCCAGGGGCAGGCGCAATATTGTTATCCCGCACATAGGTGGTCCAGATGGGCTTGAGCCCGGACCGGAGAGCACCTGCTACATCAGCATCCGGGTCATCTCCAACGAAAGCGATCTCATCTCTCTGAACGCCCAATTGGTAAATAAGTTCTTCGAAAACCGAACCATGTGGTTTGCGGTATCCGAGGTCACCTGAAATCAGCACCACTTCAAAAAAAGGTGTTAGCCCGAGTTCGGACATAATGTTTTTCGCCGCAGGTGGATGGGTGAAATTTGAAAGCAAACCGATGCGATAGCGCTCCTGTAAAATAGCAAGCATTTCTTTGGTTCCTGGAATGAGCTTGGTGTATGGGACGAAAGCCGAGAAATAACTTTCCACTGCCGCAGAAATGTGGGGATCTTCGGGCGAGAGGCTAAGTCCCTGTTTTGCCAGAGCAGTAGTTATCCAGAACCGGTTATGACTCTCTTTGCCATCTCGCTTGGTCTGTTGCAGAAACTTCAGGACAGCTTCACGGTAATCCTGAACAAAAGATTCGTGTGCTACGTTCAAGCCTTCTTCCCTGAGGCTGGTTGTCAATCTGACCATGGCATCTTTCAGGGCGATGGTTTCCATGCTAATGAGGGTGTTAAAGAGGTCAAAGCCAACGGCCCTTATGTTCTGCATCACTGTCCGATCCTTCTATCATCGCATCCGAAATCCAGTAGCTCCATTCGCCAAACATAGTTGCGGAAACATCTAAAAAATGCAACTCATACCTTGTTGAGGATTCAGGTGTCAAATGTCAGGTGTCAGGAAAGAAAACATAATAACTGAAACCTCCATCAAAGCCAAACAACTCTGACCGAGTTCAAAGGAGCAAATTTTCGGTGTTGAATGACTACTCGGTTTGACATTCTTTGCGGC
>JAJDNL010000236.1 GCA_022340745.1 Deltaproteobacteria bacterium
GCCGATTGGAGGGATGTTTTTGCCGGTCAAAGACGGGAAAAGGAGCGAACGAGATAAACACAAACATCCTGTTGTCATCAAAATCGGACAGGTGCGGATTGCTGATCAAGGCGAGTTCAATTTCGAAGACAGAGGTGTATCGCCGCCCTTTAAAACCAGTGTGACCATACGTGAAGCGAGCCTTACCGGCCTGGATTCCGGCAAGCCCGAGCAGTCCAGCACTATGAGCCTGGTTGGCAAGATAGGCAAGTATACGGATGTCTCAATTCAGGGAACGTTAACACCCTTTACCGAGCGTCTAGGTCTTGATCTTGTGGCCAAGATTGATGATTTCGACTTACCGAGTCTGTCTCCCTATGTGGTTCAGCTGATCGGCTACAAGGTGAAAAGCGGGCATGTTGATGCAGACATTGAGCTTCGGAGCCTCCAAGGAGAGCTTGAGGGAAAAAGCAAATTCAAAATTAGTGACGTGGAGGTCTCCCCGGCTGATCCCGAGATCATGGAACGCTTCGAACGGCAACTCAGGGTACCTTTGCCCACTGCTCTGGCCGTGCTAAAGGATAGTCAAAACAAGATCAAGTTGAAAGTACCCATCACGGGCAACATTACTGACCCCACGTTTAATTTTACCGATGCTTTTAACCAGGCTTTGGTCAAGGGCATGACCAAGGCTGCGGTGAGCTACCTAAAATACATCTTCCAGCCCTACGGCACCATGGTGACAGTTGTTGAGCTGGGCATCATGGCTGGTACAAAGATTACCGCTCTGCGTTTGGACCCGGTATTTTTCGATCCCGGCTCGGAGACGATTTCCGAGGACGCTCTCCCTTACCTGGAGCGGGTGGCGGAGTTGCTGAAGACTCGACCTGAAATCCACCTCAAAGTTTGTGGCCTGGCCACCGAAGCTGACAAGGGTGGCCAGAAGGAAACCTCGGGGAAAAAGGGACCAGTGCAGCCGACCGCTGGGGAAGGAAGCCCAGACGCTCCCGAAGTCGAAACATACCCAGAGCAGCTACAGCCCCTCTCTGCAGACGAACAACTGGGAGGATTGGCAAAACAGCGTGCAGCAGGGATCAAGGAATATCTGGTGAAAAATCATGGGGTCGAGGACGATCGTCTCCTGGTCTGTCTTCCAGAGTATGACGCCAGAGAAAAAGCCACCCCCCGAGTTGAATTATTGGTCCCATGAGCACAACCAACCCGAGCCCGAATCGGCAACGCTGCCCTAGCGGCGATGGAGTTTATCGTTGCAGTTATTTCCTATAGCACATCAATGGTGGCGGAGGATTTTCTGAAGCACGTTATGGAGCACAGGGTTTTCCGGTTTACTTAGAAAATGCTTGTTTAGCTTTCTCATCCTTATCGCACCGGCTTGACTGAGGAGGAGATCATGGTAAACAATGACGGGCTCATAGCAGCCTTTCTACTCGACGGCAAAGGCGGCGGGCAAAGAGTCGGGTGGAATGAGATTCGCCAATGGACATCATCAGATGGCTTACTGTGGGTCCACCTCAACTTCACAGCCCCTGAAGCGCAGCAGTGGATCACGGAGGAGAGTCAACTCGAGGACGTGGTGGGAGAAGTCTTATTAGCGGATGAGAGTCGTCCCCGGGTCACCGGATTTGATGATGGACTGCTTATCGCTTTGAGAGGGGTGAATCTCAATCCTGGAGCAGATCCGGAGGATATGGTATCGCTGCGTATGTGGGCTGAGAAAAATCGGATTATTACCACCCGGAGACGCAAGCTGCTGTCAGTGGAAGATCTCTGTAGTGCCATAGAAAAGGGTAAGGGGCCGAGAACTTCCGGCGAATTTTTGGAGGATGTTGCCGATCGGCTCATGAGCCGCATGGGCGGCGTAATTGGTGACCTCGAGGACAAGGTGGCCGAACTGGAAGAGGCAGTGCTAACAAAAGAGAGCCACGAACTCCGCCCACAGCTCGCCGCGATCCGACGAGACGCAATTTACCTCCGTAGATATATGGCGCCGCAGCGGGAGGCCATATCCCGTTTGCAGAGTGAAAAGATATCCTGGTTTACTGATGAGGATACGTTGCGTCTTCGAGAATCGTATGATCACTTAACCCGCTACATAGAGGACCTAGATGCAGCGCGGGAGCGAGCCGCTGTGACCCAAGAAGAGCTGATGAGCCGATTGTCAGAGCAAATGGATACTCGTATGTATGTTCTGTCCATAGTCGCCGCCATTTTTCTCCCACTTGGCTTTTTGACTGGTCTATTGGGAATTAACGTAGGGGGCATTCCAGGTGCTGAGTATAAAGCAGCTTTCGCTCTTTTTTGTTTGCTGCTGGTGGTAGTGATTGTCGCTGAAATAGTTATCTTTAAAAAAAAGAGATGGATGTAGCCTCACTTTGGATATCGGGCATGAAAGTCTGCTAACCTAGTATATTCGGAGGACACTATGTTTTCGCCTCAACAAACTTTTCTCAACCACATCTTGCTGAAGTGGACTAGAGCCGGAGCAACTATAGTTTTTCGGACAATTGTTGCGGCAGCGATTTTATTGTTTTCCACCCTGTTCTTCTTCCGCAATTCAGCTCTGGCTGACGAGGTCTACCTAAGAAATGGAGATTTGTTGAGCGGTGAAATCCTCAGCACCGAAGATGAGCAACTCATCGTCGAGACCAACTATGCCAAAAAGATCAAAGTAAAATTTGACAAGGTAGTTTGTGTCAGCAGCGATAAGGAGGTGACACTTCTCCTTAAAAACAACGACAAACTGGTGGGCCATGTTACCTGCCCGACTCTTGGCTCCATCCAATTGCTCAATCAAGAAACTGGAGAAAGCACAGAAATTGCCTTTGCAGATCTCAAGGCAATCAACCCGCCCCCACCTCCACCCGCAGTAACGTACAAGGCACTCGCTGATCTGGGTGGAGCTATCAACGGCGGCAACACCAGAAGCAAGACTTTCAATTCATCCGCTAAGTTTCAAGCCCGCTCCAAGAATCACCGCCTTTATTTGGAGGGAAAGTTCAACTATGGCGAGAGCGAGGGCGAAGAGGACGAGCGGAACTGGCTGAGCGGCGCAAAATATGACTATTTCTGGACCGAGAAACTCTACTCTTATCTGCGCCCTTTCGCAGAATATGACAAATTCCAGGATCTTGACCTTCGCTTTATCACCTCTGCCGGGCCTGGTTACCAGTTCATCGACACGGAGACTGCCAGCCTATTCGCCGAATTGGGTCCGGCCTATTTCTACGAGGACTATGGCACTAAAGAGGACAACGAATACCTGGCCGCCAGGTGGGCTGCGGGAGTCAGGTATCATATCATTCCACAGAAGATAGTTTTTTTTCACCTACACGAATTCTACTATGACCTGAGCTCGGATGTGGGTGTTTACCTCCGCACTGAGCAGGGTATCCGGTTTGCCCTAGTGGAGAACTTCTCACTCAATTTTCGAGTAGACTACCAATACAAGAGTGATCCGCCCGAGGGCATCAAGAGTTCTGACACGGCCCTTGTCCTCGCAATAGGCTATGAGCTCAATTTCTAAAACGCATTCGAATTTAACTCTCTACGATACCCTGATGTCCCTTTGGCGACACAAGACAGCGTCAACATTCGTCATCCCGGCCAAGTCCGTCGGCGGCGGACGCGAGCCGGGACTTTGAGGAGACAACCATGAAAAAAGTAATGTGGCTTTGTGCCACGGCGAGTGTTGTCGTCTTATTTCTGGGATGCTCCGGAACCCGGGGCAAAAAAACATTGCCTTCAGTACGCTATTCAGGCATGACGGGAAAGCGCTCGCTCGTTGTGCTCTTTCCCACCATAGGGGGCAAAGGATCTCATTATGAGACTCAAGGATTTCTGGACGAAGTGTGGCAAAGAGGATTTGAGTCCAGCCTGGAAGTTCTTGACGTTAAGCCATCTCTTTATCTGGGGAACAAAATTGTCGAACTCGTAAAAACTGAGGTGATCGAACCCGCAAAAGTTGAGGGATTTGAGGAATTCTACCTTGTTGGCATATCTCTGGGTGGACACGGCGCCCTGCTTTACGCAACCACGTATCCAGAGGATGTTGATGGTATCGTGCTTCTTGCTCCTTTTATCAGTGGGGACACAGCAAGCGAGGCAATTGACGAGGCAGGTGGGCTTGATACCTGGGAAGATTGTCCTTTTCTCGCATGGACGCATGCATGCAATTTGTGGAAGTCGTTGCAGGTTTATGTTTCAGATCCAAGGGACCAAAGGAAGGTGGTCTTGGGGTTTGGGACCGAAGATATATTCGTCGAGCAGTGCCGAATTTTGTCTGATGTCTTACTACCGGAACAAGTGTTCACGGTGCCTGGTGGACATGATTGGGTAACGTGGAAAAAACTCTTTATAAAGGCGGCAGACTACTTTCTGGCGCTTAAGCTCCAGCGCGATAGGCAGTCCAAGTCTCGACCCAAGTAAAGAATCCGGCCTCAAAGGATCCGGCTTAGAACTGCCCCCTAAGGGGTTACAAAATCGGACCCAGTTTCCCCGGTCAGCATTCAGCTATCAAGACTTTGAGTAATTGAACCGCAGAACCGCAGAACAAGGAACCGCAGAATATCGAAGTGAAAAACATTGTCTCATTTCTTTCAGAAACTTCTGCTGTTCGAAATTCCTTGTTCGACATTCGATATTCAAGATATCAAATAGGCTGAATCCAACTCAAAGCGGCGCTGCAAGTTCAACAGTTTCTAATCTCAGACAGAGCCCACTATATCTGACCTGACCCAAAGGGCCAGGTTGCCGATGTTGAAAATGCTCCAGCGAGCGCTAACCCCGTAGCTTGCTGCGGGGTTAGCGAGTGAACTACAATAAAATGGATTAACACCTTACATTTCGAAGATTCCCTGTCCCGATGTGGCGGGACTGCAGGGAGCTTCAATAAAATTTGACCCGATCCAGACCCTCTGTTTATGGTAAGCTCCACTAATGGTGCAAAACACGCCTGGGATTAGATCCATGGGTCATAGACGAACCGTCCTACTTACCTTTGTTTTTCTCTTTTTAACCGGTTTCACCAACCTGTCTGCACAATCTCTAACCATTGAGCCGAGTGAAAAACAACTCGCAACCGGAGAGCCATTCATCTACAGGATCGCACCGGATGCGAGAGGCGGTGAGGCATACAAACTTGTTTACCTCGTACCTGTTCCCATCGAGGTATTTTGGAGGTTTAAGACGGATTTCCGTGGCGATTTCCTTAAAACCAACAAGTACATAATAAACCAGCGAGTCATCCGAGAAGAACAAAATGTGGTAGTTATAGAGAACAGGTTGGCAAACAAACCTGAATCGAAATTTAGATGGCGGAACATACTTTTTCCCAAGAAGTATCGTTTGGATTTTGTCCTAGAAAACCCGGAGCAGTGCGGCCAAAGGTTCCATTACGGCCACTTGCAGCTTGAACCCCTTGGCTCTCAGACCAAAGTTTCCCATGTCGCTTATTTTGATTTTTTCGGCGCTTCCCTCTGGGCTTATTATCCTTGGGAAGGTGGCATGTATGCATTCCTGGATTACATTGCCAGATGGGAGCAGGAGACCATTCTCAAGGTGAAAGATGATTATGAATAGAAGGAGCTAGGAGACAGGAGGTTAGCATGGGGCATGGGGCATGGGGCATGGGGCATAGGTTTAAGGGCTCAAGGCGCAGGGCACAATACAAATTATTTTGGATTACGTAATTTCATGTTGTCTAGCTTTTTTCAATCCGCAATCCAAAATTCGAAATCCGCAATCTACACGACCTTTTCCTCTAAAGTTCGAGTTAAACGATAGTTTTTTCTTCCTTGACATCCACAATGTGGCTTTGCTATTCTAACATCTATCCAAAATTATTGTAATTATTTTATATAGTTATAACTAATCATTGTGTCCCAGTCCGGTAGGACACTCCACCAACCACTTTGTTTCAAGATTTTTCTTTTCTCAGCCGGTGGAAATCTTGCTTTCAGCGACGAGATAGGGTATTTTTAGGTACCTCACAAACTTCAAACTATGAGCATCATTCCTTCCCATCAGATTTAGTCAAGGAGCCTTTTGCAAGGTGGATCGGAGAACTTTCCTGAAGATTGCCGGCGTGAGCGGCTTATCCTTTGCCGCCAGCTGCACCTCCCAACCAGAAAAAACCTTGTACTCCCTCGTTCAGGCCCCGGATGACATGGTAATCGGCAAGGCTAATTGGTACGCTTCCACCTGCAGGGAGTGCCCAGCCGGCTGTGGCGTCTTGGCCAAGAACAGAGAGGGCAGGACTATCAAGGTTGAGGGTAATCCTCTCCATCCCATCAACCGGGGTCGGCTGTGCATGCGCGGCCAGGCCGCCTTGCAGGGAATTTACAATCCAGACAGAATCAAAACTCCCTTATTGAAAGAGGCAGGCAAATGGCGCCCCGTAACCTATGCTGAAGCAGAAGCCATCTTGCAGGCCAAGGCTGAAGCAGCGATGAGGAACGGGAACGGTAGAGTCCGGATGCTTACTGAGGTTGTGGGGGAAAGCCTGCTGAACCTCGCAAGCCAGTCCTTGGAAAACTGGGACTCCAAAGGGCCGGTAATCTTTGAACCTTTCGCATATGAGGCCTTGAAGGAGGCCAATTCCCAAGTCTTTGGCGTCGACGGGCTGCCATCGTATAAAATGGACCAGGCTGATTTCCTGGTATCGTTTGGTGCTGACTTTTTGGAAACATGGTTGTCGCCCGTTGAGTACGCTAGAAAATTTAAGGACATGCACGGACTAAGGGGACAGAATAAGTCTCTGTATTTTCATGTAAGCCCCTATCAATCCCTCACTGGCGCCAATGCAGATTTCTGGTTCTCCTGCAACCCCGACTCCGAACACTTTATTGCTCTTGGACTATTGCGGGAAGGCATACGTCATGGCAATGGCAGATCTCTGCCAGAGAAGGATCTAACTGCCATTGATACAGTATCTTCACCTTACACCAGGGAGAAGGTCTTCGAGCTTTCTGGCCTACCACCCGAACTGTTCGACAAGCTTTATATTCATCTGCAACTGGCACGAAAACCTCTTATCCTCGGTACCAGCACCAGCGCAACAGGGGCCAATAGCCTGCAGACCAACATAGCTGTCAATCTTCTCAATCTGGTTTTTGATCCTGACCTTGAACTCATCGATTTCTCCAACCGGCACCGGGTGGAGACGGCTGACAGACGCTCCACGGTCTTAGAATTTCTTACTGGATTGAAGAGTGGTGCAGCAGACCTGCTCCTGTTGAACAACGTCAATCCCGCTTTTGCTTTGCCCCCTGGAAGCGGAGTGCGAGAGGCCCTGGAGCGGGATTCTTTGTTTGTGGTAAGTTTCAGCAACTTCATGGATGAGACTACCGAGTTGGCCGATCTGGTCTTGCCGGTCTGTCTGCCACTGGAGGCCTGGGATGAGTATGCAGGGAAAACCGGGATTGTCTCAACACTGCAGCCAACCATGGGCAGCTTGACCGGGGCACCAAACATTGGAGATGTGTTACTGCGTGCCGCCTTTGGCCCGCAGCGACCAGTCAAAAACTTCCAGGCCTACCTCTTTGCCCAACTCACTCTCAAAGATGTTGTTCGGGGGAAAAGAGACTGGCTCCAGGTTCTGCAGAAGGGAGGGCTCTTTCAATCACGGAAGCAAGAAGGTGGGTTACGAGGCAGCCTTTCCGATACATATCAGTCTACCATGGCCGCCCCTCCTACTCCCAAAGAGAACCATCTTGTCTTCTTTGCTGTCCCTTCCATCCGCTTCTTCGACGGCAGGGGTGCCAACAGGCCCTGGCTTTGTGAGGTCCCAGATACCTTAACTCAGGTCGCCTGGCAGACTCCGGTCTTGATGCATCCCGAAACCCTGGCTGCAAGAGGTCTGAAGCAGGGCGATATTGTCCAAGTAGAATCCCGCTGGGGCCAACTACAGATGCCCGTCTACGAAACGGTTGGTGTTCATTCTAAGGCTGCCGTAGTGGCTATCGGCCAAGGGCACACCTCCTTCGGGCGCTATGCCAGCGGCAAGGGCGCGAACCCAATCTCCCTTCTGTCGCCTGAGTTAGAGCCGGAATCCGGAGGCCCGTTTTTCGCTGCAGGCCCTATTGCCCTCAAGAAGACCGGCCGTTCAATAAAGCTGGCGCACACGGATGGAAGTCGAACTCAACATGAAAGAAAAATTTCCCTCTCGGTTCAGTTAGAAGATCTTGTCCACCCTGAACATCACGAAGCGCACGGGCTGGGAATGTGGGAATTTCCTCTGGTGCTACCGCTGCCCGAGGCCTATGACCGGGAGACCAGGGACATCTATCCTCCGCACCAGCACGTGGACTACCGCTGGGCCATGGTGGTGGATATGGACAAATGTATTGGCTGTTCCGCCTGCGCTGCCGCCTGCTATGCCGAAAACAACGTAGGTGTAACAGGTGAGGAACGGGTTGTTGAAGGAAGGGAAATGGCCTGGCTCCAGATTCAGCGGTATCTAGATCCAGAGCAGCGCGAAAAAACAACCTTCCTTCCTATGCTCTGCCAGCATTGCGATAATGCTCCCTGCGAGTCGGTTTGCCCCGTTTTTGCTCCGCACCACTCCAAGGAAGGAATCAACAACCAGATCTACAACCGCTGTATCGGCACCCGCTTTTGCTCCCAGGATTGTCCTTACAAGGTGCGACGATTCAACTGGTTCGCGTGGGAGTGGCCGGAGCCGCTCAATCTGCAGCTGAACCCCGAGGTGACTGTGCGCACCAAGGGGGTCATGGAAAAATGCTCGTTCTGTATCCAGAGGATTAAGGACGCTCACAATACCGCGAAAAATGAGGGAAGGAAAATACTGGACGGTGAGATTCAGCCGGCCTGTCTGCAGACCTGCCCCACCGGGGTTTTTACCTTCGGAAACCTGATGGATGAGCAAAGTGAAGTAAGGAAAAAAGTTCAAGACCAAAGAGCATACCAGGTGATGGGATACCTCAACACCAAACCGGCAGTGATTTACTTGAAGAAGGTGGTACAGGATATATGAGTGAGTCGCCCCAACTCACATACACTGAGATCGACAGAACCGTACTGGACACTTTGAGTCCCCCTTCCGGTGGTTATTGGCTGATCGTTATGGTGCTCATCCTGGGGGTTCTTGCGGGAGTGGCCTGCTGGGTCTATCAGATTTTCATCGGCATCGGTGCCGGCGGCCAGAATATCCCCGTTGCCTGGGGTACCTACTTGATCAATTTTGTCTTCTGGGTGGGAATTGCCCACTCTGGAACCCTTATCTCCGCAATTCTCTACCTTTTCAGGGCCGGTTGGCGCAATCCCATTGCCAGGGCGGCGGAGACCATGACGGTTTTCGCCGTCTCCATCGCAGGGCTTTTTCCCTTCATTCATCTGGGACGCGTCTGGGTTGTCTACTACATGCTCCCTTACCCCAACCAGCGTTACCTCTGGCCCAATTTCCAGTCTCCTCTGGTCTTCGACATGGTGGCAATCAGCACCTATCTCACCGTGTCAACCCTGTTCTGGTATACCGGAATGCTCCCCGACCTGGCTGTGGTGCGAGATAGGGCCACCGGATTTCGCCGGAAAGTCTTTACCGTAATTTCCCTTGGCTGGACGGGCAAGCACGAACAGTGGCGGCACTACACCCGAGGGTATCTCTTCTTTGCCGCCTTGGCGACCCCATTGGTGATCTCGGTGCACAGCGTGGTCTCCTGGGATTTTGCCCTGGGCATCGTTCCCGGTTGGCACAGTACAATTTTTGCTCCTTACTTCGTAGCGGGGGCCATTCATTCAGGGTTGGCCATGGTGTTGACTCTGTTGATCCCTTTAAGGAAACTCTTCCATTACGAAAGAATCGTCACCATGAGGATTCTGGAAGCCGTGGCCAAGACCATCATCTTTACCGGCCTCATTGTGGGATATGCCTATACGGTTGAGTACTTTTTAGCCTGGTATAGTCACAACGGTGTCGAGATGGAAGCTTTCCGCTGGAGGGCCTTGGGTGATTACAGTCTTGAATTTTGGATCATGGTGGTGTGCAACAGTATCATTCCCCTCCTCTTTTTCTTTAAAAAAATACGAACGAGCATCCCCTGGCTGTTTGGCATCTCCATTTTGATAAACATAGGCATGTGGTACGAACGTTTCGTCATCATTATTGGCGGCGTGGCTCACGGCTTTATTCCGCACGCCTGGGGACTGTACTGGCCGTCCGGTATTGAATGGGGAATTATGATCGGCAGCTTCTCGTTGTTTTTCCTGTTCTTTGTGCTCTTTGTCAAACATCTGCCCTCAATCTCCATGACGGAGATGAAGGAGACCCTGGATCACGGAGGGGGCCATGGCAACTGACAGACGTGTTATGGGGCTCTTTCCTGATGAGAAACAGACCGCTGAGGTCATAGAGGCCATGTCCGCCTATCCGTGGCAGATTGACCGGGTTCACAGCCCCTTGCCCAGCCACAGGATTTCTACCGCCCTCAAGGTGAAAAAGAGCCCGGTGGGGTGGTTTACCCTTGCCGGCGGTATACTCGGGTTCTTCACCGGCTTCGCTTTGGCCGCTTATACCGCCCTCGTATGGAAGCTTATTGTCTGGGGTAAACCCATCATTGCTTGGATTCCTTTTGTTATCGTCGGCTTTGAATTCACCATCTTATTCTCTGTCTTTGGCAATGTCCTGGGTCTTCTCATCTTTGGCGGCCTGCCCGATTACAAAGGTCTAGAAGAATATGATCCCCGTTGCTCAGGGGAACACTTCGGCATCGTCGCAACCTGTACTGAGGGAGAGCAGGACCAGGTGATTGAGTTTTTCCGGAACAAAGGGGGGGAAGCCAGGGTCTTTGAGTGAGAAGGCATAGGGCATGGAGCATAGGGCATAGAGCAGAACATTAGTCATATGCCTGCGGCGTCATCAGGTCACTACGCTGCGCTGTCATTTGTTGTAAGAGGTGGATACGACATTATTAATTCTGGCTACTGGCTACTGACTCCTGGCTACTTAATCTTTTGCGATTTTTACGGTTTTTACGATTTCTACGGTTTGAACGACTTCAACGGTTTTTAAACACTCTAGGCATTTAGCGTCATGACCAGATCAAACCCGGCGAGAAAAGTAACAAAACCCCTGTTAGTGGTTTTTGCCCTTCTGGTGCTTGTGGGGGTTATCTCCTTTTTTGTCCAGCTCGCTGGCAAACATCCAGAGAAGGCCTGGCAGGCCTATCACCTTAATTTTCTCCTCTGGTCCGCCGTTGCCCAGGGAGGGCTGTTGTTTTCCATTGTGATGCATCTGGTTGGGGCTAAGTGGAGCCAGCCCATGCAGAGACTGGCCGAATCCTTCGCCGCCTTCTTTCCGGTGTCATTTATCCTCTTCCTATTGTTGTTCCTGGGGAAGGGCTATCTCTTCCCTTGGTTGCACCGTGACTTTCACGGCCAGAAGCTCTGGCTCAACCTGCCTTTCCTCTTTTCCAGGGACCTGACCGGCCTTCTCCTCTTGTACGGACTGGGACTGGCCTATCTGTACTATGCCTTGCGTTCTCAACTCGACCCAGAGCGGCCGCAGGGAAAGCTCCGTTCCTTTCTGCTTCGAAACGTTTCCCACCGGCAAGAGGAAATGTTAAGGTGCAGAAAGGTGATGACAGTCCTGAGCGTCCTTTACATCCTGGCCTATGCCATTGTTCTTACCCTCCTTGCCTTCGATCTAGTGATGAGCTTGGAGCCCCCGTGGTTCTCCACTCTTTTCGGTGCTTATGCCTTTGCCAAGGCTTTTTATTTGGGGCTCGCAGCCTTGATGATTCTCTCCGCCATCTTTCATAGTGGCAGAGATGGAGAATCGAGCCTGACCTCTTCCCATTTGCATGATCTGGGCAAGCTCCTCTTCGGCTTCTGTTTGGTTTGGGCAGACTTCTTTTATGTGCAATTACTGGTGATTTGGTACGGTAATGTTTCAGAGGAGACATCTTACGTTATCCAGAGGGTTATGCTCCTTCCCTGGAGACAACTGGCTTGGATCGTAATGATTGTTGGTTTTGTGATTCCTTTTTTCATCTTGTTGAACCGGCGGATAAAATCAAAACCGCTCCCCATGATCATTCTCTGCTCCGTGGTCATCGTTTGCCTCTGGCTGGAGCATTTGCTTCTCTTGGGCCCGGCCTGGAACCATCATCTTTCATCCCTGCCTCTGGGCCCGACTGATGTATTGATCTTTTTAGGCTTCTTTGGACTCATGGCCTTTTCCATAACTTATTTCTTGCGCTTGTTTCCTGAATTTACCCCGGAGCGGATGAGTTAATGCAAGATCGGTTTCATTCAGAAAACGCTTTTTTAACCACATTAAAACGAAACAGGTGGCCCTTGCTCCTCACTTTTTTTTCAGCCCTTGGAGTGGTTCTGTTTCTCTATTTCTTTTATGATTACGCCACCGACATCGGTCCGCAACAACCCATACCATTCAGTCACCGGGTGCACGCCGGGGTCAAAGACATTCAGTGCCAATTTTGCCACCCCTATGTGGAGCGCTCTAAGTTCCCGGGGATTCCTCCGGTGGAGAAATGTCTTTACTGCCATAATTACATCATAAAAAAATTTCCTTGGATACAGAAGGAGCACGAGTATTACAA
>JAJDNL010000251.1 GCA_022340745.1 Deltaproteobacteria bacterium
ATAGAAACGCCTATGCCTTTAGCTCCGCATACAGTGGCTATTGGATTTCGATATGAACTTCTCTTTTCTAACCACTGAGACACGGAGAGCACAGAGGGAACTATTTTTCTTGCCCGATCGGGAGACGGCGATCGGGCAAGAGATCGCAGCCCTGCGGGCACGATCTAGTAACGAGGTGGCTTCATGTGAGCGGTTGCATCCAGGCTCAAGAACTTCCGCAGCAGACGAAGGCTCTTTTCCCTGGCCGTCGTCTCCCGGCCAGGGAAAAACAACATTCTCTGTGTACTCAGTGCCTCTGTGGTGAATTCTCAGTTAGGCTTCCTTGGGCATCTCTGATGTGGGGGGCCATCCGGGAACAAATGAGGCTGGAGATGGCCAAAGGAAAATCCCTTGACCTCCTCCAGTTGGGAGAGGCAGGTTGAGGTGGATCGCTTGCTGCTTATTGACCTTACTGTTCCTGCTTCTGCAGGGCTTTTTCGATCAACTGTTGGAACCCGGCTGGGCTTCGGTTCCGCAGAAGCCTGCCGTTGACAAATACCGTTGGGGTGCCTCGAACCCCCGCTTGGTTTCCTTCAGCTAGATCCCGGTTGATCATCGCCCTGATCTGGGGGTCTTTCCGGTCCTTGTCGAACTTATCCATGTCCAGCTTGAGCTTCTGGGCAATTTCTTTTACCTTTTGTTCGTTCAAGTGGTTGTAGTCTTTGAAGAGCAGATCGTGGAACTCCCAGAATTTGCCTTGTCTTTCCGCCGCGAGCGCGGCGATGGCAGCAGGCATGGCAAACTGGTGGTTTCTAATCGGGAAGTTCTTGAACACCAATTTCACCTGGTTAGGGTTTTTCTCGAGCACCTGCTCGAGTACAGGCACGAGCCTAGAGCAGTATGGTCACTGGAAATCGTTGAAGATGGCGATCGCTACCGGGGCGTCGGCATTACCCTTGAATGGGGACCCGGAAATGTTGATCTCCTGGATGAAATCCAGAAGAACTAACTGAACGGTTTTATCTTCCCCACTGGTGAGAAGAAGAACATCCTCTCTCGGGCCGACCTTAATTCCCTCAATGCTCTTCCCCACAGAAATACTGTCTTCTAGCTTGCCATCGGAGGAGTAGATGAGAATCTCACCATCGTAGGTGAGAACGTAGATCCACCTCCCATTGAGTGCTATGGCCGCGTCACGAGGCTTCTGCTTTAAGTTGAGGGTGCCGACCACATCCCACTCCACCGTGGCACGGCTCGAGGCAAGCCAGGTAAACAGAAGGACCAGGGTCACAAGAAAAATGGCAAACTTGCTCTTCATCTGCTTTTCTCCTTCTCTACAGTAACCTATGCAGGGAGGTGTTAGATTTCTTCTCGATTTTCTAATGGCCCAAGTTTTACATTATACCCTATTTTAGCGAATCCTTAGTACCTCACCATGGTCTACGACAAATAATAATCAGGCAGAGGCGCCAATCAAAGCAAAAGACCGCCCACGGCAACCATTTTTCAAATCAATAACCTCGATAATCTAACATCGTTCCCAAGACTCGTAAAGCATTGATAAGTGGGAGCGAGGGGATGTAGCTAAGAAAATGAAATGAGAAATTATTACGTTATGCTCTTTGAGCCCTGCGACCCTACCTCTTTAGTTCAGGCAGATCCAAATAATTATCCAAGGCCTCAGGGTTTGCCAAGGCATCTTTGTTTTTGACATTCAGGCCATGGATGACGTTGCGCACAGCCAATTCTACTTTCTTGCCGCTGATGGTGTAAGGGATGTCTTCCACAGCTAGAATTGTAGCAGGGACGTGCCTGGGTGTACAGTTCTTGCGAATGGTGGTTTTGATTCTGTCAACGAGCCAATCTGTGAGCTTAACGTCTTCACGGAGTTTGACGAAAAGAACAATTCTGACATCATCGTCCCAGTCCTGTCCGACTACCAGACTGTCCACAATCTCGGGAATGTTTTCCACCTGACGGTATATTTCAGCGGTGCCAATGCGCACTCCTCCAGGATTGAGGGTCGCATCCGATCGGCCATAGATGATGACGCCGCCGTGCTTGGTGATCTCAATATAATCCCCGTGCTGCCACACTCCAGGATAGATGTCGAAATAAGCCTGACGATACTTGATATTGTCGGGATCGTTCCAGAAGTAAATGGGCATGCTGGGGGCAGACTGGGTACAGACAAGCTCTCCTTTGCCGCCAATGACAGAGTTACCCTGGGCATCATATGCTTCCACCTTCATGCCCAAACCGCGGCATTGGAGTTCAGGGGAGTAAACTGGCCCCATGGGATTACCGAGAGCAAAGCAGGAGATGATATCCGTGCCGCCTGAGATAGAAGAGAGGCAGAGGTCATCCTTGATGTCCCGGTAAACGAATTCGAAACTCTCGGCAGAAAGGGGGGAACCTGTTGAGAGGATGGCCTTGAGCGAAGTCAGGTCGTAGAATTCCTTTGGTTTCACTCCCGCTTTTTCCAAGGCGGACAAGTATTTGGCACTCGTGCCAAAAATGGTGATTTTCTCGTCTTGCGCCATCTGCCACATTGCACCTGGATCTGGATAGAAGGGAGAACCGTCGTAGAGAAAAACCCTGGCACCAAGAGCCAAGGAACTGACCAGCCAATTCCACATCATCCAGCCGCACGTGGTGAAATAGAAAATGGTATCTTCCCTCTTAACATCTGAGTGGAGTTTTAGTTCCTTGACGTGCTGCAAGAGAGTCCCAACCGCCCCATGAACAATACACTTTGGCACTCCTGTGGTACCGGAAGAATACAAGATGTAAAGGGGATGATTGGCGGGAAGTTGTTCAAATGCTAGATCCTTGGCCTCCCGGGCGAGAAAGTCATCAAAGAGTACGGTGTTGGCCATGGCGGCGATATCAGGGTCCATGTCTTTGTATGGAACAACGACAATTTTTTCTATGCTTGGCAGGTCCTGTATAATCTCAGAAATTCTATCCAAAGAATCGAACTCTTTACCATTGTAGAAGTAACCATCAGCGGTAAAAAGTACACGAGGCTCAATCTGGCCAAAGCGGTCCAAGACCCCTTTGATGCCAAAATCAGGGGAACAAGAAGACCACACGGCGCCAATGCTGGTGGCGGCCAGCATGGCCACCACTGTTTCGATCATATTGGGCATAAACCCGGCAAGACGATCTCCCGGTCTTATACCTACATCCCGTAATGATTGGGCCAATGCAGCCACCTGTTGATACAATTCACCATAGGTAATACTCACCGTTGACCGACCTTCGCCTTTGAAGCTGAGGGCAAGGCGATGGTCTCGGTATCGGAGTAGATTTTCGGCAAAATTGAGTCTAGCCCCCTCGAACCATCTGGCTCCCGGCATCTTCTTGATGTCATCTACCACCTGATTGTAGGATCGGCTATGGATGACCTCACTGTAAGCCCACAAGGTCTCCCAGAAAACAGGACTCTCCTCAATGGACCACGCGTAGAGTTCGCCGTAGGTGTCGAGGTTCATGCGATGCCGAGTGTTCACGTACTCCATAAACTGATACATGTTGGTGTTTCTGATGCGTGCTTTTGTGGGCCTCCAAAGAATTTTACTCATTGGTTCTCAACCTCACTCTTGCTCTCGGCAGTATGTATACGTATAGCAGAATCAAGTTGTCATTTACATAGTGGATCTCCTATAAAGGGCGTTGATGCTCTCCACTTTTCGCATATTCACCTTGATAAACTCAGGAGATGGATTTTATGAAAGTAATCGGATTAATCGGAGGCATGAGCTGGGAATCCACCGCAGAATACTACAGGATGATGAATCAGACGGTTAAGGAGAGGCTGGGAGGGCTGCATTCAGCGAAAATATTGCTCTACAGTGTTGATTTCAGTGAGATAGCGACACTACAAACAGAAGGTAGATGGCAAGAGGCAACAAGGTTCATGTGCGATGCCGCTCAGCGGCTCGAGCGAGGTGGAGCCGACTGTGTCTTGATCTGTACCAACACCATGCACAAGATGGCCGCAGACGTCCAGGGCTGTGTCACCATCCCGCTGCTCCATATTGCTGACACCACCGCTAGAGAGATCAAAAAGAGGGGACTCAAGCGAATTGGACTCCTGGGTACCAAGTACACCATGGAAGAGGATTTCTATAAGGGTCGGCTGGTTGATGATTACGGTTTGGATGTAGTTATTCCGCCAGAAGATGGCCGCACCATTGTGAATCGGGTAATTTATGAGGAACTCTGTCTGGGGAAGGTTGTAGAGGAGTCAAGAAACCAATTTCAGCAGATCATCCATGATTTCAACAGAGGTGGAGTGGAGGGAGTTATCCTGGGCTGTACAGAGATATCGCTCCTGATCAATCAGGAAGACTCCCCCCTCCCTCTCTTTGATACCACCGCCATCCATGCCCGAGCTGCAGTGGATTTTGCCCTGGAAAATGGTTAGGGAAGCCTTATTGGGTGGTTCGGTTCGTGGTCAGGCTCAGCAAATAAGGAAAAAAATATGAAGGTGACACTTATAGGTACAGGCCTCATGGGTCGTCCCATGGGCGAAAGAATTTTGGCTGCGGGCCATCATTTGACAGTGTTCAATAGGAGCCGCGAGAAAGCGGAGCTCTTACGGTCTTCAGGTGCTGAGATTGCTGCTTCTGCAGCTGCAGCTATTAACTCAGCCGAGTGCGTGATCCTGATGCTCGCGGATGGGGCGGCGATCCGGGAAGTGCTTTTCGATGAGGATCCAAAACCGGATTTGGGTCAGCGCACGGTGATTCAGATGGGTAGCATTTCACCTACTGAGAGTATTGGTTTTCACCAAGAGGTGGTGGAGTGCGGCGGGGATTACCTTGAGGCACCTGTGCTCGGAAGTATTCCGGAGGCGAGGGCAGGGAGTTTACTGGTGATGATGGGGGCGTCCCATTTCCTGTTTAAACGCTGGTGCACTTTTCTTCAATGTTTTGGGCCCGAGCCTCTCCTGGTTGGAGAGGTGGGAAAGGCTGCGGCTTTGAAACTTGCCCTGAACCAGCTTATCGCATTTCTGACCGCAGGATTTGCCATGAGTTTGGGTTTTGTCCAGCGCCAAGGGGTTGAGATCGACGTATTCATGAAAATTGTGCGTCAAAGTGCCCTCTATGCAGCTACTTTTGATAAAAAGTTGGAACGCATGCTCAATCGAGACTATGCCAATCCCAATTTTCCTACCAAACATCTGCTCAAAGATGTGAAACTGTTTCGTGATGAGGCAGAAGCGGTCCACCTCGAGCTGAGAACCATAGAGGGTATTGGTGGTCTGCTGGCACTAACACTTGACAAGGGATTCGCTGATGATGATTATTCGGCTGTATTTGAGACAGTTTGTCCATCGGACACTAAGCACTAGACACAGCAAAACGACACGGGGACACGGAGAAACGGTGTGACGGGGATAAGTGGTCAGAGGGCAGACGACAGAAGACAGAGGACAGAAGATAGTTATCTTTGTATTTCCCATTTCGCAATTGTCCTAGGGACTTCCACCCTTCGGGCGGGTTCCCAGTTTCGAAATTTCGCTCTATGCTCCATGCTCTATGCCCTATGCCCAAAGAAAGGAGAAATCTAAATGAATGAATCGAAGGGAAAGGTGTGTCACTACAGTGAGATACCAGCCGAAATCTTTGGGGACGAGGCCCCCGGTGTTACCATTCGCTGGGTCATTGATGAAGAGAGGGACGGAGCACCAACCTATGCTTTGCGGGTCATCGAAGTAGCTTCCGGTGGTCACACACCTGATCACACCCATCCATTTGAGCACGAAAACTTTATCATCGAGGGAAAAGGGCGGGTGCAGATCGATGGCAAGTGGTTTGAGGTTGGGCCTGGCGACGTGGTTTTTGTACCACCTGGCAGCCAACATACCTATGTCAACGCTGCTGACAACCCCTTCAAGTTCCTCTGTGGTATTCCTGTCTCAAAGTTGAGGCCAAAGAGTTGAAAATGCTTCAGCGAGCGCAACCCCCCGTCCGCAAGAGCGGAATTGGGTGAGCGAGCGAATTACAATAAAATGGAATCACTTCCTTACATTTCGAAGATTCCCTGTCCGCCGCAGGCGGACTGCAGGGAGCTTCACAAAGATATGGATACGGCAATTAAATGAGTTGAATCTTTGCGGAGGGGCTCCGAATCGGTTATACTTATTTGCTACCCATAATAAGGGTCTTGCCAGGATGAGGCTGATTTGTGCTGGTCGGCTGTGGATATCCCGTTTTCTTTCCTGATCGAAAGCCATACAGGCGTTGCAGAGGTGAACAGATGAGGCGGGCTAAAATAGGGGTTGTTGGGCTTGGAAACTGCGCCAGTTCCTTGATTCAAGGAATCAATTACTATGGTGGCAAGAGTGAAGAGGATGCCGTCGGCATCATGCATTGGGATATCGGCGGATACCGACCTTACGACATAGAAGTGGTGGCGGCCTTTGACATCGACCACCGTAAAGTAGGCAAAGATGTGGCCGAGGCCATCTTCCAGCAACCAAACTGCACCACAGTTTTTTATAAAGAGATGTCCGATACAGGTGTTACGGTGCAGATGGGACGTATCTTGGATGGCTTTTCGGAACATATGCAAAACTATGACGATACGTACACCTTTGTTCCGGCCAAAGAGCTTGAACCTGATCAGGAAGAGGTTGTAAAAATTTTGCTGGAGTCTGGAACGGAGATTCTTGTGAACTATCTCCCCGTGGGCTCTGAGGAGGCTACGCGCTTTTATGCAGAGTGCGCCTTAAAAGCGGGTGTGGGTTTTGTAAACAACATTCCAGTATTTATTGCCAGTGACCTTTCCTGGGCCCAGCGATTCAAAGAGAGCAACCTTCCTATCATTGGAGATGATATCAAGTCTCAGCTGGGCGCTACCATCGTCCATCGCATATTGACCGATCTTTTTCAGAAACGGGGCGTAAGGCTAGAGCGTACCTATCAGCTCAACACCGGGGGCAATACTGATTTTCTGAACATGCTCAACCGTAGTAGGCTCCTTTCAAAGAAAAAGTCCAAGACAGAGGCGGTTCAATCGGTTACTGAAGAAAGGCTGGATGATGAGAATATCCACATCGGGCCCAGCGACTACGTGGCCTGGCAGAGGGATAATAAGGTTTGCTTTATCCGTATGGAGGGTAAACTTTTCGGTGACGTACCAATGAATATGGAGTTGCGTCTGTCGGTGGAAGATTCCCCTAATTCAGCTGGGGTTGCGATCGACGCCGTCCGCTGTTGCAAACTGGCGCTGGACCGTGGTGAAGGTGGCGTTCTGTACGGGCCTGCAGCCTATTTTATGAAGCATCCACCGCGACAGTACTCTGATGACGAGGCCTACCGAATGACCGAGTCTTTCATCCAGGGTACGTGGGTGAAAAAATCTGATGAAAAAGTTGACCCTCCTCGCCGGCAAGGACAGCAGGTGGTGGCTTAAGGGTAAGGGCAAATATCATCTCAGATATAGATGTTGGCCTGGGTGAAAAAACCTATCGTATTTAATCTCTCCCGGAACTGCTCAAAACCGCGGTGAGTACCTGGGGAAAATCCGTGAAGATACCGTCTACCCCGGCGCTCACCAGTCTCTCCATGGCCTTGCGATCATTGACGTTCCACACGTGAACCCTGCAACCTTGACGGTGTAGCAAGGCAATATCTGCGGGTCTAAAAGCGCTTAGGCGAGGATGATAGGCCCGGGCCCCAAGCTGGCGCAAAAGCGTTTCAGGGTGCGGATGAGGCTTTGAAACCAGGACCCCGGTGGCAACATGGGGGTGTGCTTCTCTGAGCTTTGCTAGATAGGTCTGATTGTAAGATGAAATCAGGATTGAGTCTACCATGTCCAAATCCTCCACCAGAGCTAAAATCTTTTTCACCACCTGGTCGGGATCTGGATTTCCACCCGAGTCCTTGATTTCGAGATTTACCCTCCAGCAATGCTCTTGAGTGAAAGTGAGCGCTTCTCCGAGGGTTGGCGCCTGTTGCCGCACATAACTAGCCAGGTCCGATTCCGCAACCATACCTGCGGCAATTTGACCAAAGGGATCCTGTTTTTTGAACCAAGAACCAAAATCAAGAAGACGAATCTCATCAAGGGTGAACTCGTGGACCAGCCAAGGTTTCCTATTGGGAAAGACCTCCCTGACGTTTGAAGTACGCTTAAGAGTACTGTCGTGAATGACGACAAGTTCTTCATCCGCGGTCATCTGGAGGTCCAGTTCCCACATGTCTGCGCCAACGTCTAAACCCTTACGAGCTGCGGCCAGAGTGTTTTCTGGAGCTAAGGAGCGGGCACCCCGGTGGGCGATGTTCAGGATGTGAGGCGAGGTTGAAGGTGAAGACATTTCTTTTTGCATCTCCCTCAATTGGTGAATTGTCAGGGGCTAGTATAATTCAATATAAAATGCGAAAATTATTCTTACTTATTTTGAACATATTAGGAAATTGGTTGACTAATTCTAGCGAAAACTGTTTGGTTGCGCAGCTGTTAATATAAATATTTTTCCGACGCCCCTTTTCCAGATGAAAGAGAACCCTGGGAGTTCTGTATTGCCGTATGGTGAGATTTACAGGTACGAAAGGGTAAGGGTAGTTTGATAACGCTGGTCATAATTGTCTTTGACATCAGTAAGATAGTGCTCTAAAATTCAAATTTTTGTATGCCAATAAACAATGTCCGTTCAGCAACCGAGGTAAGAGCTTGGCAATTTTAAGAGGCTACCCCAAACCACAGTTTCCTGGCAAAAGACGCAGAAGGCGAGGAAAGAGATTTATCCTTTGGACCGCATTAGTCCTCATAGTTGTGCTGCTGGGAAGCGGTGCTTATGGTTTTTATCATGTCACTCGGAATCTCCCCCAGATTTCTTCTCTGAAAGATTACGAGCCTAGTATTGTCACGACGTTATATGCGGATGACGGTAGCCCCATAGCGGAGTATTACTTAGAGCGCCGCATTGTGGTTCCCCTGGAGAAAATTCCCCAAACTCTCATAGATGCCTTCGTGGCAGCCGAAGACTCGCGCTTTTTCGAACACGAGGGGATTGATTTCTTTGGAATACTGCGGGCCATGTGGAAAAATATCAAAGCAGGGGGCATTGTCCAGGGTGGCAGCACTATAACCCAGCAAGTAACCAAGTCGTTACTGCTGACCCCTGAGAGGAGTTATACTCGGAAACTTAGAGAGGCAATCCTTGCCTACCGGATTGAAAAGTACCTGTCCAAGAAGGAAATTCTTTTCCTCTACCTCAACCAAATCTATCTTGGTCACGGTGCCTACGGCGTCGAAGCTGCGGCGCAAAACTATTTTAGCAAGCACGTGGATGAGCTTGAACTCGCCGAGTGTGCCATGCTGGCTGGCCTGCCTCAGGCTCCCAGTCGCTATTCACCGTATAGTTACCCTCAGCGGGCGAAAGAGCGGCAGGTGTATGTTTTGAACAGGATGGTAGCAGCTGGTTACATCACTACCAACCAAGCAGCCGAAGCTCTAGCGGCCAAACTTGATATCAAGGCGCGTAAGGACTGGAATGTCGGAAGTGTACCCTATTTCGCCGAGCACGTTCGGCGGTATCTCGAGGAGAAATACGGGGAAGAAGTATTGTATCGTGAGGGACTCCAAGTCTACACTACGGTGAATGTGGCTTACCAGAAAAACGCCCAACAAGCCGTCAAAAAAGGGTTGTACGCTCTGGATAAGCGCCAGGGCTACAGAGGACCTCTCGGACACCTGGCCCCTGAGGAAATAGAAGCGTTTTTCCAGGATCTGAAAGAGTCTGCCGAAGGCAACACGTTGGAGAAGGGGGCTGTGGTCAAAGGAGTGGTCATCGCAGTCTCGGGAAAAGAAAAAAAGGCTTCCGTACGGCTTCATGAAGGGGTGGGCAGTCTCCCTGTGGAAAACATGGAGTGGGCTCGCACGCCTGATCCAGAGATTGCCTATGGCACGGTAAAAATTAGCGACCCGACCAAGGTTCTGAAAGTTGGCGATATTATTCTTGTGCAGTTAATAGAAGAGGACGCCAAAGCTGGCAACTGGATTCTCGCCTTGGAGCAGGAACCGGAGGCTCAAGGTGCTTTGCTTTGTATGGAAAACGAAACTGGTCATGTGAAAGCAATGGTGGGCGGACTGGATTACAAAATCAGCCAATTCAATCGTGCTATCCAGTCTCGACGCCAACCGGGTTCTTCATTCAAACCGTTTACCTATGCTGCAGCACTGGATAAGGGCTATACCCCCGCCACCATCATTATAGACTCGCCGATCATCTATACCGACGAGCAGATGGACTGGAAGTGGAAGCCGAAAAACTATAAGGAAAAATTTTATGGACCCACACTGTTCCGCACCGCCCTTATCTTCTCCCGGAACGTGGTAACCATCAAGATCGTGCGAGAT
>JAJDNL010000264.1 GCA_022340745.1 Deltaproteobacteria bacterium
GTGTTTACCTGGCTGGCCCGTCGTTTCCGGCGGCAGCAGCTTACCTTCATCTTCACCACCTTTTTCCTGGCCAGCTACGTTGCCTACAGCTTTGTAATAGAGAGGCCCCAGAGCCTTACGGTCTGGACCTTCTATCTCTTCGGGGATCTTTTCTCCACCCTGATGGTGGCCACCTTTTTCGCCTTTCTCAACGACAGCGTCACCCCTGACGCGGCCAAACGCCTCTACGGTCTGGTGGGGTTGGGAGGAGTCGTCGGCGGGGTCTTCGGTACTTCAACCGTCAGGGTACTGATCGCCAGAATCGATACGGTGGGCTGGCTCTGGATCGCCTTTGGTCTGGGCCTCGCGATCCTTGCCGTGGCCATGGGAGCTGGTCGCCTGGTAGATCGAAACCCGCCCCCCGAGACGGAGCCTGAAATCTCCGAGCCGGAAGCGCGAGGAGATTCCAATCCCGCCATAGAGGGGGCGCGGTTGGTATTCAGCTCACCATATCTGCTCTCAATCGTGGCTATTGTGGGTCTCTATGAGATTGTCTCCACGGTGATGGATTTTCAATTTACCAGTACTATCGCCCATTATTTGAGCGGTCCTGCCATCGGCGAGCAGTTTGCCACGGTTTTTGCCATCACCAACGTCGTCTCCATGCTGGTGCAGCTCTTCCTCACCAGCTTTGTCATGTCCCGACTCGGCGTGGGGGTGGCGCTTCTGTTCCTTCCTGTAGCCGTGCTCGCCGGATCAATGGGTTTTACGGTCCTTCCCATCCTGTGGGTGGGCAGCTCCCTGAACACGGTTGACAATGCCTTCAGCTACTCCATCAATCAGTCGGCCAAGGAGTCCCTCTACGTCCCAACCACCAAGGACGAGAAGTACAAAGCCAAGGCTTTTATTGACATGTTCGTGCAGCGCTTTGCCAAAGCGGTGGCAGTGGGAGTGAGCCTCGGGATCACAACCGTGTTTACAGACTTTTCCAGCATTCGCTGGCTCTCAGGTTTCACCATTCCCATTATCATCATCTGGCTCTTCGCGGTGCGTTATGCGGGCCGAAAGTTTAAGGAGATGACAGAGTAAAATTGGAGATTTTAGATTGTAGATTGCAGATTCGAGTATGTAGGTTTCAGTGTTCAGTGTTCAGGTTTGAGATTTTCTGTTAGCTTTTGCTGACACCTGACACCTGACACCTGAAACCTCAGTCCGTGGGACCGCGGATTTAAGGAGGCATAGAGCATAGGGAGACAATTGCGAATTTCGAATTTCGAATTGCGAATTTGAAAAAAAAGAGGATAGGGGGCATCCTTCGACCCCTTCGACTCGGCTTAGAGCAGGGAGTCAAAATCCAGGGTTCAAGTTTAGCCTTTGTGTCTTTCTTCCTGACACCTGAAACCTCAGTCCTTGGGACCGCGGATTGGAAATTGAAGAATGCATATTCAAAAACGGGCTACACTCGTAATTGCCACTTTCCTCTTAATCCTTCTGGGTTGCGCTGCTGCACCACAGGATCCCAGCCGTATTGAAGTTACCGGATCCCGGAACCTTCGTGATCTTGGCGGCTACCACACCATGGACGGGAGACAGATAAAGAAGGGGGTGCTTTACCGCTCTGACCATCTGGGCCAGATTAGCAAAGCGGACCTTGACAAGATTGCCGCCCTTGGTGTGAAGACAGAATATGATCTCCGTGGTGAAGCGGAACGCGCAAGCAGTCCCCCGCGGCTGCCGAAAATTGTCCCGGTGAAAGTGGTCACTCTGTCTGTCTTCTACCAGGGGTTGGAACCGTGGATGACGGCCCGTAAGATTCTGGAAGGTGATGTGGAGGAGGGCGAGTTCCATGCTGTCATGGTTGAGGCCTACCGGTCCTACGCCCTGGACTTTCGCAGCCAGTGGTCCATTCTTTTAAAAGGGCTGGCAGAGCCCGAAACCACACCAGCTCTCATTCACTGTACCTATGGTAAGGACCGCACGGGAGTCGCAGTGGCCATAATCCTCCGTTCCGTCGGTGTGCCTCAAGAGACGGTTCTCGAGGACTATCTGTTGAGCAACAAATTCTGGGAGAGTAAGACCGATACGTACTCCTGTCTCGCCAACTGCGCCTCGTGCTTTCGAACCCCACGGAGCGAAGTGCGGGCTTTGATGGAAGTGCGGCCGGAGTATCTGGATGCTGCCTTCGAGGTCATAGACGAAAAATACGGCTCCTTCGAGGGGTATCTTCGCGAGGGGCTTGACATTGATGGCGCCACACTTGAACGCTTGCGCTCAGCACTCCTTGAATAAAGCGATTGAAGATTTAAGATTGCAGATTGCAGATTTAGGATTGATCAAGCTTGTTTTCTTGTTTGCTTTGCCGTTTTAACTGATGAAACCATAATTGCGATGATTTCATCGCATTCTTGCATCAAGTATTCGACTGAAGTTTCATCGTGGATTTTCATCTCACCTATTATCTCTAACCAAAACAGTGTTTCATCACCTTCTTCTAAAACAATTCCTAGCTTCGAGACAAATTCCGCCTTGGACCTCCCTCTGCAAGCCGCCCGGTAATTAGCAGCTACGGAGGTTCCTGACTTAAACAATTGATTTCCAATCAATCGCCCTTCTCGGTTGTTCGGTAGTTCGCGACAGAATTCGATAATCTTCCTAGCAAACTCCTTTGTCCTCTTTTTCATCTTGTCAGGATTCATCTTGGGTGCCCCCCCTTATTCATTCTGCAATCTGCAATCTTAAATCTGCAATCTTAGATCTCCAATCTCCAATCCCCAATCATTCCCCTTCTTCGTCATCCTGCCGGGATTTCTTGAACATTGATTGCGAAACATGGACGCCCACCAGCCAGGCAACTTGGACTACCAGGTAAAGTTGACCGATCACTGCCTCGAGAATGCATAGCGATCTTGCCAGTCCCGTCACCGGGGTAATGTCGCCGTAGCCCAAGGTGGTTAAGGTGACAAAGCTATAGTAGAGAAACTGGCGGTTGGCTGCGATGTCCTGACCTTGTGGGAGATTAAATGAGCCGGGATGCAGCGTTTCCACAACAGTAAAAATGAACGTCCACATTAGCGCCATGAGCAAATAGACTACAGCCGCACCGACTATCATATCTCTGGTGACCTCACTGTGGCTGTAGATAAAGATCAGCATCTGAATGATTGTAAAAAGAATAAACGCTGCTCCACAGAGGCTACCAATCACTATCACGGTTTTATTCTGGACATAATATTTGCTCCATATTGCCCCCAGCATGGGTAGAACAAGTAACACTCCAAGAATGATGTGATGTTTTTTTTGGCTGACCGCATAAATGGCGGATATAAAAATGGCCGACCATAAAATGTCCATGAGGATACGTAGACGGACAAACTCTTCAAAGAGAGGTCCGAGGACAAGCATAGCAATGATAAAGATGAGCAGACTCAGGAATCGTTCCCTTAAACAGACCCGGCTAAAGGGAATACAGGTTTTTTCGTCGCCGTCCATACCTACCTCACTCTTCAAGGTTCACCATTGCCTCTTGGTAAACCAAGTCGGGGCCAGGGGTCAAGTCTTTTGCCAGCGGGCTCCATCCGCACTCCGAAACTGGGAACCCACCCGTAGGGTGGGAGTCCGAAGGACAAACCGGGAACCCACCCGTAGGGTGGGAGTCCGAAGGACAAACCGGGAACCCACCCGTAGGGTGGGAGTCCGAAGGACAAACCGGGGACCCACCCTCAGGGTGGGAGTC
>JAJDNL010000271.1 GCA_022340745.1 Deltaproteobacteria bacterium
TCGGTGGTAGTGCCAGATGTTACTTTTGAAGTTCTTTCAATAGATCTGCCAGCTGGTTCGCAGTGCTGATAGTAGTCTCCACATCAGCGTCTGACAGGACGTAACCCGGTCCTTTTCCTTCAAGGCTCCTGGTGGTGTAGACGGCATCAACGCCCTCCTGAAGGAGCCATTTGCTGACCTGCAGCCCCTTCCCCTTCTCCTCGTCTTTGTATGGATTGGCGAGAGTTCGTTCCTCAATTAGGAAGCGGTCCCTCTCGCGTATAGTGACGAAATAGAAATAAGGAGCCTCGCCGAAATGCTCTGAAAGAGAAATCTTGTCTTCCTGGAGCGGCACAGCGCAGACCGTAGTCTCCTTCTTTTCAGGTTCATAATGAATCAAGACATGGTCCACATTGGGAACCATCTCTACGATCTCAGCCTCGATCTGTTGACTGATATGGTGGGCCCTTTCCAGCTCCCTTACCCTGAGCCCGATGTCGACCTCTATAAACTTGAAACGTCCAGAATTTCTCCCCCGCAGAGAATGAATGGAGGTTACCTGGGGGTGAGCCAAAATAGAGGTCTTCACTTTGTCCATGCTTTCAAAATCAAGGGAGGCATCCAGCAGAACCCGGACGGCATCCAGAAAGATATTGAAGCTGGCCCTGAACACGAAAACAACAACCACCAGTGCCGCCGCCCGGTCCAGGGGCCAGCGAAAAAGGCCACCCACTAGGCCGCACAAAATAACTCCAGACGAAAGCATGTCGGTGCGAATGTGCTGGGCATCTGCGATCAGACTGGGCGAGCCGATTTTTCTCCCCAGTCTCAGTTCGTAGCGAGAAAAGAAAAAGGTCATGACCATGGCGATAATGACCCCAACCATCGCATAGGGAAGGTATTCAGTCCGTAACGACTGCTCCCTGAACAGCACAGTGCGAACAATTTCATAGCCGGCAAAGAAAATGAACAGGGAGGAAATAAGCGAAACCAGATTCTCCACCTTGTAGAGACCGTAGGGGAAATTTTTGGATTTTCTTTTGGATATCTTAATCCCGGCAAGCACAGTAGCTGAGGAGATTACATCAGAAAAGGAGTGGATGGCATCCGCAAGGAGAGCCACCGAGCCTGCAAGTACGCCCAGGAAGTATTTTATAACAACGAGCAACAAGTTGATGCCAACTGAAAAGAGTGCCGTTTTTTCACTTTGTTCCATAAGTGTTATTTTACCCCTCAATCCATTTCCGCAGGATCTTTTGCAGCCGCTCAGCGTGGACAAAACCATCTACATGAACCTGGACACCATTGACTCCGGGCACAGATTTGATTGCTTTTTTGATCCTCGTTCCTTTAGCCCTCGATGTGAGGCTTGATATCCAAGACGGGCGTCCCGTCCAACATATCCACACCTTTTACGCGAATGATATTGTCCTTGACCTCAAGCACTTCCAAAACCGAGACGCCTATCGGGTTGGGTCTAATGGGCGAACGGATGCTAAAAACGCCCAATCGCTTTTTGCGGTGGTGAGGCTTCTGAGTTAGATAGCTTGCATCGAACGCGGGACTTCGATGGAAGTGGAAGATCACAACAATCCGCTGGCCAGCTTCGATATCTTTTACTCCTTCCAGGTATCTGTCGTCAATCACCAGCGTTCCTTCCACATCGGAAAACGTCCACTGCCTGGGAAGCTCTTTGGCATCAGTGTGCACAATAGCTATAGGTTCCATTCTGATGCTCATATTGACATGCTCCCCCAACTCCACCGGTCTCAACGCTTTGCTCACTTCCCTGATCTAAAGTGGCTTGTCTGAAGATCTCCACTGGGGGCTTGCACTTTCTTAGGCTGCAAGGCCCATCTCCTCTGCATCTTGCGCCAGCAAAATCGCTAGTCGAATTGGCACATGCCCAATAGCCGTAGTGGCTTGGCGAACATCAAAAAGCTTTTTCAATTCCTCATAGTTGTGCCATCTCAAACCCCGCGCAAGAGTGGCGAAGTAGTCCTGAGCATCAATCATTTTGACTTTACTGTTGTTTCCCATGAGTTATCCTCCCCTCTCGATCTTCAGTATCGGATTCAGCCTCATGCTCAATTTTGGCCTTATCCCTGAAGCGACTGCTACTATGAGCGGAGCCACTCGCTTACTTCCTGGACTTTTTTTAAAAGAGAGAATGAAATATCTGTGCCACAAACCTCACAAACATATATCATTGAAATTTAAAGGTATTTTTATATCGATAAGATTGAGGATAAGACGTTGAGTCTTACAGTGTGTAAAGAATGTTGACAGGCATCCCCTAAGGAGTATTTGAAAGATCGACAATGCTTAGATTCCATTATTCTGCCGTTTACGGTTTTTTAGCTTACTACCCAAACCGCCATCTCTTGAGCCAGCTGAATTACCTTTTTGCTCACGCGACCCATAAAGAATTCTTCCACCCGCGAAAGGCCTCTTCGTCCAACGACTATTGTGCCGTAGCCGCCGTTTTTGGCTTCCTCAACAATGGCCTTTGCTCGGCTAGCTACTCCTGTAACGATTTTCGTGGAGATTCGATCGCCTTCAACGCCGGCTTTTTCCAAATGTCCAACCGCCTTTTGGAAAACGGCCTCAGTTGATCTTTCAGCCTCAAGAAATTCTTTTCTAACTTCTCCCTCCCACTCTTCGTGGAGAGAAAGAGATGCGTTGTATCGTTGAGAGCCAAGATCAAATCGTCTGATAACGTGAAAAAGAGTGACTTTCAGGTCCGTACCATCCACCATGGTTCCAAGGTAAGCAACAGTTCGCATCGCCTCTTCTGAGGTATCCACTGCTACTAGTATCTTCCCCGCTTCTGGAGCACCTCCCACAATACATAGGGGGATGTGGATCAGCTGGCCGATTAACTTGTTGGCTGTGCTTCCCCAGACAAGATCCTTCAACTTGCTAACTCCCCAACGTCCTACAACCACTGAAACATAATCCTTCTGTGCTTCACGGGCGATGTCTCTCGCTATCCCCACCTGCCTTTCTTGACTCTTGATACTCACCGCCCCCTCTGGGACGCCCCTATTCGCGAAGAGCTGTCGTGATTTCTCCATAAACTCGTAGATGGCCGTCTGCTGCTGCGTTGCCCAGGCTGCCACTGGAGCTAACTGATGCCGAAATATAGGGTTTTTCTCGATGTCCCAAAAGCTGTCAGGAATCTTACTCATCACATGGAAAAGGACCACTTCCAGATGGTTAGGCGGAAGTAATTGGCTCACATAGCGGACCGCCTCGAAAGCCTGATCCGAACCATCCACTGCCAATAAAATCCTTCGTTTATATTGACCCATGTCAAGCTCCTTGCATACCACCCAGATTGAGTTCGTCAAAGTGAGTTTGCATCCTGGATCTACTTTGGCTTCTCCAGCCGTTCAACTACACTCCCCTCGCCTGGGCTACCACCTCTTGCCAGCACCGACCCGCTGGATCCAGTAAATTGAGCTCATGAGACACCGCCACCGAAATAGAGAAGCCCCCACTTCTCTATCCTGGAAGAGCAGTAATAATTGTGGGCGTTCTCACCATCTCATGAAGACTTCTTTTGGCAGTTTTGTAACGCTCAAAATAGATCTGAGAAATGTTGAGCAGCAACTGATATCCCACAGCAGGATCCTTCTCAGTCAGCTCAAACAGCCTGTCTGCGTCTATGGCCATAACCTCAGTGTCTTCCTGGCAGACGGCTGTCAAGGTGTACTCCTGCGGTTTCATAAACGAGGCAGCGCCAAACAACTCTCCAGGCTCACGCGTCTCAAAGGCGATGCCAACCTCATCTCCCGGATCAATCCTGCGAAGGCTCACCAGACCTTTCTTCACCACAAATAGGTGTTTGGCGGCGTTACCCCGTTCATATATGTGGTCGTGTATTTTGTAGCTTTTCTTTTCCGTGATTTTAGCGACTTCCTCCAACTGTTCGTCTGAAAGTAGATCAAATAACTTCATGTATGCCACCTTGTACGCTTCTACCATGATCATCCTCCTGTTGCTCTAGAGCTATGGGAACTGACTGCAGGCGGTATCCCTGTCAAGACAGCGTCATACCCACCTTTTGAACCCATCCAGTCAGCTCCCCTCTTGGCATGCTAGTTTATTGAACCTGGGTTCCCTCACAGCTCCTCTTCCGGCTCAAGTATGGCGTGACACCTATCACACTCGGGTGCATCGACCATCTTTCTCGGTGGAAGTTCCTTTTCTCTTCCAGCATGGATCTCGAAATCTACAACTTCCTGATAGCAGGCATCACACAAAGCCTGTTTTTTATACACATATGCCTTTGCCATGGCTCCCTCTCCTTTCCAAACTTATAGTTGTCACTAACAAGGCTCGCACGAATGCTTGAGGTCCGAGCTCATTTTCAACCTTTCTCTATTCTCCTCCTTCATACTTAAATGACAGACTTACCCTGGCCCGGAAGGCAGCAATCTTCCCATTTTCAATTTTCATGTCCAACTTCGTAACCTCAGCGATTCTCAAGTCCCTCAAACTCTTGCTCGCTGTCTCCACCCCATTCTTTGCGGCCTCTTCCCATGAGACCTTACTGGTACCCACCACTTCAATGATTTTGTAGGTGCTTTCCCACATAACATTCCTCCTTTCAGCCCTTGGGGGCATATTGGTTCTTTCTCTCTCATCAACAGGCGCCCCTCATCTCTCGCCGGCCCTTACTAAACTTGGTCAGATCTAGCCCGGATATGACCGTCCTTCCGGGAAAAATCCTTTCCTCATGGCTCAGAAGGATTCAAAATTTCATTCACACACAACTAATGAAATATCTGTGCCAGGTGGATGATCAGTTTATCTTATTGGAATTAAAAAGAATTATCAGATGAAAGGCTTGGAGATTGAAGGGAGAACTTTACAAACTGTAAAGAATACTGGCAGGTCCCCATTTGGCGATACGCTTGGAATGCCACCGTAATCAAAGATTATCCTATAATACCCAGTAGTTAACCTTTTTCCATCCCCCTTCCATTTGTGGCATGAGCTTTGCCATATCTTATTATCAAAGGGTTTGCCAGAAAGCCAGACTAGTGGCGAGTTTTTAGGAATTGAGGAGGTAGATCATGCTGGTAAAGTATTGGATGACCACTGAGGTAATCACTGTGGATGAAGATGTATCTTTGATGCAAGCATCCAAGCTCATGAAGGAACACGGTATTAAACATCTTCCGGTAATCAAAAAACACCGTCTTGTCGGGATCGTCTCTGATCGGGACTTGAAGGAGGCGCAACCCTCAGATGCGACCTCGCTGGATATCCACGAACTGTACTACTTGCTGGACCAGGTGAAGATCAAGAGCCTGATGTCCACCGACCTTCACACCACCACTGGTGAGGAAGTCATAGAAAGGGCAGCCGCACTGATGCTGGACTATGACATCTCCTCCCTCCCCGTGGTTGATCAGGAAGGAAAACTGAAAGGCATCGTTACCAAAGGCGACTTGTTTCGTGGACTGATCGCCATCTCCGGCATCCATCAGACACAACTGCAAATCGGCTTGGAGGTTGAAGACCGACCGGGTGCGGTCAAGAAGATTACTGATTTGATAAGGACTCAGGGTGGTCGCATTGTCAGCATTACAACCCACTATGAGGAAGCACCTGAGGGTTTCCGACATCTTTATATCCGCTGCAAAGCACTGGAGAACGAAGAAGCTCTATTTGAAGATTTAGAAGAGAATTTCAAGATCCTCTACCGGACACACTACAAGGCGGATTAATCTTGGCACTGCACCCCCCCTGACCAACAAGGGTGGGAGTGCATCCAGCTTGCGCTGGGGAGGGAATTACCTATGAGTACAGAACAAAAAGTGTTGTTTGGCGTGGATACTTCTCAGTTTGCCAGGGATGCTGTCGCCGCGGCAGGTGGTCTCTTAAAAAACAATAAAAACCTCAAGATGACTATCTTTCATGGAATTCCCGAACCCGACCTCTCTTACTTGTCCAAGGCACCTCTAAGCGCGGAAGCGCTGGAAAAGCACCTGCAACTCTGGAGCAAAGAAGAACAAAAGCTCATACGACGAGCCAAAGAGGCTGTAATAGATGCCGGATTTAATCCTGATATGGTGGATACAATTTACGAGGAAAACTGCAAAGACCCTGTGATCTCAATGATTAATCTGGCCAACAAGGAAGGCTTTGAAACAATTGCCCTGGCCCGATGGGGAGCGAGGACCCTGGCGCAGAAGATCATGGGAAATGTCACCTACCGGCTTGTCAGTATAGCCTATAACCTGCCCGTCTGGCTGATCGATCCGCGTATCTCCTCCCAGGATGTGCTGGTGACCATAGTGGGAGCGGACATCAGCAGCCGGGTAATGGAGCACACGGTGAAATATTTTGCTCATCTCAAAGAGAGCAGATTCACATTCTTTCACGTCATTCCACCTATACCCCCCCAGCTCCATACATCCTCATATTGGGACTACGTGCGTGAGTTGAGCGAAGAAGAGCGACAGGAGGATATGGTCCGGCTAAGGAAGGACTATTCTGAAAGAGCCAGAAGTATTGTGGGGGAAGGCAAGGAGAGGCTTATCGATGCAGGGGTCCCGGAGCAAAATATAGCTGTCAAATTTCAAGCCCAACAGGAAGGAATTGCCAGGGATATCATTACGGAACTGCAAGAGGGAAACTACGGTATTTTGGTTCTTGGCCGCAAAGGTTTCAAGGACATCAGCCAGTTCGGGCTGGGTAGCAAGGCTAATAAATTAGTACATGCCGCTCACGCCTTTATGACCTGTTTGGTCAACTGAGGACTTTCAAGACTTTGGTGAGTTACCATACAATAGACTGTGTCGCAATTCGTCATCCCGGCCAAGTCTCGCAAAGCGGGACCCGAGCCGGGATCCAGAAAGAATCCGATTATATAGAACTTTCACTGGATTCCCCTTCGACTCTGCTCAGGACCGTGAGCCTGTCGAATGGCCTGTCGAACCACGGATCTCGTCCCGCGAGGCGGCGCTCGTCCGGAATGACGGGTTCGGCGAATTGTGACATAGTTTCCGAGGGAGAGGAGATTTTTGCGGCGCTAAATGAATAGGCGGTTTGCTGAATTGCTCAATCGTTTTTTGGCTTGAAACCAATCCTATCAAAGGGATTGACAACGCTGGATGAAATCTTCCGCGAGAGTTGCTAACTGGTTCTTATAATCATTCCACCACCCAGACAGTGCAGTTGCGTGCATGGTTGACAATCTTGCTGGAGATACTGCCAAAGATAAACTCCTCACTTCGAGAAAGACCGTGTCGCCCAACCACGATGGTGTCATATTCGGTCTCGTCTCGTTCTGCCAGGATGCACTTCGCCATGGATGGGCAGTAGCGGATCGGGTAACGGACTGAAACGTCACTCGGGTGAAAGCCTGCCCGAATCAATATCTGACGATAACCTCCCAACATGGCATCAACTTTGCCCCTGTGTTGGCTGAGCCATTTTTCCCTTTCAGTAGAATTCGGAAAAAAGTCATCTTCTGGTATAGGAATCACGTGCAGGATGGTCACCTTAAAACCTTCTATCCCGCCCAGGAACTGAGCCACGTAGGAAACTGCCCGACGGGAGTTCTCTGATTCGTCAACCGCAATCAGTATGTTTTTGTTAGTAGATTTCTTCTCACTGGTCATGAATATCCCTCCTTAGCTGTCGGGATCCTTTTGGTAACCATGCTCAGGAGGAGTCAACCCCAACAGATGCAGGCTACGATCAAGCAGCATTCCTGAACTCTCTCAAATCTTCAAGCAGCTGCGCTGTATTCTCATAAAACCAATTGGCACCCTTTGAAAAATGCATAAGCACTCGGTTTAAGGACTCCGGGATAAAAGGGTAGATTTTCTTCAGATTGACCACTCGATTGCCAAAAACTATATTCAAATCTTCTTCAGTCAATGTGCTCAAAGCAGGATGGTTCTGATTTTTGAGATCTGGCAATAGCAAATCTCCCTTTCCCACCAGAAACACTAAGATATTGCCCAGGCCAAAGAGATCATATCCGTATATGTTCTCCCTATGCCGATAATTGAAGTCAAAATCGATCCAGCGGTACTGTCCTTTGTCCGCGTCTATCAGAATGTGGTCCCTCCTTATGTCCCCGTGCTTTTCACCATGTTCGTGGAGAAAGCGAATAGCCTGGACGCATTCATAGAAATGATCCAAGATACCCGGCAATTGCTCATAATAATAGGCTTCATGATCCAACCCCATATTCTCCACATAGGTAAACAGGGGCTTACCTCTAATGAAATCCAGTATGCGAATGAGGTTGTCATTTTCATCCTGGATCGAATATCCATGCATGAAGTTCCTGTGACCGGAGACCAGATCAAGAATGCGGGCCTCCTTTTGGGGACTTCGAAAACACTCATATTCAATGTCCCCGATACGAGACATAAAATTTTCGTAAAATACAAGTTTCATGATCTTCAAGTTTCCGTTTTTCAGATCAACGGCTCGCTTGACCCAAAACTTGACCTCATCTTCCAGACCGAACCGTTGCTCCTTGGCGTTGTGGCGAATGAGATACGGTTTTCCGCCGAGGATAACAACATCATCATATTCCACACTGAAAATGTTCGATGTATCCCTGTGTATGCGAAAATGTCTGGGGATCCTATGCTGAGGAAGCCAGTTAGAAGCCATTTCTCGCAGGCTATTTTGGGAAAAAGATTCTGTCATACGCGTCTTTATGTGAGAGGAGGTTTTCTTTGAAGCTGATTAGGACGGTATCTTCCTCTCTTCTCCCAGAGAAGAACTCATAATCCACCTCAAAATTTGACACTTTTTTCGTGACGAAATTGCCTCCATTTAGCTTGCTAAGCTCACTCTATCGAAGCTCATCTTGAGCACCGACCGCTAGACTGTTCAGCAAATCCTCCAGGTCGCCGAGGACAAGCCTGAGGTTGTCCGAGGCAGCCCTGATGTTGTTCGTTATATTGATCATGCCATGAAGGGTCATTCCTTTTCGCCAACTCATGAGGCTATCCATCATACATTTGGCGTCATTGATGAGCCCCATGGCTTCCA
>JAJDNL010000104.1 GCA_022340745.1 Deltaproteobacteria bacterium
AAGGAAGGGTTGAGGGAAATTGCTTTTGGTCAGTGGGAGGGTAAGACTCCCGAAGATATTAACCGCGAGTTTCATGATGACTATGTACGCTGGTTAACTGATCCGGGGTGGAATGCTCCAACTGGAGGGGAAAGAGGTATCGATATTGCCCGGCGCAGTTCGCTTGTGCTTGAGGAAATTGAGAAAACTTACACTACAGGAAATGTCCTCGTCGTTTCTCATAAAGCCACGACCCGAATTATGCTCTGCTCCCTGCTAGGCATTGATGTGGGGCGTTTCCGGGATCGGATCAGTATGCCTGTGGCTTCCATTAGTATCGTGGAAATGGCGATGCATGGTCCTCTATTACATATGATGGGCGATCGGTCTTATCTGAAAGGTGCTCGTCAATGCTGGACTTAACCTCTCGGAACTGGATGGCTTGTGGGCCGTTACCGTCCACAGGTGGGCTGGGCACTCGTAGACGGTGTGGAGCATGGTGATGACCTGACCTGGGATGCCCGGGAAGCAGAACAACTCTACCATCTCCTGGAGGAAGAGCTGATTAGAAAGAGATTTCTAGATCCCCGCCGACGTAAGCCACGAACTGGGAAGGAATCATGAATCTTTCCGTCAGGGAAGGACTGTTTCTGTAGATTATCCTGAAGTATCGAAGGAGCCATTTTTTCCAGGTTTGCTCGACAATGATGAGATTCCACATACCGAAGACAAATCTCCGAGGTTCCTCTTTGAATCCCAGCTCGTCCATGATGTTGGGAACATTGACAAATAGTCGCATGTAGCCTTTTTCTATAATAACCTGATAGATGCTTCCCCTGCCTTCGTGAAAGGTACCTATGAGCTGCTTATGGTACTGAACGCCCCAGGGATGCTCCGTATTCCTCACCGTGACCAAGACCACCGTTTCTCTTATGGCACCATTAGCACACTCCCCGATCAGACTGGCGGCTATGCTCTTTGCACTGGCGGTCATGTGGATATCTGTCCCCGTCACTCTGGTGAGCTCCATCTGCTCCACCATGTTCAAAAATGAGGCTGAGTCTCTCTTGGGAATATTGCGGTACACCAAGAGGGAACCCTTCTCCCAGGCGACCATGGTGATCACCAGAATTGTGCCGATGATCAGAGGAAACCAGCCTCCGGTTGGGATCTTTCCTAAGTTGGAAAAGAAGAAGCCGGAGTCAAAAAGCAGAAAAACGACGAAAACCGGCAGCAGGACTAAGATTTGCCTCTTCACTTCTTTGTGTCTCAGGAACCACAGTACGCTCATCATCAAGGTGGTGCCGATAAAAGCCCCGGTAACCGCCAGACCATAAGCATCGCCCAAGGCGTCGGCTCTGCGGAAGATAAAAACTGTTGCCAGACATGCGGTAAAGAGCCCAACATTGACCCAAGGAATGTAGATCTGACCCCTGGCGGCCGACGAGGTGTTCCTAACCTCGAGTCGGGGAAACATTCTTAGCTCCATGGCCTGTTTGTAGGTGGAAAAGGATCCACTTATCATGGCCTGGCTGGCGACTATGGCTGCCAGGGTGGCAAGCAAAAGGAGATAGAGGTAAAATCTATGGCCAAAGACCACCGCCATATCGAAGAAGGGATTCGTGGCCTTTGGCGAGGTAAGAATATAGGCTCCCTGGCCAAAGTAGTTGGCCAACAGGCAGAGCGAGGCTACTGCCCAGGCCAGTCGGATGGCGTGTTTTGAGTAGTGGGCTTCGTCCGCATAGAGTGCTTCTCCGCCGGTTATGCAGAGGACTACATATCCAAGAATTGGAAAGACAATGGCCAGCGGGTAGGAAAAGAGAAACATTACTGCATAATGGGGACTGAGGGCCCTGATCAGACTCGGATCCCGACGGATATTCATCAGACCCACGAAGGCGATGGTAGCAAACCAGAAAAGAACGATGGGGGAGAAGAGTTTTGCCACTTTTTCTGTGCCGCGTTTTTGGATCAGAAAAAGTCCCGTGAGTATGATTACAGCCAGGGGCACGACATAGTGAGCCAGGTGGGGGTAGAGAACTTCAACCCCTTCCACCGCCGCCAGCACCGAGATGGAAGGAGTGATCACCCCGTCACTGAGGAGCAAAGCTCCGCAGACCATAGATAGAATGCCGGCGGCACTCACGAGGTGGGCTATGAGAAGTGAGCGGCCGTTGTCTTTCAGTCGACGGCCCTCTTTGCGAATAAGGTTCAATAAGGCGAAGGTGCCCCCTTCGCCTTCGTTGTCCATGTTGAGTGCCATCCAGGCATATTTGGTAGATAGGAAAACAAAGGACCAGGTAATCAGCGACAGTACACCCATCACGTTGGCCCGAGTGACGGGAAGCCGCTTAAAACAAAGAGACATTACATAGAGGGGAGAGGTGCCGATGTCTCCCAACACGCCGCCTATGGCGAGATAGGACAAAAAAAGGGTTGCTGCCAGCGCGGATGTGCTCTCTCGTTCACTCACCTGCCGAACCTCCCGGCTCTGCCATATTTGCCTCCTTCAGGTTGGCCACCACTGCAAGGATATATTCGTCCGGGTGGAGATAATCCCGGGCCACCCGCAGCACCTCTTCCCGACCCACAGAGTTGATCAGGGAGCGGTAACGCTCGGGATAGTTCAAGCCTAAACCGTAATACTCCATCCGGCTTAAAAAATCCACCAACTCTCTTTGCGTATCGAGTCGCAAAGGGAAACTGCCAGTCAAATACTTCTTGGCCCGTTGCAACTCTTGCTTTGAAACCAGCTCTCGTTGCATCAGCTTCATCTGCTCGATAGCCAGTGAGATCGCCTCCCTGGCTGAAGCATTCTTGGTCTGCAAAACGATTTGAAATGAACCCTGGTATTTACCGGCGCCAAAAAAACTTGCAACCGAGTAGGCCAGTCCTCTTTTGACCCTGATCTCGTCCACCAGTCGCGAACCAAAACCACCGCCTCCGAGAATGTAGTTCATCACGGTGAGCGCATAGAAATCAGGGTTCTCTCTCCGTATACCCTGGTGACCGATAATGATGTTGGCTTGGCTAATGTCCCGGTCGATCTCTACGGTTTCCGGACCTCCGGCGAATGTGGTGGAGAAATGCTCGGCAGCGACGCTGGCGTGGTGCCACGCGCTCAGTTTGGGAACGATGCTGTCCTCCACCTCTTTGACGGTTACATCCCCTACAATGGTAAAGATGGAAATGTTCGGGGAGTAGTAGGCGGAGTGGAATTTTACCACATCTTCCCGTTTGATTCGGCCGAGAGATTCTCTGGTCCCCTCAACCGGATGGCTGTAAGGACTGTCCAAAAAGAGTTTTTTTCGAAAGGCTTTCTCAGCCACTACCTCTGGCCGTTCTTCGCTTGATTGAATGGCGGCCTCGGTCTCCCGCACTTCTCTGTGAAATTTTTCCTCAGGAAATGAGGGCTCAGTGATTGTTTCCAGCAAAAGTTCAAGCCCCTCGGTCAAATCCTTTTTCAGCACCCGCAACCTCAAGCTAGTATAGTCCCTTCCTACTGAAACTGCCAAAGAAGCGCCCATGTAGTCCAGCTTTTCATTGATCTCCACCTCCGAGTGTTTCTTAGTGCCGAGCAGCAGTCCTTGGGCGGTGAGGTATGCCAGGCCTTCTTTCCCGGCAGGATCCCTCCTCGAACCCGCATCTATGAGAAGTTCAATAGTCACCAGGGGAAGTGAATGCTCCTCACTCACCAAAAGCACCAGCCCGTTGGCAAGGACGCTTCTCTTAACCGGAGGCATACCATAACCGGGATGTCCCTGCAGGCATAAGCCTATCCCCAGAGCAAAAATGGTTACCAAGACCTTAGTGATTGACCGCCTCTTCATGCTCATCTCCCTTTTCATCTCACCGTCTTGCTCTCTAGGGAAAACTCAGACCCCCGTGTTTTTTTCCCCTCAGTGGTCAGGGGGACCAGTACAGCCACTGTGCGGTTTTCAGGGATGAGGTACTGCTTGGCCACCCGCAGAATATCCTGCGGAGTGACTTTGCCTATTGAAGGAGGATATTCATCGACAGCTCGCCAATCTTGAACTATTTCATAACGGGCCAAGAGCATGGCCTGGAAAAAGAGTGAGTCCTGAGAAGAAACAAAGGATGCTTCCAGCAGATTTTTCGCCTTTCGGAGTTCCTGCGTTCCCACCGGCTCTGTTTGTAGACGTCTGATTTCTCTGTCTATAGCCTTTTCCACTTCGGCGGTGGCTTTTCCGGGGAGCGGTTCAGCCGAAATGAGGAAAAGACCTGGATCTTTGGAGAGGAGGGAGTTCTCTGCGTCTGCATCGAGCACCAATTGTTTTTTCTGAATGAACTCTCGAGCGAACCGGGAGCTTCTTCCGCCAGCCAGAATGGTGGCGATCACCTCCAGCACGTAGCTATCTCCATTCCGGAGATTGGGCACGTGGTATCCCATGAGAATAAAGGGAAGTTCGGCTTGCCGCTTGATGAAAATCCTACGCTCTCCGTGTTGTGGTGGATCTATGGCCTTTTCTTGGTCGGGCTTTACCCCAGGGGGCAACGATCCGTAGGTTTTTTCTATGTCGGCAAGGAGCTTTTTTTGGGAAAAATCTCCCACCACCACCAGAAAAGCGTTCGCTGGATTGTAATAGGTGTGGTAGTAGCTCTTGAGATCGGCCAAGGTGAGGTTTTTGATATTCTCCATCCATCCCACCGTGGGCCAATGATAGGGCTGCAGCTGAAAAGCCGTGGCCTCCAATTGTTCCATTAGGTAGGCCTGCGGGTTATCTTCAGTGCGCAGCCTTCTCTCCTCCATCACCACCATACGTTCGGTTTGAAAATCATCTTCCTGCAAGTTCAAATCATGCATGCGGTCCGATTCCAGGTCCAGTGAAACCTGAATTCGATCAGCGCTGAGATTTTCAAAATAGGCGGTGTAATCAGTCGAAGTAAAGGCGTTTTCATCACCACCATTTTCCTGAACGATCCGGGAAAACTCTTCGGGGCCGTACTTCTTTGTTCCTTTAAACATCATGTGCTCGAGCATGTGGGATAATCCGGTTTTTCCCCACTGTTCGTTGCGGGAGCCCACACGATACCAGACCTGGAAGGTAACCACCGGGGCCTTGTGATTCTCAAGGAGGATCACCTTGAGACCATTTGACAAAACGTGCTCTGAAACCTTCTCTCTTAGTCCAGCCTCAGAGGGGGGAGGGGAGAGATAACTTCCCAGGAGGAAACAGAGAACGAGCCAGAGATTTTTTGTTTTTTTGCCACGCCGTCTAGATCTCATCTCAACCTCCTCAAGCCGGTTGTCACATGGCTTGGGGGCCGGGGTTAAGAACAAGGTCAGGAAATGCGAAAACGCTACCGCTGAAAAGCTGCCTCAATTCTGGCCACGAGAGTGCTGTCTTTTTCTTATTGGCCAACCACTATAAATCCGAACACCAATCGCCGCTATAGGCTTCTGTCCTAATTTCGTGTAGGAATGGTAAGGGATTTTCTGTCGGAATTTGTCCTACATCATCGAAGACAGCTCTATGAGACCCACCAAGATTTTTGTTGGTGGGGCCAAATCTTGCGAGAGCATTCGCAAGCATTGATGGTTTGCCGCATGGGTGACTGAATACTTTTTCGAGCACCACTTTGCGCTCTCAGCTGGGAAGGTCCTAGCTGCCCACCAAGATAAACCAAAGCGAGCACAGGCCTACGGTGAACACCATGGGCGGGAACGCGGCCTTGGCATAGGTCCTGAAAGATATGGGGTATCCGGCTCGTTCTGCCATCCCGGCTGTTACCAGATTGGCACTGGCTCCGATCATGGTGCCGTTTCCACCTAAGCAAGCTCCCAAAGCCAGTGCCCACCAGAGGATGCCGCCATCAGCTCCGGGTATTATCTCGGTCAGATAAGCCACAACCGGGAGCATCGTTGCTGTGAAGGGAATGTTGTCGATAACGGCCGAAGTCAAAGCCGCACCCCAGAGGATGATCAGGACGGCACGGTTCAGTGATCCTTGTGAGAGATATTTGAGCCCTTCGGCAATATGGTGGATCAATCCTGTTTGTTCAGCTCCGGCGATGACAACAAAGAGCATCATAAAAAATATGATGGTCGCCCATTCAATGTCGCGTTCCAGCGTTTCGCTAATATCTGTCCGGGTCACCAGCAGAAGGAGTGCTGCACCGGTCATGGCCGCTATGCTCGGCTCCATATCCAACTGCCCATGGAGAACAAAGAGCAAAAGGGTGATCCCCAATGCAATTGCAGAAAAAACCAGAGTGCGCTTGTCGGTGATCCGATACTCTCTTTTCAGCCGTTCGATTGTCTCCTCCACCTTTCCTGCCTGAGCCTTGCGGTAGCTTCTGCCATACCACAGGACAAAATACCCTACACCCACGACCAGACAGATCAGACAAATCGGACCCAGATGTACGAGAAAATCGACGAAACTCAAGTTGGCATAGGAACCGATCATAATGTTTGGTGGATCTCCGATGAGGGTTGCCGTGCCCCCGATGTTGGAAGCAAAAACCTCCGGTATCAGCAAGGTTGTGGGATGTATCTCGAGGGTTACGGCGATTTCTATAGTAACCGGAATTACCAGCAGCATGGTGGTGACGTTGTCCAGCATGGAGGAGGCCACCGCAGCGGCAAGCATGAGGGTGGCGGCAAGAATGAAGACATTACCCCGTGCCAGTTCATAGGACTTGTAGGCCAACCATTGAAAGAGCCCGGTTCTCTTCAGTACCCCCACAATGATCATCATCCCTATCAAGAGAAAGATCACATTCATATCGATGGCCCGTGCGGCGTCATCAAAGGTGAGGATGCGAAAGCTGGGGTAGAAAGTCCCGGCGGTATAACTGACAGCCAAGATCAACGAGGCTCCCAGGAAAGCCGCCAGAGTCCGGTGGACTATTTCCAGGGCGATAAGAACATAGACCAGAAGAAGCGTTACCGAGGCAATCCAGAAGCCGGGGGAAAGAACCCTTTCTAAAACGATGTCCAGGTGGGCCAGGTAATAGCGGTTGCCCTGGCCATCTTGTTTCTCATCCCGCACGGTCGTTACCTTGATCCGCCCTTGCCTGGCATAGGCGGTTTTACTGACCTCGACTTCCACTATCCCTTGAGAAAGGCTATTGTGAGGGAAAAAAATCTTGGCTTCATAAGCGCCAGTATGGGAGGTAAAAACCTTTTCCTGGTGATCGGCCTGGTGACCATTGAGAAAAAAGCTGAGTTTCGCCCCTCTCACACCTTTGCCGTGTGTATCGGTGATAACCCCGGAGATGAGCAAAATATCGGCAGGCTTTGACGGTCCGGAAAGACTAGCACTGTAACAAAGGTCGCAGACCATTGAAAACAAAAGAGAAATAAGACAAGAAACAATCAGTACCTTTCTCATGACTATCTTCTCTCGACTCTATCGTGGTTAGCAAAATATTGCTCGTTTTTGGTACACCTTCCGTTCTTCCCTACCTCATCGGGCGACAACGCCCTTGAGTCCTCCCGAAATCAAGGAGGCCAGATTGAGGAGAATGCGAGGCAAGGCGATGCGTCCCGGAAACGCCAGGTATTTCGGTTCCCACACTGGATCGAACTTCTCCTTATAATGCCGCACCCCCTGGAAGTTGTAGAAATGCTCGCCATGGCGGAAGATAAAAGTCCCCAGCCGATCCCACAAGGGCGCGAGGCTGTGATCCCCCAGCCCAGCCAGAGGTGTCATGCCCAGGTTGAACCAGCGGTATCCCTGCTGTTTGCTCCAGAGCAGGAGTTCCAAAAACATATAATCCATGACTCCGTGAGGAGCTTTTGGGAGATGACGCATGAGATCACAGGAAATCTCCTCGTTCTCAGCTCCCTCCCAAATAGTAACGAAGGCCAGGATTTTTCCCTTTTGCCGAACGATCCCGGTAGAGAATCGCTTCAGGTATTCTGGTTTGAAAAAGCCGAGGGAAAACCCCTTTTCACTAGTAGCCTTCTCCGCGAGCCACGCATCTGACACTTGCTGCAATTCTGGAAGAAGAGGAAGAAAATTACCCGGAGGAAGCACTTCAAATGTGCAGCCTTCTCGGGCAAGTTTGTTCCTGGTATAACGGAATCCTTTTCGTTTGCTTCCTTCCAGTGCAAAGGTTGCCAAAGGAACCCGGGCCTCCTCTCCAAGTTTTACAAGACCCAGACCCACGTCAAGGTAAACATCCAGATGTTTCTGTCCTACTTCATAAAAAACAGGCCAGCCGCCGAGATGGTCACTCGTGTCGCTGAATTCAAAAACAAGCTCGGGCCACTCTTCCGCTGGACCATTGGGATCTCCCATGGTTATCCAGCTTCTCCCGGCGATGTTGTACATGATAAAGGCGTTTTCTTTCGCATTGAAAAAAAACCTCTTGTCGCCCAGGAAGGCAAGGTTGGCGGAGGTTCGTCGTTGACGGTGGACGATCTCTTCTACTCGCTCAATCTCCTCCTGCCTCGTAGCAGAAGGGTGGTGCGGAGCAGGACGAATTAACTTTGCAATAGAGACAAGCAGGAAAAAACAAAAAACTCCCACAGTGGCTCGCAGGAATCTGGGAGCATTTCCGAAGAGGGTAAATCGCCACCAGAGATCTCCAGAGTATTCCACGTGCCTGTAGGAAAAGAATCCCAACCAGACAGTGCAGATGAGTACTATTACGACAGTGGCGATCCATCTGGAATCAAACCGGACAGTGAAGAGTGAGGATTTTCTGTAAAAGCTGTGCCGACAGGAAAAAATTGCACCCAGGATGACCGTCAGAATCAACGCCTCCTCGTAATCAAAGCCCTTCAGTAACGAAAAGGTGATCCCTAGGCCAAGGAGAAAAACAGTAAATAGATACGCTCCATTGAGTCTTCTCTGAAGCCCCCTGGCCACAAGCAGCAGGGCAGCCCCAACAAGACTCGCCATAAAGTGTGACAGTTCGAGAAGGGGAATGGGCACAAAATGCCTCAGCCACTTAATTCGCGAGGGAACCGAGGGTATCGCTCCCGAGAAGAGGAGAAGGGCACCGGCCAGCAATGTGGCAAAGGCCAGCGCGCGTGGAATGACAGCCGATCCCCAATCTCCAAGAATCTGGCCCAAGGGTCGTAGGCTCTCCCTGCGCAGGGAGAGTTCTCTCACTCCCAGAAATAATACTGCCAAAAGAAGAGGAAAGAGATAGTAAAGTGCCCGATACAGCAAGAGTGCCGCGAGTATCTCAGGACGGGCTATGGTGTTGGAGAGCAAAAGTAGAAAGATGGTTTCGAAAACCCCAAGCCCGCCCGGTACCTGACTGACCAACCCCGCCGTTTGGGCCAACAGGTAAATTCCCAGATATTTGACAAAGGAAAGACCTGATAATGACGGCAACATCACATAGAGGATGCCCGCTGCCAAAAGCCAATCCATTGAGGCCAGAGCTAGTTGGGCGCAGAGCATACCGGCTGAGGGAAGACGGAACTTCCAATTCCTGAATTCGAAAGGTTTTTTCTTGAGTACGCTAAAAATCAAACACCCCGTTACCACTGCGACAAAGACCAGACCAAGCACGCGGACAGAGAGGAATGGAAAATGCAAAGCTGTTGGAATTGCCATGGGCTCAAAAAGAAAAACCGTACCTGCTACAGCCATGAAACCAAGCCAAAGACTGATAGTGCAAAAGGTCACTACCGATGTGACTTCCACGGCGGAAAGCCCCCAAGCAGAATAAAGGTAGTACCGCACTGAACCTCCGGCTAGCAAGCCAAATCCCATGTTATTGCTGAAGGCGTAGCCGATGAATGAGGCGAAAGCTATCTTGCGGTATGAGAGTTCGTGGCGGAGATATCGCAGAGCCAAGACATCGTAATAGGTCATCACCATGTAATTCAGGCAGGTGATGCCTAAAGCTGAAAGGAGACTGGCTCTGGGGAGTTCCTGTATATACTTTGCAATGTCACGAGGCTGATGGCCCCGCAGTTCGTGATACAAGACCCAGAGAGCGAGAGCGAAGAGGACCACTCCGATCAAAGAGGTCAATCTGCGGAAATATCTACTGTTCATGAACTAGTTAGACTCACTTATTGGGAACGATAAGACGAAAACAGGAGAAAAAACGAGAATATTTCATCCGTGCTCAATTGTCTAAGAAACGAAATCTCGATATTCTCCCTACTGGATGATGTATTTCAGAAACAAGGTGGAGATGGACAGGTAGATGAGAATGCCGGTTATGTCGTTTGCGGTGGTAACGAAAGGTCCGGAGGCCACCGCAGGGTCGACTCCCAAGCGCTTGAAGATGATGGGTACCAGGGTGCCCATGAGCGAAGCAATCACGATGGCCGCTGCCATGGCACTGCCGACGGCAACTCCCAAAGCGGGATTCTGGTGCCAGATTTCGGCAACGACCCCCAGGGTAAAACCACAGGCCAGGGCCATGAGCAGACCCACCCTGACTTCCTTGAAGATAGTACGGCCAAGCCTTTGCAGATCAACATCACCTGTGGCCAGACCCCTTACGGTGATGGTGGATGACTGAATGCCAACATTACCCCCCATACCGGTGATGACCGGGATGAAGGTAATGAGAACGATGGCATCGTGCAGGGCGACCTTGAAGAGCCAGAGGAGGTAGCCGGTCAACAAACCCCCGAATAGGTTGGTGATAAGCCAGGGCAACCGGAGTCGGGAAATTTTCCAGATCTTATCCCCGTAAATCAGCTCATCTTCATGGCTACCGGCCATGCGGAGAATGTCCTCAGAGACCTCTTCCTCAATGATATCCATGATGTCATCGATGGTGATGCGGCCTACCAGAGTGCCATTCGCTTCCACCACCGGAGCTGAGAGCAGATCATATTTCTGAAATATGCTTGCCACTTCTTCCTGGTCCATATCTACGGGTATTGGGTGAAAATTTGAGTCCATGACCTGGGAGACTTTGTCCCCAGGGTCTGCCAGGATGAGCCTCTTTAGACTCAACTGTCCGAGAACTTTGGTCTGGAAATCGGTGACAAAGACATTAGTCAAGTAGTCGAGGTTCTCACCCAGGAGACGAACGCGATCGATGGCTTCGGCAATGGTGGCTTCCAGTGGCACAGCCAAGAGCTCTGCTTGCATAATACCGCCGGCCGTTTCCTCCCCATGAACGAGGAGCCGTCGCACGTGCTCCGAGTCCTTGGCGTCAATGCGAGCCAGAACATTCTCGACCACTTCCTCGGGCACGCCGGTAAGAAGGTCGGCAGCATCATCGGAGTCCATCTCGTCCACGATTTGGACGAGACGTCGATGGGATAAGTCAGAAAGAATCTGCTCTTGGGAGAATTCCGACAGGTGAGCGATCACCTCTGAGGCGACCTCGGTATCCAACTCTTGAAAAACTGCTCTCTTTTCTTCTTCTTCCAGCGATTCCAAGAGATCGGCAATATCAGCGGGGTGGAGCTGGGCGAGCATCTCCACTGCAGTATCCAGCTGCTTTTGATCCAGATATGAATTGAGTCTGGCTATGGTCTCAGTTCGATCAGGGATCATGGTTGTATCACCCCTCCAGCAATTGCCGTGCTAATGTATGTCTTTTACAAGACGCCGTCAAGAAAGAGTTACGTGAAAACTTCTCACCCCAAGTGGATTATCACGAGCTCTATTTGCTCAGCAGCGCCTTGCCGAGCCATAGCCGCACAACTCTTTGCCCAGGACTATTACAGCACCTCAGCACTGAGATATTTACACTCGCCTTTCATATGTGCTAACTTTACCCTTGCTTCATTTGTTGTTCTTAGCGACTTTCCCCGAGAAGAATAATGTGCCGCGCCGCAGCGGCAGAATGTTGGCAAGCGTCGACGGGTGAAGCAGGTCTGTTTGCCCGAGGTCTGGTTATAAAATTAAGACATCGATAAGCAATAACTTTGGATGATAAGGCGCTAGAGATAGCACGTTATGTTTAATACAATAAGAGCTAGAATTGTTGCTGTGTTTTCTTTAGGGGTTGCTCTGCTCCTCGTTGCTACCACTATAACTTATTTGAGCATTTACTCCTTGAGCAACAAATTACATATTATTGAGAGTTATGATGACTTATCCAACAATATATTAGAGGCTAGACGCTATGAAAAAAACTTTGTTTTGTACAAGGATTCCTCAAGCTTAAAAGAGTCGATAGCCTATCTTGACAAATCGCGAGATCTAGCCGATACACTGGCCACAAATATCTCGCTCATTGTCGGGGAAGACGAGTTCAGTCGATTTCGTAATATCTTAAGTGATTATCGGAGGTTACTAAGCAGCTATCTTGTCACAGACAACAATGCCATGAGTTCAGCCGATGTAACCTTGGTAAGGTCGAAAGGCAAGGAACTGGTGGATTTCGTCCAGAAGTTAATATCTAACAAGCGGCAAAGGATTCACAAAGTTCTTATTCGCACCTTAGTTATTCCCTTTGTTTTCTTGCTTATCTTTATAACCGCAATTCTCCTTACTTTTCGAATTGTGGTAAGAGATATACTCCAGCCTTTACAGCTCATCCAGCGAACAACAAGAGATATCGCCCGTGGTAACTTTGCTCCCATGGAATACAATCCCAAAAGGAAGGACGAGATATATGACCTTGCAGCCGCCTTCAACAAGATGGTCCGAGAGTTGGATGCCAGTCAGGAAGAGTTGGTACAGTCTCGTAAAATTGCCGCTCTCGGCACCTTTACTGCCGGGGTTGCCCACGAGATCAACAATCCTCTCAACAATATCTATTTGACTGCGGAGGCGCTCATTGAAGACTTCGAACGAGAGATCCCCGGCGAAGCAAAAGAACTCGTTTTGGACGTCCTCTATCAGGCCGAAAGAGCCGCTGAGGTTGTGGGCAGTCTTTTAGACTTCTCCCGGAGCGAACGCCCATCCTTTACCGAGCTCTCTATCGATGATGTCGTCCAGGGCACCGTGAAGTTGGTGAAAAACCAGCTGATGCTCACCGGCATTGGTCTGACTGTGGAGGTGCCCTCGGAAATGCCAAAAATCAAGGGGGCCAAGCGTCACCTTCAGCAAGTGTTCTTGAATCTTTTCTTGAATGCCATTCATGCAATGCCTAACGGTGGTGAGCTCATTGTTAGGGCAACCCCATATTCCTCTGACTACAATAGAGTTGATGTACAGGACACAGGGGTGGGGATAACGGCTGAACGCTTGGAGAAGATATTCGATCCATTCTACACCACCAAAGGAGTGGGACGGGGAACGGGGCTCGGTCTTTCAGTGACGTATGGAATCGTGCGGGAGCACGGCGGCTATATAGAAGTAGCAAGTGAGGTAGGAAAAGGATCCACGTTCTCTGTATTTCTCCCCCTGGCGGGGGACATACCTGAGGTACAAAATGGAAGCTCGCATAGCCCTAGTGGATGATGAAATAACGGTATGCCGCTTGCTACAATATGCCTCTGGCTGGGGTGGTCAGGGTGGAAGACCAGCCCCGGACCACCCTCTGGAGGAAGATGAAAGAGCAGGAGTTTATGAAAAATAGTAGTCGATACCATTGTTTCACTTGCCATACTAAAATACCTTTTCATTTCTTCCTACTTGTGAAATAATGGCCAAGCTCCCATCATCTCTGCCAACTGTACTATCAAAATCAACTCTTAATGCAACTGTATTGGCCCTAGCTGTGAGGAGATGAATATGTTCTGGCACCTCTATCTGCCCATTGCGGGTAGCAGCATCAATGTCTTACTGATCTTTTCTTTGGGTATCTTGGTTGGGCTTCTTTCCGGCATATTTGGGGTCGGAGGTGGCTTTTTGATGACCCCCTTGCTGATCATGATCGGCGTACCACCAACAGTGGCCGCGGCCTCGGACTCCAACCAGATTGTGGGGGCATCCACCTCGGGCACCCTGGCGCATTACCGGCTAGGCAATGTGGATTTCAAAATGGGCATCCTTCTGCTCATCGGTGGCGTGATTGGTGGAACGGTGGGAGTTCAAATCATAAAGATCTTGCGCGCGGTTGGCAATGCTAATTTTTTGATCCAGATCACCTACGTGCTCATGCTCGGTTTTGTCGGCAGCTATATGTTCTGGGAGAGTCTGCAGGCGCTAAGAAAGAAAAAGGTGGCGCCGGAACCTGCTGTGGCGAAGGAGTCGAGATATGCTCGCATGCTGAGCAAGCTCCCGTGGCAGACGAATTTCGAGACCTCCGGGGTCAGGCTCTCCGTGCTCATGCCTCTGGGCTTGGGCGTATTTGTCGGTATTCTGGCGGCGATAATGGGGGTGGGCGGCGGCTTCATAATGGTCCCGGTGATGGTCTACCTGTTGAGAATGCCGATGCACGTGGTGGTGGGAACCAGCCTTTTCCAGATCCTTTTTACTTGTGTTAACGTTACCATCCTGCAGGCCTACTCAAATCATACCGTTGATTTCGTACTGGCCCTTCTCCTGCTCCTGGGTTCCACCCTGGGGGCACAGTTCGGGGCCAAAATAAGCAAGAAATTAGGGGGAGACCAGCTCAAGATACTCCTGGCCTCAATTGTTCTTCTGGTAATGGTGAAAATGCTCTTGAGCCTTCTCCTGACGCCTGACATCATGGTAGCATACAAGGGAGGACATTAATATGCTGAAAAAGATCGCAACTTTTCTGGTTCTCTCCTGCTGCTTTTTTCTGGGCCAGCCGTTTTCCTCGGCAACGGCTGACATAAGGGCTCATTTGGCTCCTGAGGCCATTGATATCGGCGCCTTCTTCAACGGAACGAAGGTGTATGTCTCCGGTGATGTCTCTCGAGACGCGGAGGTGGTGGTGAGATTATCTGGCATGGTCCACGATGTTGCCTTGAAGAAGAAAGGAAAGGTACTGGGTCTTTTGTGGATGAACCTCGACTCCATCACCATCCATAGGGTGCCAAACCTTTATCTTGTCTCTATTTCGAAAGCTCTTGGGTCCACTATCAGGACGGAACCCTCTCAGTGGGAGGAACTGGGCTTTGGCTTTGCTGCGTTAAAAAAGGAGGTCAAGGTCAGCCCAGCCGAGGCAGGAAGTGAAACGATTTTCCGGGAGTTTGTCGAACTGAAAAAGAGCGAAGGACTTTATGCCATAGAAACAGACAGAGTCACCTACGGTGAGGCGGCGTCCGGCAGCAAGTCTTTCGAGGCGGTGTTGCAGATCCCCCCCCGTCTTACCCCAGGGAAATATTTGGTGGAAACCTTCGCGGTAAAGGATGGTATTGTGTCGGCAAAGACCACAGCGGAGCTACAAGTGGAGCAGGTTGGGTTCCCCGCATTAATCTACAGACTTGCCTTTGAGCATGGCGCTCTGTACGGGGTCTTGGCCACTATTATTGCCATTGCCGCAGGATTGCTGATGGGCGTCATCTTCAAAGGTGAAAAGGGTGCGCACTGATCAACCAATGACCGTTTTTGGCAAGCTCAAAAAAGTTTTCACGGGAAAAAGGCATCGCCGCCAAGTCCCCTTTGTAGTCTTGTTTAAGACCTTCCAGGGGCTTTTAGAGAAGAATAACAAAATCTTGGATTCGATTGCGGCAATGGGCGACAAGCTGGGAGGTGATTATGTTTTTGACAAAAACTACATCGTCTCCAGCTGCCAAGAGATGAGTGATCTGGTCTACAAGCT
>JAJDNL010000013.1 GCA_022340745.1 Deltaproteobacteria bacterium
ATACTTTAATTCTCACTTTGCCCCTGCCTAATTTTCTACCACATTTTGCACCAGGGTTTCCAGGGTGACAGTGGAGCCTCCCTATTTTTGAATATGGATGTTAGGATTGGGTCAAATGGGGGGTGGGTAGGGGGGACCATCTTCTGGTGACGCCAGCTCTGCAAAACGTGGAAAATGGTTGCGTATAGGTTGCAGATTGGGGCAAAAAAACAGCAACTTGATCTTTTCTGATTTTAATGATTTCAATAACTTAGCTAGTCTAGCCTCATCTACGAATCCGCAGGTCGCAGGTTCGAATCCTGCCGGGCGCACCAAAAGAAAAAGCGTCAGGGCCGTCAGGCCCAGGCGTTTTTTTCGAGTTATTCTAGTCTATTATCTACCATGTTTTTCCACGCTTCCATGCTAGCTACGAATAGGCTTGCCTTTCCCCCTCCTTGTATGGTATGAAGCCTCAATTTTTGAAAACAGGGATCCAGGCACGAGTCCGGTGGAGGTTTTACCGAGTAGGGGAGCAAGAGGTGGTCAAACAGCTTATTAACAGACCGGTTGCAAAGCTGTCTGTTTTATTCAGTGGATTTGGGTCTGCAGAGAATCGCCGACATCGCAGGGCCAGGATAAAATGGCCTGTGGTGATGACCACATCTAATGGTCTGGTTGATGGTCAAACGCAAAATGTCAGTCTCGGAGGCGCGTTTATCCGCTGTCCAGAAAAACCTGATTTGGAAGATACTTTTCGTCTGGTAATGAGTACCAAGGATCGTTTAGTTCTGGTCAACGCAGAAATAGTTTGGAGCAACGGGCGCAAATCTGAAGGTAAGTCTGCCTACCACGAGATGGGTATCCGCTTTACGAAGATTTCCGGCAATGACCGCACTTTCCTCAGCGGCGTCATCTCAAATCACACCTAGCCCGAATATTTCATGAATTACCTGCTGTGACCACGGATGTGGGTGCCCTTCCTGGCGTCCTCGTATGTCGGTCCCTGCGACGTACCGTTCAGGTACGCCTCGGAACCGACACCCTGCGGTTGCCAGGTGGCACACCCATCTCCGCGGTCTCGCGACAGCAATTCATGAAATATTCGGGCTCATCAACAAAAAAGCTCAAAATCTGGCATTTTATACAGCGCCCTGATCTGGTCGATAACCGTATCAGGAAGATAGCGTCCCCAGAGCTTTATGGGCAATCTGTCGATATGAATATGGGGGCTTACTCCGACTGCAAAAAGATATTCGATCAGAAACTCCACATTCATGGGGATGTACCCTCTATAGACCTTGCTGTCTCTCTGGGCTATGATCCTTTCTTCATGAAGGCTGTTGCCCAACTCTGATTCTACCATGTCAGCGAAGGTGGAAAGGATCAATTCGATTTTGAGGGTAGGTCTGGAGCCCTTCAGGAAAGGCTTCAAACCCTTGTTCAATTCTGCTTCAGGAAGACCACGTTCGAGGTATCTATCCCACGCCCGCTGGTCCATATAGCTGCGACAGACACGGTCTCGGTCCCAAGGCACTTCAATGATAAGGCTGGTAGCCTGGTAATTTCCTGAAAAATTCTCCCGGTCAATTACTCTGATGTTCGGATCTTTGGAAAGCACTTCTTCAAGCTGCGAAAGCTTCTCTTCATCCGCCACAATCTTAAGACCTCCGACGTCGTGGATTTTAAGAGCCGCTTTGTCAAGTTCAATATTGTTATCTCTGAACCTCCCGGAAATGTCCTTCTCAGCAGTAACAAACTCGAAATCCATTTGCTTGGCTGAGGTAATGAGTGCTTGCAGGGGTATATTATGTTTTTGCGCTCGCTCCTCTGCCATCTCCCTCGCTCGATCTTGGACCAACTGGAAGATCCAATTGGCCACGTAACGGTTGGCCTTTTCAGCTATCCGCCTGGGACGTTTTACTCGGTAGAGGGCCAAGAGGCGATTCTGTTGGTCCACGCAAATGGCGCCATTGATGGGTGCTTCTCGGTAGAAGAACTCGGGATTTGTTTGGTAGAGATGAACCAGTTCTTTGGTGCGAGTGTTGCCGTCCTGGGCGCTTTGACAGATAGCATCGCGAAGCTGGCCTTTGAATCGGATGCGTTCTTGATGAAAGGGTTGCCCATGGGCCATCTTCAGCAAAACCGCGGCTACAGCCTCAAGCGTATGGCCCAGTACGAAGCCATCGCAGAAAAGGATTTTGGTGATGCGCATGCCATCGTCGGGCTCCAGTCGTCCCAGAAGCCAACGCTCGGTGATATCGAATAAATCGTCTCGGTGTATGAATGACGACAGGTACATGTTCTGTTAAAGGACTCCTCGGGGCGTGCAGTCTCGAATGTTAGGAATTTGTGTGCTAGAGAATATCAAATTGTCGCACACAGTCCCAATGTCTTTCACTTCCATTTTTATGGCGTAAAGGACAAAGCTTTACTGGATCAAAGGTTATGGGCTGAATGTGATTCATGAAGTATCCGGGCTAACAGTTTAAACGGTCTTATATTTGAAAATTCGGTTTACTATTCCGAAAGACAAATAAAAGACTACCAGAACAGGCAACACAATTGGAAACAGAATGAAAAGATACGCTCTCGCGGTCTCTCGGCCGTTGGCCATCCAATCATCAGACTTCTCGCCATATGCCCATGATTTCAGTGCCATAGAGAATCTGACCATAGCGATGATAAAAACAGGATAAAACAATGAGATGGCTAAACCCAGAAGTAACCCATGGGCAATAGGAAGGTACCGACCGACGATCGTTACAGATGAGGCGATCGCCCCGATGGCAATGCTCATAACAACGAGAAATGCCTTTTCCTCTTTAATCATACTATTTTCTCTCTATCTCCAGCTGGCTCCTCTCCGTGACTGGATTGAAGAGCGAAGCAAAAAGAACCAAATTTTCAAACAAATTAAGCGTTTTTTCAAAGCAGGAATCATGCCAAGCACTCCTAGCGTTGGGTCATCAGTAATGTCTCATGGGTGATGACATATTGGCCTCTCTCGGTGGGCCATGTGATGTATGATAATCATATGGTTTTGCTGCTGTCCCCTGTGAATTTGTGAGGTATTATATGAAGTGAGGGGGAAGGGGTTTGGTAGCGAAAATAAAGTGGTTGAGTCAACCACGGCATTGATAGATAATCAATGCCAGTTTTGGCAACATGGATTCGCGCAATATCCGGGGTAAGGGTACTGGTTGCGCATAGAAGGAGAAGTCGATGGCAATAGTACCAGACAAATATCGTGGAACGCGGACATATAGTCTCGTTTACTGTAAGCTGCTTAATGCGGCCAGGAGAAAAGAGGGTGTGCCTTATGAAGAGATCAGGCAGATAATGGGCCTGGAAGCTCATGGAGGCATGGCCAAGGAGATTGGTCAACTTCTCGGGGAGATCAATGAGGACGAGCACAATAATGGCAGGCCAATGCTCAGTGCTGTGGCTGTGGAGTCAACTACAAGAATGCCTGGAGAAGGCTTTTTTCAGTTCGCCAAAGAGTTGAATAAATTCGACGGAGAGACAGACGAGGACAAGCGAGAATTTTGGCGGGATGAAATCCAGCGAGTGTACGAAATTTGGTAGGTTTTGATAGGAGAAACTGATGGAAAATCTCATAAGGTCCATGGCCAAAAAGGTGGATACCGACGAAGCAGTAGGTTATTTGGTTTCGTGTTGTATTAAAGATGTTGCTGGTGATTATCAGATTATGGCTGGTGCGAGAACGGCGGAGAAGTTTGCATCGCCCTACCAGCTTTATGCTGGATTACTTGGCAAGCTATTTCATACCATCACTCAAGGTCACCCTGAGCCGCAGAAATTGCTGCAGGAAGTACTTGACAGCGCTATTGGAGAGTTCAACCAGACACTCGAGAGCGACCAACAGGCTCTAGACGAATTTACGGTAGTTGGAAAACTGTAGATGTTACCTACGGCGGTCAAGACCTGAGCCCGACTTGGAAAGATTGAACCAGTGTAACCCGGATTATTCATGAAGCCTTTCGGCTTCAAAACAATCCGCCCTACGAGCCCTTCGGCTTTGCTCAGGGTCTTGAGCTTGTCGAAGGACAAGGTGTGAAACACCGCGTCGAAACCTGCATGAAAGCAAATAGCTTTCTTGCAGGTGCCGATTCACGAATCCTTGGGATTCGTGAATAATGCAGGCTATGGTTTGTCCCCTTCCACGTTGTATCCTGCCTCGAGACCTCGAACCAGAGCGGTGAGCACTTCATTTACCGGGGAAGCCATTCCAAGGCTGGCAGCCATTCGCACCACGGCACCGTTGATCTGGTCAATTTCTGTCTTTTTCTGCCGTTGAACATCCTGCAACATGGAAGAGATATTGACGGCGGTGGAGTTGCACACGGCCCTAACCCTCTCGAGCTCTTCCGGTAGTTGCAGCTTGATCCCGCAACCGCTTGCTACCTGGACAGCTTCCGCTACCGCGCGATCCATGATATTCTGGCACGTGGGGGTTTTGAGGAGCTCGCCATTTGGCACCCCGAGAATGGCAGTAAGGGCGTTGATACCGACATTCACCACCAGCTTACTCCACAGAATAGATTCAATATCATCAACGACGTGGGCTTGCAATCCGGCCCGATTCATTGTGGCTGCCAGATTTTGGAGTATCGCCTGGCTCGCCTTATTTGAGCTGCTCCCACTCGTCCCTCCCAACCATATCTCGCCATAGCCGGCGTGACGCACACGTCCCACCTCCAGCAAGGTTGCGCCGTGGGAAGTGGCTCCGGCGAATACCCGATCGCTTCCAAAGGATTCGCTCAGTTTCTCTCTATTGCCCATGCCGTTTTGTAGGGTCAGGAGGTGACTCTCAGGAGGAATCGCGTCTTTGAGCGTAGTGGCGACAACTGCAGTATCACTGGCCTTGACGCAGAGAATAAATATATCTGTGGACCTTATCTCAGTAAGGTAGGCAGTCGCTTTGATTGGGGTATGGAATGTCTCTCTTTCTCCATCGACGGCAATTCCTCTGTCCTGGAGCAGAGTGACCCGTTTGAGCCGGTAATCCAAAAGAGAGACCTCTTCTCCGGCCCTGGTCAGGTAAGCAGCGAGTAGGCAACCGATAGCTCCCGGCCCGATTACCGTAATATTCATGTCCAAAGTATCCGTTCTTTTTATTCAACATCAAAAACCTGGTCCTTGGGGCCAGGTCAGATCGCATGGCGCATAGCGCATGGCGCATAGCGTAAAAATCTAGGGAGTCTTTACATTACAGTTTTTCGCTTTGCGCTTAGCGTTTTGCGTCATAAGGCGCAAGGGTCAGGGCATGGAGCATAGCATGGGGCATGGGGTTCTTAAGAATATAGACACTGTTCTTCTTTTGCTGCCCGCTGCCTGGTGTCTGCTGCTAGCTAACACAGGATATGTGCCTTGAGTCGTTCCCTTTGGAGGCAGCCCAAAAGCAGGGTCCTTCCCCGAACAGCGGGATCTTCGATGGGTCCGGATTCTTTACTTCTTTTCCCAGCGCAGCAGTTCGGTCACTTTGCTCAAGGTGCTTCCCTCCTTGATCTCTTCTCGGATGCGATTTTCTTTTTCCAACACATCCATGCCCCGGTTGGCGTACTCCACTGCCATGGCCCGGGGCAACACAACCACGCCATCCCCATCACCCAGTAACCAATCTCCAGTCTCCACCCGCATATCACCAACCGTCACCGGCACCCCAATCTCGCCAAAGCCTTTAGGTTCGCCAGCGTTGGGCATGACCAGTCTACTGAAGGCTGGAAATTTCAAGGCGACTATCTCATCGCTGTCTCGGAGGGCGCCGTCGATGACTACCCCAGCCAAGCCCTTGCGCACGGCGGAGTGGGTGGCTAGTTCTCCCCAGAGGGCGGGGCCCACCCCTCCGGCGTCTATAACGATCACGTCACCTGGCTCGGCCAGGTCAATGGCCTGAACCGGCTTGGCCCAATCGCCCGGATAGGTTCTCACAGTAATCGCCCGCCCCACCATCTGGATGCCTGGGAATAATGGCCGAATTCCTTGAAGAACCCCACCGCGGTGTAGAGCATCGGAGAGGTTGGCCGCAGACACCTGCTCCAGAATCTCTCGGATCTGAGACTCTCCTCCCCTCTTAAAAAGAGTGGTGCTGATGCTCTTGCCAGTATCGAGTCCTTGGCGGATATCGTTGGCTGCCTGCTCAGGGTCCAGAGCTTTGCTGATTGCGCCACCGACAATTACAATGGCGGCGCCGGCCTCCACAGCCTCGCCGGCGGTTTCAGAGTTGATACCCCCGGCCACTCCCACCGGGATGTTCAATACCTGGCTCACCTGGCGCAAAGTGCCAAAAGGGTCCTTGCCTTGCATCTGTTCGTCAACGGCGCAGTGGATGGTCACATAGTCGGCGCCGAGTTTCTCGACAAACTGCGCCCTGGACAGCACATCCTCAACCGCGATCATATCCACCACGATTTTAGCGCCATAGTTCTTGCCAGCCTGGATGCACTCCTGGATGGTGGCATCGCTGGCTGCCCCGAGAACATCGACGATATTGGCACCGGCCTTTGCCGCGGCTTCGACCTCCACCCGGCCGGTGTCCATGATTTTCATATCCGCAACAATTGTGGTTTGAGGAAACAGCTTGCGTAGCTCCCGGACGGCATTGAGCCCCTCACTCTTGATGAGGGGGGTGCCTGCCTCAAGCCAGTCAACTCCGCCGGCGATCCCGGCTTGAGCGTTTTTCAAAGCTCGTTGCAGATCAACAAAATCAAGCGCTAGTTGCAGGATTGGCTTCACACGTTCTCCTTTGTCATTCGATAACCGCATGCAGTCTTAATTCGCCATCAATCTCCTCTCCCCTACTCTGGCTGAGGGCGAGAACAATCGCTTCCAGGACAATGAAGGCACTCTGCTCAAACAGGGAGCCAGCCATCTGGGAAGAGACTGGTTCACTGTCTCGCCTTAGTTTGGTGGTGCCAGGCAGATGAATGCTATGGTCTGCAAGTGGAGCTATTCTCGAGTCCAGATGTCCGAGGATGCCAAAGATCATGGCACCACGCTTTTTGGCAATCTGCACTGAGTCAAGAGTGGAGGCGGTTTCCCCGGAGCCGCTCAGGACCACAAGGAGATCGCCTTCGCCAATGGCAGGGGTAATGGTTTCACCGCAAAAGTATACCCGGTAGCCAAGGTGCATCAACCGCATGCAAAAGCAGCGGAGCACATAACCCGATCTTCCCTGAGCCGAGCAAAAAATGGTCTTGGCCGCCTCAATCCTCCTGATAAAATCTTCCACGGCGTCGTCACTGAGGCTTTGTAGCAACCGCCGGTTCTCCTCCAGGATGCTGTCGATTTTTTCCTGGATGGCGAGTTTTCCCGGGCTTAGAGGAGTATTCCGTTTAGGTTGTCGCATAAAAGTTACCTCTCAAAGAGATGAAGGAAAAAATGTTTGAAGCTCCCTGCAGTCCGCCTGCGGCGGACAGGGAATCTTCGAAATGTAAGGAAGAAATCCCATTTTATTGTAGTTCGCTCGCTAACCCCGTCCGCCTCAGGCGGACCACGGGGAATGCGCTCGCTGAAGCATTTTCAAGGGATTGACGACTTCCGGGCAGACCGGGAGTCAACTGCCATTTACTCACTCTATCATTTATTTTGAGATGCCGGACGGGGAACTTGAAGGGAAAAGGCAGTTAGTTCGAGAAAGGCCCAATAGCCAGGAAAAAAGCCCTCCCAACCAAGTCGAGAGGGCTGTTGCAATTTTTCTGCAGTAGAGAAAGCCTTCCCGTCTCAGTCCAGCACCTTGGATCCAAGCGGTTTGCCCCACAAGGGAAACTCTTGTATGAGCAACTATTCTTTGAATAATATAATCAACGAGTTTTGTCAAATAGTAACAATGGCCGGCCAGTGCCTGGAAAGGGGAAGCTTTTCTGTTTCCCCTCAGACCTCATGGTAACGGAAGCAATCGACTGTATGATCGTTTACCATGCCCACGGCTTGCATAAATGCGTAACAGATTTTTGGGCCTACGAATTTGAAGCCCCTCCTTTTCAAATCACTGCTCAAGTTTATTGACTCCCTGGTCTGGGCCGGGATCTCCGTCTCCTTCTTCCACCCGTTTTTAATCGATTTTCCACCAACAAAGCTCCAGGCGTAGGTGGCAAAACTGCCGAATTCTTCTTGAACGGCTAGAAAGGCCCTACCGTTGTGGACGGCCGCTTCAATCTTAAGTCTATTTCGAATAATCCCTTCGTTTAAAAGTAGTTCCCTGATTTTGTTGGAATCATATCGTGCCACCTGTTCAGGATCAAAATTATCAAAAGCGTTCCTGTATTCTTGGCGCTTTTTGAGAATGGTCAGCCAGCTCAGCCCAGCCTGGGCCCCCTCCAAGATGAGTAATTCGAACAGCACCTGCTCATCGTGAACTGGAGTGCCCCATTCGGTATCATGGTACTCTCGGGAAAACGGCTCAGTCTCGGCCCACTTGCATCTGGACTTCATCTTTTCTTCCTCCATTTACCTGAATTTACTTGTTTTTCCCGTCTGCCTCTGCTATTGAAGATTCGCTGCAGCTTGCTGCAGGGAATCTTCGAAATGTAAGGAAGTGATTCCATTTAGTTGTAGTTCGCTCGCTAACCCCGCAGCAAGACTTGTCGACGAGACTTGTCGACAAGCTCAAGTCGTGTCGCCACGGGGAATGCACTCGCTGTAGCATTTTCAAGACGGTTACGTGATACCACCCTAGGAATGAAATGAAAACCGTAAGTCAACAAGCAACATATCGTAATCAGCCTGTGGCAGGCGCCCTGTGTGTATTGGGTGCCTCGTTCACCTTTGCGGTGATGGGAGCTCTGGTAAAGGTTGTCTCAGTCTCGCTCACCAATGAGATGGTTGTGTTCTTTCGAAACTTCTGCTCACTTTTCTTCATTCTACCCTGGATCTGGTACAGCAACCCGCCAGGAGGAGTTCGAACATCATATTTCCCCCTCCACCTTCTGCGCAGTATGGCAGGGCTTGGAGGGATGTATTGCTTTTTTTATGTTATTGCTCACCTGCGACTCTCTGAGTCCTTTCTGCTTATGTCTACCGCCCCTTTGTTCATTCCAATCATTGCCTATATCTGGCTCGGTGAGCCAGTTGTACGAAGGGTGCGAGGGGCAATTGTTATCGGTTTCATCGGCATCATCCTGATTCTCAAACCTGGTATGGGAATACTACAGCCGATCGCGTTCATTGGCCTAGGGGCAGGCATTCTCGGCGCTTTGGCCATGGTCAGCATCCGGCGTATGTCCTCATCGGAGCCTACCATCCGGATCGTTTTCTATTTCACCGTGTTTGGTACCGTGATCTCCGCGGTGCCCCTGGTCTGGTCGTGGCAGTCACCGCAAGCGGAAATCTATTGGCTGCTCGTTCTTATAGGTTTGTTGGCCGCAGTGGGCCAATTTCTGCTGACCAAGGGCTACAGCCTTGCTCCAGCGGCACAGGTGGGACCCTTCACCTACGGCAACGTGGTCTTTGCCACCCTTCTGGGCTGGCTATTCTGGGGCGAAGGCTTGGATTCCTTAACCTGGGTCGGTGCACTCTTGATCTGTCTTGCCGGTATCATTACATCCCACCGGACGGAAACACATGCATTAGTGGGTACAACTGCTGGCACGACAACACCGGTGGCCGAAGAGTTCAGAGAGTAACAGACAATTGTTTTTCTATGAAGTGGACAAAGGGGGCTGCTCCATAAGGTTGGGAAGTGGGCCGGAACATTAACGAAAACCCACCTTATTTATGCAAAAATGATTCTCTTCAGCTCAGCAAGAGTCTCTTCTGGCTCCGGGCGCACCGTGTAGTCAGCGTTTATTGCCGTATGTCGAATGAAGCCCTTTTGATCAATAATGAGCATGGTTGGCAGGGGTAGTGTCCAGGAATCGTCTCCATTGTATTTAGGTAAATCTATGTTGAACTGAAGGTAAACTTCCCTCAGGTCCTCAGGGAATTGAAACTTGAGGCCATAGCGCTGGGCTACCTCGTTGCCGGGATCACTCAGGATTTCAAAGCTCAACTTCTTTTCTTCTCTCAATTCCCGGTTGAATGACTGAAGTTGAGGTGAGATGGCGATAAAAGTAGCACCCAGTGCCTTGAATTCCTCGGTCGCCTTTTTGAGAGCATCCAGCTCCAGGTTGCAATACGGTCACCATTTACCCCGATAAAAACTGAGAACAACGGGCCCTTGCGAAAGCAACTCTTGCAGTTGAAATTCTTGGCCGTCAGCGTTCTGCAAGGAAAAATCAGGTGCTTTGTCACCGACTTTCACTGTGCCATCGAGAATACCTGATTTTTCAAGGTCATGGGTGGCACGATGCATGATCTCCACGGCTTCCTCGGGCGCTTGAGCCTCAACCCCCTTTTTCATTGCACTCAATTTTTTTTGCAACGACATACTTATACTCCTCTCATCAACCATGACAGAAAATTGAAATCTTAAAGCCAGTCCTCGGCTTTCCACAGCAGTTGTGTATCAACTTGCACTTTCCAGGTTCAGAAGATAAGCTCGAAAATTCGTAATGCAACCAAAAGAATTGAAGCTCCCTGCAGCCAGCTGCAGGGATTCCAATCCCCCTCACTGCAGTTGGCTCAACCAATCAAAGGGCTTTTCATGATTGGTAATTGGCGCTATATTATTGGCGCAATCCTGCTTTTGGGCTCAGGCTGCTTCTTTCTTCTCATCAGCCCGTATGTGGGTCTGACCAACGCTTACCTCGTGAGCTTACCAGTATTCGCTCTGGGTGTGATCATCGTCTGGCGAGGCGAGCGCAAACCGCCTGAATTATAGATGGTCTGTATTTGTTCGCACAGGAGAAAACATGTCTGAGGAAATCTTGCGTCAGCAGCTCTATGCTGCCTACAAGAACCGGGGAATGATGTACTATCACATCTTCCAGGAATTGAGGAAGGAAGTAGGGGACGAAAAAGCGGCAGAAATAATGAAGCGGGGGATCTACAACCGCGGCCTCGAGATCGGCAAAAAATATGCGAAATTTTCACCCGCAGACCTGGAAGGGTTGAAGGACGCTTTCCTAGCAGGCGCAACAGACCAGGGAAAAATGTTCCAACCGGAAATATTTCGCTGTGATGCCGAAGGGCTGGACATCCTGATGAGAACCTGTCCACTCAAGGAAGCCTATCAGGAGGCGGGATTGAGCGATCAGGAAATTGCCAGAATGTGCGACATAGCTGCCGAGGTTGACTACGGGACCTTTGAAGGAGCAGGCTTTCGGTTTTTTGCTGATACCTGGAAACCGGGAGAGGAAGGCTGCTGCCGTCTCCACGTCCGACCAGGAAAATGAGTCAAAGCGCAGAGAGCATAGCGCATGGCGCATAGCGAAAAAAAGAGTAAACGGTGAACAATCGCTAAGCCAGCGCATAATCGGTTTACCCCTCACCATTTACTGTTTAACACACACTTTGCGTAGTGGGGGCAGCCCAAAGCCGGACCTGCCGCGCCGTAGCATCGGTGAAGGCGGGTCCTTTGGTTCCAGATTCTTTACTTTTAGGCCAGACTCAGATTGCTCAGCCGGCACGGGGAGAAAATATAAAACTACAGGAGGGCACATTGAAGAGAGTTATGCTCATTTTTGCCGTTGGCCTGTTATTTGTTCTGCCCTCTGCAGCATGGGGAGATGACGCCCAGAACTACGTAACCTCAGGTGTTGGATTCTATTTTTACACCGGAGACATTTCGAGAGAGACTGAACTCGATGGGGCCGTCATTGCAGAGCTTTCATATGGACGATACTTTCATCCAAACTTTGTTCTGGAAGCTGGCGTGGGCTATATTCATGATGATCATCAGGGGGACGAGCTCCAGGGATGGCCCTTCACCCTGACTGCTATAGGCGTCTATCCTGTAGAAAAGGTTCGCCTTTTGGGGGGAGGGGGTATCGGAGTGTATCCTATGAATTTTGATGGCGAAATAAACAACGTCATCATTCACGGCGAAGACACTGTTATCGGAGGCCACCTGTTGCTGGGCTGCCATTGGTATCTCCGACCCTCTGGCTTCATTGGGCTGGAAGGAAAATACCTCTTTGTGGAGAGAGCAAAATTCGAGGATGAAAAGGTTGAACTCGATGGCTTCACCATGATGTTGAAACTTGGTTTTAGATTCTAGTAATAGTAAGAGCCTTTCGATTGCGGATTTGTCCTTCGGACTCCCACCCTTCGGGCGGGTTCCCGGTTTGGGAATGCGGATTGCGGAATTCTCAAGTGGTTTTGAAGCTTCGTCTTTGTATTTTCAATCTGAAATCCGAGATCTCCAATCCGAAATATGATGGCTCCAGCAGACTGTCGCAAGGGGGAAAGACTATTGAAGTCCCCTCAGAGGGCAGTCCAAAGCCGGATTTTTTACTTTTGCAAGTCGCAAAAAATGGTTGACGTGGGCTCGAAAATTTTATAGTATTTAAGCAACTACTAAAATATGAGATTCAAATGGAAACCAAACAGGCGGAATTATTTAAGATTTTGGGAGTTGATTCCCGCATAAGAATTATCGAGCTCCTCAAGCAAAGAGGGCCTCTCGGTGTCAATGAGATGTCGAAGAGCCTGGGGATAACACCTTCCGCCGTTTCGCAACATCTCAAGATTCTCAAGCACGCTGGACTGGTCAGAAATGAACGAAAGGGCTACTGGATACCGTATCAGATAGACCCGGTTGCCCTAGAAGAGTGCGGCGAATTTCTTGCCAGGATCTGTACCTGCGGCTGCAAGGGAACCGGGGCGTTTTCTGAAGCGGAGCTTGAGGGGGCCAGGGATAAAGTTGATCTTCTCCGCAAATACGAGGAGGAACTTGAGGCGGAGCTCCAGAGAGTGCAAAGCCGAATCGTGGAACTGGGGGAGGAGTGATAGTCTGGATGTTTGATGAATCGTCTGCTGCGTTTTCGGATATGGTCGTCCTTCTCTCCGAGCTGTAGGCTCTACGAGCCGGAAGCCTGGCGTCCTCGGTTGTTGGACCCTGCGACGTACCGTTCAGGTACGCCTCGGATCCAACACCCTGTGGTTGCCTGGTGGCACACCCATCTCCAAGGTCTCGCGACGGCGATTCGTCAAACATCCAGACATCCGGAGTGCTCTCTTTTTTTGCTTAATTATTTTAGTATTTACTAAATTACTTGAAAGAAAAAACTCAGACAAAGGAGGTGATAACAGTGGCCAAAAAAGAGAAAGATGATTGTGGATGTGGTTGCCTGCCCTTGAAGAAGAAAGGCAGCAATGAATTGAAGCGGGAGGCTAAAAAGTCCAAAAAATCAAAGAGGTAAATGGCTCCGGAACACCACAGTTGAAGCTCCCTGCTGAAAGACCTGTCGACGAGACTTGTCGACGAGCTCAAGTCGTGTCGCTCAAGTCGAGTCGCTGCAGGGAGTGTTCGAAATGTTAGGAATGAATCCATCTTATTGTAGTTCGCTCGCTAACCCCGTCCGCCTCAGGCGGACTACGGGGTTAGCGCTCGCTGGAGCATTTTCATGAAATATCCGGGCTATGGGGTAAGTCGAAGCTTCTGTCCTGCCCATATGGTGGACCCTCGGATATCGTTGTATCTTCGCAGGCTGGCTATAGAGACACCCGTTCGCCTGGCAATGAGGCCCAGGGTATCACCTTTCTGAACCACATAATGGCTTTCAGACATAACTTTTTTTGCTCGGGGTCCGCCTTTACCAAGTTCATCCAAGGCAACAACTACCTTAGGACCGAAGCCGGGAGGAACTTTAATCTGATGTTTCCCTTTGGGCACATAGTTTCGCCGGAATTGAGGGTTGAGTTCTTTGAGAACCTTGAAGTCTGTATCCAGGGCAAGGGCTAGATCTGTCAAATTCACCCGACTGCTGGTTTTGATCGGGACCGAATCGTACCAGTTTGGTGGGTAGAGTCGCTCTGGGGGGAGACTAAAGCCATACCGTCTCGGGTTTTCCATGATAATTTTAATGGCAGTGATGCGAAAAACATATCGTTCTGTTTCCAGAGGCAGATCAAGCCGATAAAAGTCTTTGACTTTTTGTTTCCTCATTTCCCTCTTGAGGAAGGCATCGCCGCAGTTGTAGGCAGCGAGGGTTAGCGTCCAATTATCGAACTCGTCATGCAATCGTCTTAAATAGTTGATGGCTGCCTCAGTAGATTGTTCAAAATCTAGGCGTTCGTCTATCATTCGGTTTTTCCGGAGCCCAAACCGTCTCCCGGTGTGCGACATGAATTGCCAGAGTCCGACCGCTCTCTTCCTCGATTTAATATCGGTAATGAGGGCGCTCTCCGCCACGGCCATGTACTTGAGGTCATCGGGCATTCCGGCTTCGGCCAGTTTCTCCTCAATGTATGGAAAATAGCGTCCAGCCCTCTTGAGCCACAGAAAAACCTGGGCTCGATCCCAAACCGCAATGGTGAATTCTCGATCCAGCATCTCCAGAATTCGGCGGTTTTCCAGAGGTATGGATTCATCGCACAGGCTGATCGACCCCGGGAGGTGAAAGTCAGGTAGCACTTCAGGGGCAGTGGGCTCTTCGGCGGTGGAGATAGAGGATCTAAGACTCATGACTACAAGATTGAGGGCCAATAAAAGGGCTACCACTCCAAGAAGAATAACCTGTAGTCGCACCCTACCAAAAGATGGAAAATGAGAACGAATCACTTTACCTGACCCTTGCCGTATCCAAAATCGTACCGTATGGTTTCATGCTCAGCTTCAACCTCAATGAGAGGGAATGGCTATGGAACAGCGGACTGCTTTTATTGAAAGGTTTGTTCGCTCGCCATTTTCTTGTTCAGGTACGTGTTAAAAGCAACTTCCATACCATGAAATGGTACAAGGTGGCGGATCTTTTGTTTTGAAAAATTGAATCTTCTGAGGTAAGAATAGATAGTTCGCTCAAATCAAAATATTTAATCTCCGAGAGCAAGTAGCACAGCGCCAAGATCATGTCCGCGAAAGAAACTGTTGTTGTACTGGGAGCCAGTCCCAAACCAGAGCGCTACTCCAACCAGGCAGTACGGGCTCTCGTTGAGCATGGGCATCGAGTCATTCCCGTTCATCCCTTGCTAAAAGAAATTGCAGGGGTGCCTGTAGTACCCGCCTTGAGTGGCGTCAAGGACCCAGTGAACACTCTCACCCTCTACGTTGGTCCAGAGCGAGGGAAAGAGCTGCTTGACGATATGATCAACTTGGGTCCAGATAGGGTCGTTATGAACCCGGGGACAGAATCAGACGAAATCGAAGAGGCGTTGAATGCCAAGGGTATAGCCGTGCTCAGAGCATGCACCCTGGTCATGCTCAGGACTGATCAATTTTAACTTTAACCCCACATTGACAAAAAGGAGGAGGAAATGAGCGTTAAAGTAACCTGGTACAGTCACGCTTGTGTCTTGATTGAAACGGAAGGTACGAATCTACTGGTGGATCCCTTCATCAGCGACAATCCCTTGGCACCGGTCAAGCCAGAGGAAATTCCGGCCGACTATATCTTTGTCTCCCATGGCCACGGTGATCACGTGGGGGATACGGTAGATATTGCCAAGCGGACTGGTGCCACTGTGATTTCCAACTTCGAAATACACAATTGGCTGCTGAACCAGGGAGTCGAAAACGGTCATCCACAGCACATCGGAGGTGGATTCGACTATCCGTGGGGGCGGGTCAAACTGACGATTGCCCAGCATGGTTCAGCCCTCCCGGATGGTTCATACGGTGGCAATCCTTGCGGTTTTCTCTTTTATGTGCAGGGAAAGAAGATCTATCATGCCTGTGATACGGGCCTTTTTTACGATATGAAACTGATCGGGGAAGAGGGAATTGACCTGGCCATATTGCCTATTGGAGACAATTTCACCATGGGACCGCAAGATGGCCTCAGGGCAGTGAAGCTCATCGAACCCAAAAAAGTTCTTCCCATCCACTATGACACTTTTGACCTGATCAAACAGGATCCTACCGTTTGGAAAGATCAAGTGGAACAAGAGACTTCGACCCGGGTGACAGTACTCAAGCCGGGTGAATATGTTGAGCTTTAGTGCTGAGGGGTCAGATTTCGAAAGGACGTTCCTCCAATCATTTTGAATCCCGCTTTAGCGGGGTTCAATCGCTCGCTGTGGAGGAGCCTGCCCCTCTTCCCTCCAGATTTTTTGACATGGTCTGAATCTCAGGGGGCAGAATCACAAACAAAGCATCTGACCTCTGCTGTCATTGGCGAAAAACATCGGTGAGACGGAGGTGAGAATCCGGAGGATGCAGTGAAGGACGAAATTCAAGAACTGCTTGGGATGCTGTCGCCACAATTTGATTGGGACAAACATTGGGAAAAGGATGATGCCAGGGGTATCGAAGAACTATTTCGAAAATGCGTCAAGTTCGCCACCTTTACCCAGGGTGATTACCATGACTGCGGCAGTTACAAAGCCGATGATACCCCGAGAGGAATGTATCGTTTATTCTATCTACTGGAACCGGAAGCGGTGGATTTCTCAAGTATGTATAGGGGCGATCTTTTTCGTTTCGTCTCTGCTGACGAACGATTCTTGGTGCGGGTTTCTCTTTTCGAGTACGAGCTGGGTCTTTACTTCTTGGCCCCAGAAGAGCTCATCGACACGAGCGATGCAGCCTGTGTACCCTCTGCCTGGCCAGGAGCTGACAACAGGATCCGGTTAACCGACCCTGAGGGTATTGACTTTTTTGAGATGGTAAAAAAAATAGTCGAGCATGAGCTGGATGTGTATCCAGTGGGGGAATTCAAGGTGTAAATCGCAAAGCGCAGAGCGCATAGCGCCTAGCGTTCGTACTGATGTCTGAACAAAGATAGATTCGTTTTCGGCCTTTATTTCTAGTTTGAGTTTTTGTCCTCAAGTTGGCGGGCAAGGCGCGCCCCTTCCTTTTCGTCTACAAAGTACAACATGATTCCGCCACCTATAAAGAGTATTAAAATTGAGAGGATAGCATGGCGCGGGTTACCGGTGAGAACCCCCACTAAACCCATCAATATTGGCCCAATCACGGCGGCAAATTTACCCAGCATATTATAAAAACCGAAGAACTCAGCGGCTTTATTGGTGGGAATGAGACGAGAATAGAGGGAACGGCTCAGTGCCTGAACCCCGCCTTGTACCAGGCCGATGGCCACCGCCAATAGGTAAAACTCGCCTGGATTGTCCATGAATCTTCCCCATATTGTCACCCCACCATAGATCACGATGCCCAACAGAATACCATTCTTGGTGCCTAGCTTTTCGCCGAGTTTGCCGAAGAGGATGGCGGCAGGAAAGCCCACAAATTGAACGATGAGCAAAGCCACGATAAGGCTGGCGGCAGGAAAGCCAAGGGACATGCCGTAGTCCACCGCCATTCTAACGATGGTGTCAACCCCATCTATGTAAAGCCAATAAGCTATGAGAAAATAGAACACTACCCGCAGTTTGCGGATCTCCCCAAAGGTTGTTTTGAGCTGCCGGAAACCACTACCGACCATTTGCCAGCCGCTTGTTTTGCCAGGGGTCGGTGGCTCCTTAACCCAGATCATTACAGGCAAGGAGAAGATAGCCCACCAGATAGCGACACTGAGAAAAGAAATACGCACCGCTGTACCAACATCGGTCAGGCCAAACCAGGCGGGCTTGAGAGTCATGAGAACGTTGAAAGCGAACAACAGCCCGCCACCCAAATAACCCAGACCAAAGCCCAGAGCTGAGACCATATCCTCTTTGCCGGAGGGAGCGACGCTTATCAGGAGTGAGTCATAAAACACATTACCGCCGGAAAAGCCGATTATTGCCACGATGTAAATGAGCACGGCAACGTGCCAGGCGCCCCGAGCCACGAAGAAAAGGCTGCCAGTCATGACAACGCCCATGGCGGCAAAAAAAAGGAGGAATTTTTTCCGTACGCCGCCCTGATCGCCGATTGCTCCGAGCAATGGTGCCATGGCAACAACAATGAGGCTGGCTACTGAATTGGCTAGTCCCAGACGGAATGTACTGGTGGTGGCCGCCACGCCCACATTCCAGTACTCTTTGAAAAATATGGGAAAGAAGCCCGCCATTACGGTGGTGGCAAAGGCGGAATTGGCCCAATCGTAGAGGGCCCAGGATATGACTTTTCTGTCAGTGGCTAGAGTTGGCATTCCAGCGGTCGTCTCAATGTCGGCAGGGATATCTCCGTGTTTGAGATTTTACAGCATTCTCACCCTACTTTTTCAAAAAAGAGGCTGGAGACGGTATGAATCTCAGTCTCGCTTATAATCCATGAACGAACAGAATCCAAGGCGAAAAAGCTTTTGAGCGACCCACAATGAACACATTTGTCTGTAATGGCTTGGATTCTTTTCCGACTAATGATTATCATATCAACAAAGAACAGATGTCGACAATCCACCACGGTGGAAAAGAGACAGGTATGAAATCACCATTACCAGGGTCAGATGACCGTTCTGGCCGCAGGCTTTTCCTGAGGCAGTTAGGCGTTTTTGCTCTGCTTTTGGGATTCCCGGTGTGGGCCTGGGGTTTTGTCCGAGAACGTTTTCCAACGACACTGGCAAAAAACTCCTCCGAGCCTACCAAGCACAAGGAGTTCAATGTGACCGATAAAGTTGTAAGAAGTGACGAAGAATGGCGCCGGATACTTACCCCGGAGCAATTCAAGATTATCAGGAGAAAAGGCACTGAGCCACCATATAGTGGCAAATACCACAACTTCAAAGGGAAAGGCATCTATCAGTGTGTAGGATGTGATAATCCTCTATTCAGCTCGGATACCAAGTTTGACTCTGGCACGGGCTGGCCCAGCTTTTGGGAGCCGATTTCCGAGAACAGTATCAGAACAGAAGCGGATAACAGCTTTTTCATGAAAAGGACTGAGGTGTTGTGCAACCGGTGTGACGGACATCTTGGCCATGTTTTCAATGATGGCCCGCCACCCACGGGCTTGCGCTACTGTATTAATTCGCTAGCTTTGAAGTTTGTGCCAATCAAAAACGAGTAGAATTGAAGTGGAGCCGAATAAAAAACATAGAGGTGGCCATGTTCGTCCCTGGACGGTTTTACTCCTGGTAGTAGTGATGGTTCTGGGCGGCGGCCTTCTTCTCCATGGTTGCGACAGCTCAAATCAGGACTGGAGGTCTTGGAAAGAGAGGAAAAACATGGAGCTTGCAAAAAGTGATTCGAGCCATCTGACGGCTATCCCGCCAATAGACGTTGAGGCGCGAGGGAATACGGAAACGGCGACCTTTGCACTGGGCTGATTCTGGGGCCCTGATGCCCAGTTTGGCAGCATCGATGGTGTCATTCGAACCCGCGTTGGCTATGCGGGTGGTACCACAAAAGAGCCCACATATCACAACCTCGGTGATCATACCGAGACAATCCAGATTGATTATGATCCTGCCAGGATCTCATACAAGGAGCTCTTGGATGTCTTCTGGCGCAGCCATAATCCTGCTCGGCGTCCTTGGTCGAGGCAATACAAGATGGCGGTGTTCTATCATAATCGAGAACAAAAAAGGTTGGCGATGGAAAGTAAAAAGAGTATTGCAGCCAAGACAGATGGCAAGGTCCATACTGAGATCATACTCTACTCCGAGTTTTATCTGGCCGAGCCGTATCACCAGAAGTATCAATTGCAGCTGAATCGGAATTTTATGAGAGAGTTCAAAGCAATCTACTCTGCCACCGAAGATTTTGTGAATTCAACTGCTGCAGCTCGGGTGAATGGCTACCTTGGTGGGTACGGCAGCTTATCACAACTGCAGGAGGAGTTGAGTGGTCTCGGCTTGTCTACGGCAGGAGCAGAGAACCTGCTTCACATTGTGCGTAACTCCCGATAGGCAGATAGGGTGAGGCCAAGGCGGAATAGGGCGGTATGCAGGAAGGATATGAGTGACAGGAATAATTTCCGTAGTTCTTGGGATAACCTACCGGCTGACCATATCTCAATCCCACCACGACTCGTCTCTTACTATATCGGATTCGGATTTGATTTTTTGGCCCATTAAATCTGGTTTTTTGACAAGATGTGGTAATTTGACAAGATGGCGTTTGCAGGAAATAATTTATAACTATTTGATTTTACGCCATTTTATATTTTTTGCGTGTTGGCATTACTCCTGCACAAACGAGATAGCTGAACGATCATAGTCAAGCAAGGCAGGAGGTGCCACATGATTTCAGCAGTTAGTATCCTGTGTGTAGGCGCAATTGTTCTTACCCTGTTGTTGATTTTGAAGCTGATACTCTCTTTTCATGAAGGGGATGGAACAGTTGAGATAGATATCCGTGACAAGCGAAAAGGCAAGCCACTTTAACATTACTTTAATCTGAAGATACCTGCAAAGAGATACGAACCTATTAGCGAGAAGAAAGGCAAAAGGCGCCTTAGGTGCCTTTTTTTTCGGTTCGCTCAAACCTGGCTGGCTGCTGCGACTGTTTACTGGGCGGAACCGATGCATTTTTTTAGAGTTTCGAGCAATTCCTCAGTCTCTGGAGGTTTTTCTATGTAAGCCTCCGGCTCTGGTACGGTTTGGCCCCGGTAGCTATTGAGCGTTTTCATGGAGTGTAGAAATGTCTTCTTGGCGATTGCCGAGATCATGATCACCGGGATATCCTTTAAGTCTTCGTCTGTTTTTACCTCCCGATACATTTGGACACCACCCGATTTCGGCATCAAGACATCAAGAATGATAGCCGCCGGTTTATGTTTGCGGGCCTGCTCAATGCCCTCCTCGCCGTTGGTGGCAATAATTGCTTTGTAACCGCTGGTCTCTAAGAGGGTGGAGATGAAGATTCGCATGTCCATTTCATCGTCCACTACCAGTACGTTCTTGTTCTGCATGAAAGAGGACCTCCGCTCAGCTTATTTTTCCTCGTCGCACGTCTAGCCCGGTTATTTCATGAATGACTTGCTGCGACCACGGATATGGGCGCCCTTCCTAGCGTCCTCGGGTGTCGACCCCTGCGACGTACCGTTCAGGTACGCCCCAGAACCAACACC
>JAJDNL010000030.1 GCA_022340745.1 Deltaproteobacteria bacterium
GCGTCTCTGCCGGCACGGGCGCAGTGCTAATTGTCATGGCATCTTTGACTGCAATGGTGGAGAGATCCGGTGAAGGCTCACCTCCTTGGCCAAGATTGCTTCCCTCCGCCTGGCCACCATCAAGCCCCAAAAAATCGCGGATGACGCTCTCATCCTTCTGTATTTGCTTGATTGTATGGCGCAAAGTATCGAGATCCTTGACCTCGTGTAGTAATTGGGCATTCTGCGCTTGCAACTTAGTTGAATCACGATAAAGACGCTGTCCCAGATATCCTCCTATACCCAAGAGCAGCCATGAAAACACCAGCAGACCCAAGCAAATGTATAGATACACATGAGGGATAGAGAACGTTCGAGGGGCAGACTTTGCTGATGGCATCCACATCACCGTTACCGTCTTTTGTTTCATCTCTTCTCCTAAAAATTATGTATCTTCCCTAGCTCGGATATTTCATATAAGTTGGAGAGGTCTTAGTTCCTGTATCCACAGCGGTTTTGTACTTTTGTCTCTGTTGATGTATTCAAAACCATACCAACAGCCGCCAACTTAACCGTGCCGACTCGGGATGCAAGCAGGGCTAAAGTGGCTCTTGGACATCAAAAAGACTAGTAGGCGTAGCAAAAATTTCGTCTGCCAAGAAAAAAATCTGGCTCACCCTTTTATTTGGTGCAATGGGTGTGCCAGAAGATGTCAGGGTTTCAGGTGTCAGGAAAGAGAAACAGAGAAGCTGAAACCTGAACACTGAAAGAGGAGTAGACCGAGTGTTACAATCACTAAGAACGCTGCCCTACTGTCTATCTGGGTCTGCATTTACACTCCTTGTCTGTATTGAGGTGGAACCCATTTGCGCCACTCTTACCTCATCGTGCTCCCATCTGTAGCAGCATCTGCTCCTTCTCATCACGCACCTGATCCTTTATCCGTTTAACGTGACCTCGACCCAATCCTTTAACCTCACAACCCAACTCAAAGTAGCGTTTGATTTTTCCATCGTCCAGAATGCCAAAGCAGTCGATTACGGCCAACGGACCTCCAGCTGTCTCTACCACCTCATCGGGGTCAAGATCCAGGTAGGGATGATGCCTAACTGCAAAAATCACCGCGTCAGCCCCAGCCAAGGCCTTTTTCAGATCTCGTTCGATGCGTAGATCCACCAATTTATCTTGGTTCCGGAAAAATCTTTTTAAGCTATGTGTGGGCGTTGGATACTCATCCTGCTTTTCAAATTCCCACCAGTGCTGTACGTACGGATCGTGGATTCTCAATTCCGCGCCCATCTCAGTGAGTCTCCTCACGATTAGCTCCGAGCCACTGTATCTGGTGTCTCCAACATCTTCACGGTAGGAAGCTCCCAGCAACAGTATTTCTGCTGCTGCGAGGGGCCGGCCCATGTTGCGCATTGCATCTCGTGTAAGCTGGGCAACATGCAGCGCCCTGGTGTCGTTTATGTCAATGGCAAGAGGAGTTATCTTAAAGATGTTGTCTTCAAACCCATGGATGTGACGGTAGGCCCACATGCCGAGCCCCCCGTCTTTGGGTAGGCAGTAGCCGCCGATGCCTGGGCCCGGAAAAATGATATTATCGTGAGTTGGCCGGACCTTTATGGCCTCGATCACTTTGATCAGGTCCACACCGTTCCGCTCGGCAAAAACACTCCATTCGTCTAAAAATGCCAGAATCGTGGCCCGAAAGCTGTTCTCTACGATTTTTGCCGTTTCCGACTCAATGGGCCTGTCCAGTACGGTCAGCTGATAATCTTTCGTATTGATTACCTCTCCTAGGAACTTTTCTACTCGACGGGTGGCCTCCTCGTTTATTCCACTGCAAACCCTCCAGAAATCACGGATACTGGCAACATATTCCTTGCCGGGCATTACCCTCTCAAAGCTGTGTGCAAGTAAAGGATCACTCTGGATGCCGCGTTTGCGGAATACTTTTCTCATTATGGGGTAAGCCACCTGTTCTGTGGTGCCAGGGGCCACTGTGGTCTCTATGAGCACCAATGTTTCGGGAGGAATGTGTTCAGCGACGATTTCAAGTGAGGTCTCCAGAGCCACCATATCTGCTTGCCCGTCCCTGACATTCCCAAACGAATCTTTCAGGTAGTCACATTGAACGTCCGACACCACCACATCCGCAAGCTTCAAGACCTCGTAACTGAAGGTCGCAATCAACGTCTTTTTCTCTTTAACACAGCGGGCAATCATGGGTTCCAGCTCTTCATCCTCAGACTTGACAGGGGCGAGACCGCGATTTAGGAGAGGGATCTTCCAGTAACTGCGCGTGCTTGGACGCTGCATGCCAATCACGAATTTGGTTGGCTCGCCATTTTCATTTTCCGTATCAGCCACCACTGCGGCCATGGCCGCCCCGACGAACCCCACGCCCATCACAACCACGATCTCACGCCCCAAGGCTCGCTGATCGCTTATGGTTGCTTTTAACTTTTTGGTTTCCTTTGCATAGTCATCAGGTCCAGGTATCTGGAATTTCTCACCATCTGGACTAACAGAGTATTCTGCGACCATGACCAGCCTCCTCCATCGATTGAACTATCGGCTATTAAGTTAATGAGAATATGAACCACTTAATAGGCCTCAAAAACGACATGAACACTCTCTTCGATGCTCATCTCGCCGACCTCTATGGGCGTTCGGACCGCCGCTGCCATAGCCTCCATTCTGTAGGGACGTACAGGTCCAGCCGAACTATAACTGAGTTTGATGATTTTCTTGATAGTAAGACCAGCTGCTTTCGCCAAATATTCGGCGATCTCCTTTGCTTGCTTTACAGCCTTGACCGCAGCCTCTTTTCTCAACTCCTCATCTCGGTCGGTACTGAAGATAAGGCTCCCGATGTGACTCACGCCTACCCTCGAGGCTTCATCTATGAAAGTACCCAACTTGTCGATGCTTTTTGTTTCCAATATGACCGAATTTCTCGCCCGATATCCTTTAGGCCGAAGCCTGCTGTCCTTATCATAAATAGGGGTAAGGTTGAAACCGGAGGTCTTTATTGTAACCTCTTTCACCGGAATTTCTCTGAGTGCATTCAACAACTTTTTTGTCTTTTCTGCGTTTTCACCTGCAGCCTGCTTGGCCGTTGTTGCACTGGTTTCCACCGCAAAGGAGACACTGGCCATATTAGGCATGACCATGATCTTTGCCTTGCCTGTGACCTCAATTGTTGATGGGCCAGGTTTTTCTTCAGCGTAGCTCAGGCAGGCAAAGATAATGATAATCAGGGTGCCAAAAACACTAAAAACGAATCTTCTATACATAGGTAATCTCCATATCCATTCGTGGCCGGATCACAACTTCACAATACTGTGAGTTAAGTTAAAGATGAAGGCGATCTCTGTGGCATCGCAGGGTAGGACCGGTTGGCTCGAATGTATCACAAGATTACAAAATATCAAATTCCAAGCACCAAACTGGGGCCCCGCCCAGAGGGTGGGGAGTCCAAGCGAAGCGCGGACAATTTTGGTCATTGTGATTTGTTTGATATTTGTGATTTGGAATTTCTATTCCTCCGGTACTTCGAGGCGGAATCATGGATAATCTCGGCTAAACCTTGTGTTCAGTGAAGCATACCTGAAACATGCGAAAATCTGGCTTCAGTATACGAAGGACTCAGTCCAGGTTTGCTCTCAGTGAACTCGTCGTGCCTGTTCATGCCGTACACGTGTTCCTGACCACTGCGTCCCCGAAGCGAGACGAATCCCAAATCAGCCATTTGCAGTATGTCCTCAACAAGGCCAGCGGTCTCAGAACACATGATAATTTCACAAGGCAGGTCCTTGTTGGCGATACCGGACAGACGGAATGCTGTATTCGTGCAATCACCCACCAAGGTCAGATCAGTGACCCTCCAACCGTAGTGCGACATGGTAACCCTGCCGGTGGTGATTCCCCATCCTAA
>JAJDNL010000041.1 GCA_022340745.1 Deltaproteobacteria bacterium
GGCCAGCCTGGCAAGCGCTCACAATATTCCAAGAGCTCATCCGCATAATCAGTGATTTTAAGAAACCACTGCGCCATCTCCTTTTGTTCCACCTCCTCACTGCAGCGCCAACACAGCCCGCCCTCGACCTGCTCGTTGGCCAGCACCGTCTGACAGGTAGAACACCAGTTCACATAAGATTTTTCGCGGTATGCCAGACCTTGTTCATACATCTTGAGAAACATCAACTGTTCCCAGCGATAGTAAGAGACGTCACAGGTTGCCAGTTCCCTGCTCCAATCGTAGCTGAAACCCATTTGCTTCAGCTGTTTTTTCATTTGGTCAATATTATTGTAAGTCCAGGTAGCGGGATGGCTTGCAGCCTTGATGGCAGCGTTTTCCGCCGGCATACCGAAAGCATCCCAGCCCATGGGATGAATAACGTTGAAGCCACGCATCGTCTTGTAGCGGGCCACCACATCACCGATGGTGTAGTTGCGCACGTGTCCCATGTGGATTCGGCCCGAGGGGTAGGGAAACATTTCCAGGAGATAATATTTGGGCTTGCTGGCATCTTCAGTTACATAGAAAATTCGCTGATCTTCCCAGATTCGCTGCCATTTGGATTCGATTTCGCTGGGATTATATCTGGCCTCCATCTTGCCTCCCGCATTTTCAACACCAAGCACTAGGAACGAGTGAAGTGGTTATTCCTTACTGTCTGCTCAAGACCCCCGTGTCATCGCGTCTCTGGTCGGGTCGCCTAGCCTCTGTTCCGGCGCGGTGGCAACCTTGAGTGTCCCTTCTTCCAAATCTACCCTTATTCTGTCCAGAATGCCGTTTATAAAGGAGCCTGAATCCTCTGAACCATACTTCTTCCCAAGATCCACCGCTTCATTGATGGAGACCTTGGCCGGGATGTCCGCACGATAAAGGAGTTCAAATATGGCCAGCCGGAGAATGTTGCGATCAACCGCAGACATGCGCTCCAACCTCCAGTGCTCTGAGAATCTCCTGATCAGAGTATCGATTTCCTCCCGATATTGATCTACGCCATTGGCAAGCTCAACCGCAAAATCTCTTATGCTATCTGGAGCCTTGAAATGCTCGCAGAATAGCCTCAGGGCTTCATTGATGTCACTTCGGGCCATATCAACCTGATAAAGTACCTGGATGGCCATTTCTCGAGAACGGCGTCGCCTACTCATCTTTGTCCTGCTCAAGTATGGTGGTGGGTTTTGCCACCCTACACTGAAGAATGCCAAAAATGTCTAAAATGACTAAAGTACTAAAGATGTGAGATTCACTGCGATTTACCAAAGACTAATATCCCACATCCCAGATCGCATATCTCACATCGCTGAGTCGGTGCGGCATCAGCCGAATGGACGGGTTAACCCAACTGGCCCATCAGGTTCGCCATTTCAATGGCTGCCTGTGCTGCTTCAAAGCCCTTGTTGCCCGCCTTGGTTCCGGCGCGTTCGATGGCTTGCTCCACGCTGTCGGTGGTGAGAACTCCAAAGGTGATGGGGATGCTGTGCTCCAGCCCCACACTTGCAACTCCTTTGGAGACTTCGGCGCTAACGTATTCAAAATGAGGTGTGGAACCGCGAATAACAGCACCCAGACAGATGATGGCGTCATATTTCTTTTGTTCAGCCAGCTTTTTGGAAGTGAGAGGGATCTCCCAGGCTCCCGGCACCTTAACCACTTGAACGTCACTTTCTGCTGCACCGCTTCTAAGTAAGGCGTCCATAGCGCCCCCTAACAGCCGATCGCAAATGAAATCATTGAAACGACTCACTACTACGGCAAACTTTAGGCCCTTCGCCTCCAGCTTCCCCTCAACAGGTTTTGGCATTCTAGACCCCCTTTTCACAATTGTAGATTTTAGATTTTAGATCTCAGATTGATATGCATTGCAGATACAAGACTCCACAATCTACAATCTGCAATCTCAAATCTTCAATCTTCAATCTTCAGTCTTCAATCTTAATAGTTTTCCGTTTCCTTCTCCCGCGTCAGCTCCATCAGATGACCCATTTTCGAACATTTGGTTTTCAAATAATCGAGATTACAGGGATTAGGTGAAATCTCTATGGGCACCCTCTCGGTGATGGTAATGCCATACCCCTCTAGACCCACAATCTTTTTGGGATTGTTGGTCATCAGCCGCATCTTTCTCACCCCAAGGTCCACCAGGATTTGAGCACCAATACCATATTCTCTGAGATCAGCTTTAAACCCCAGAGCTTCATTGGCTTCCACCGTATCCTTCCCTTGATCCTGGAGTGCATAGGACCTGAGTTTGTTGGCTAACCCGATACCGCGGCCCTCGTGATTGGTTATGTAGAGAATAACGCCGTTGCCCTCATCATTGACCATTTCCATGGCTCGGTGCAACTGGTCACCGCAATCACATCGCAGTGAACCCAAACTATCACCGGTGAGACATTCTGAATGGACACGCACCAAGACCTCTTCCTCCTGGTCAATCTCGCCCTTTACCAAGGCAATGTGCTGGACCGTATCGATATCGTTCGTGTAAGCAACGGCCGTGAATTCACCACCATGGATGGTGGGAAGCATGGTGGTGGCTGCTCTGTGCACAAAGCTTTCGTGGCGCATGCGATACTCAATAATATCTGCAATGGTTACTATCTTGAGCCCATGCTCCTCGGCAAATATCTCCAAGTCGGGCATTCTCGCCATGGTGCCATCTTCTTTCATGACCTCACAAATGACCCCGGCAGGATTCAGACCCGCCAACCTGGCCAAATCAACCGATCCCTCGGTCTGGCCGGTACGTACCAATACTCCGCCCTTTCGTGCCCGCAGCGGGAAGACATGTCCCGGGCTCACGAGATCTTCAGGTTTGGCGTCAGGGTCCGCCGCTGCCAAGACAGTGGTGGCACGGTCCGCTGCCGAGATTCCAGTGGTCACCCCCTGCCGGGCCTCAATGGAGACCGTAAAAGCAGTCCCGAATTTGGATTGGTTGTTGGAAACCATCATGGGCAACTGCAAGTGCTCGATCTTTTCCTCGGTCATGGAAAGACAGATCAAGCCTCTACCATACTTGGCCATGAAATTTATGGCTTCCGGGGTCACCTTCTCGGCAGCCATACAGAGATCACCCTCATTTTCCCGGTCCTCGTCATCCACGAGGATGACCATCCTTCCTTCTCTGATCTCTTCCAGTGCTTCAGCAATTTTCGCTGTTGGCATTGCCATACTCCAATTATTATTTAGTATATATTGAGTTAGCTCACTCGTTTTGCCAGTTTTGTCGGTTTTGCCAGTTTCATCGGACAACGACCTGCCGGCAATAGCCATGATGAATTTACTTAAGCCAACTGCTTACGGGCTAAAGAGGCTCAACAGGATAACCGGCTAAACCTGGCTCCCAACTGTAAACGACTCCTATGATGAAGGTGGTGCTGCGAATAACTGGTCTCGAACAACAGGACACATACTAGAGAAACCCGTGCTTCGCCAGAAAGCCCTTATCAACCTTGCTGGTTGAGGAAGTATCGCTCTCTTGCGTATTACGCACGAACTTCTCCACATATTTCCCAATTATATCAACCTCTATATTTACTTCATCACCTACCTGCAATCCCTCCAGCGTAGTGACCTCAAAGGTGTGTGGCACGATATTGACTTCGAAACTGTTTTCATCACAGCCATTCACCGTCAGACTCACACCATTGACTGCCACCGAACCTTTTTCAATGATATAACGACCCAGTTCCACGGCAACTTTGAATTGAAAAACCCAGGAGTCACCCCTTCTCTTTCGTCCAATAACTCCGGCCTTACCATCAACATGACCGTTGACCAGGTGCCCACCAAGACGATCCCCTAACCTGAGTGCCCGCTCCAGATTGACTTCATCGCCCCTGTGCCGTTGGCCTAGGGTTGACCGGTTCAAGGTCTCCTGGGAAACGTCTACCGTGAAGGTTCTCGCCTCCCAAGAGACCACGGTGAGACAGACACCGTCCACTGAAACACTCTCACCGAGTTGAAACCCTTCCAGCTCAAAGGAAGCCTCAATACTGAGACGCATGTCTTTCCCACGCGGCTCTACGGTTTTCAGCGTGCCGGTTCCCTCAACGAGGCCAGTGAACATGTTTTCCCCCTAGGGCAAGAGGCTCATCATACTGTGGGAGGCATCTCTCTTTGCTTCAGTCCTCCCAACACTCCAGCACTCCACTATTCCAGCACTCCGACGAAGCGCCAACTGTCTCTGGTCAATATATTTAATCACGAAGTACTCGCCGAACCAGGGCCGGTTCACATGTATTTAAACAGCGCTGAGTCTTTCAGATATCCTTCTACCATTATATCATCGTCGAAGCGGCGAATCTTCAAATCCCTCAAAGGCAAAGCGTCAGCCACGCTCGCAGCCCCAATGCCTCCTACCACAGGTACAGCGTTACTGCCGCCAATGATTTTTGGCGCAAAGAAAAGATACACTTTATCCACAAGGTTGTCATAAAAAAAGGCACCGTGAACTTCAGCCCCACCTTCCACCAAGAGACTGGTAATGTCACGATTGCCTAGATGGTCCACAAGTGCAGATAGAGAGACACGTCCGCGCGCCAGAGGTAGCGTAACAATCTCCACCCCTCGAGCTTCGAGAGCAGACCTTCTTTTCTGGTAAGGTTCCGGTCCGCATGCTATCAGTGTCGGAACCTCGTTGGTCTGACTTACAACCTGACTTTTAAGAGGAATTCTCAGGTGGGTGTCCAGAATAATTCGGAGTGGATTGTTCCCTTTCTTATTAGGAAGACGCGTGGTGAGGCTGGGGTCGTCCGCAATAACCGTTCCAACCCCCACTACTATGGCATCCATTGCATGGCGCAACCGGTGGACAAATCGCCGTGAGCTCTCATTGGAAATCCAGCGGGAGTCACCAAGATGACTAGCAATTTTGCCGTCCAAGCTGGCAGCCGCTTTGGCAACTACCAAAGGCGAGCCCGTGGTGACGTGTTTGATGAACGGTTCATTGAGTCGAAAACATTTACCCTCGAGAACCCCCTCTTCGACGAGGACTCCCTGTGATCGGAGATAATCCACCCCGCCGCCCCTTACTCGAGGATTGGGATCACTGCAGCCAACCACCACTCGAGCCACATCGCTCCTCACTATAGCCTCAGAGCACGGTGGAGTTCGCCCCTGATGATTACATGGCTCCAAAGTCACATACAGGGTGGCGCCCTGCGCCTGGCTGCCAGCTTCCTGCAGCGCATGGATTTCGGCATGAGGGGTACCCGCCTTTCGGTGATACCCCTGCCCCACAACCTGGCCGTTCTTGACTACCACCGCACCCACCATGGGATTGGGAGAAGTATACCCTACACCACGACCAGCTAACCGCAGGGCCAATCGCATGAACTGCTCATCTTCTTTTGTCAAAGATCCTTGCTTGGTCACTGTTTCCGCTTCTTGGCCGCGATTTATTGCAAACCAGTCCTGTCCAGTTTCGCGACAACCTAAAAAACCTCGAAGAACACAAAAAACTCAAAGGATCATATTATTGAGAAAACTTCCTTTGTGATCTCTGTGTGCTTTGTGGTGAAATATTCTGGCTAGGGCAACTCCTCATCCAAAAGTTTCTGCAAATCCTGGAGATCCTGAATCTGCCGGTGTACCATGCTGTAGCGAATATAGGCTGTCGGATGGATCTCTTGCAAAGCAGCCGCTACCCAATCTCCTAAAACCCGACTGCGGAGTTTGCGCCGCCGGCTTTCCTGAATCCGGTTTTCAATGAGTCCCGCTATTCTGGTGAGACGCTCTTCTGCTATCGGCAGCTTGGTGCACGATCGTCTGAGGCCGGCCAGAATTTTGTTTCGATCGAAGGGTTCCATCCGGCCGTCCCTCTTGACCACCAGGGCAAAGTTTTCTTCGAGCCGTTCGAAAGTAGTAAACCTCCGGTTGCATTTAGGACATTGTCGTCGTCTCCGGATGTGATTGTTGTCCTTTCCCGGACGGGAGTCAAGCACCCGAGTCTTGAGGTGATCACAAAACTGGCATTTCATTCCCCACCTCCGTCAGGTGATCTCCAGTTCCTTAGCTCGATTCCGGCCTCCTGGAACATCTGGTCGGAAAGCTCGTCCGCATAGCCTTCTTCAAAGTAGACAGCGGCAATATTAGCATTAATGACCATCTTGGCGCAAATGACACATGGGTGCGTGGTGCAATAGAGGGTGGCACCTTGAATTGGTATGCCGTGGCGAGCCGCCTGGATAATAACATTTTGCTCGGCGTGCAGACCGCGGCAGAGCTCGTGCCTTTGACCTGACGGAATGTCGTTCTTCTCCCGTAGACAACCGACATCGAGACAGTGAGGCAAGCCTGACGGCGCCCCGTTATATCCGGTTGCCAGGATTCTCTTGTCTTTCACCAGCACGGCTCCTACTCGGCGCCGGAGGCAGGTGGAACGCTGAGCCACAAGCCTGGTAATCTCCATGAAATAAGCATCCCAACTTGGTCGAGTCATAACTCAGCTCGCCTCCCTCTCGTATACAGGTTTGTGAAGAGGGAACTGCGAGCAAAAATCGGCAACGTGGTCGCGAACCCGCTCTATGATACCAGGGTCACCACCAGCCGCCAACGCCTGGTGAATAAACTGGGCTATTACTACCATATCCTCTTCTTTCATTCCTCGCGTGGTCACTGCCGGGGTGCCGACTCGGATACCACTCGTTACCGCCGGCCTTTCCGGATCATAGGGAATGCTGTTCTTGTTAACCGTGATCCAGGCCTGGTCCAAAGTGAGCTCAGCTTGGGCCCCGGTCAAGCCAATGCTTCTCAGGTCCAGCAGCATCAGATGGTTGTCAGTACCGCCAGAAACGAGACGAAAACCTCTCTCAGACAACTCTGCCGCCAACCGCTTGGCATTGTTCACCACTTGTCTCTGGTAAGAGCGAAACTCGACACTCAGAGCCTCTTTGAACGCCACTGCTTTTGCAGCTATCACATGCATGAGGGGCCCGCCCTGTATGCCTGGAAAGATCTCTTTGTTGAGCTTCTCGGCGTGGTCCTTCCTGGAGAGAATCAATCCCCCTCTCGGTCCCCTGAGGGTCTTATGGGTGGTAGAAGTCACAAAGTCACTATGTGGAATAGGGCTAGGATGAACCCCGGCAGCCACCAGACCGGCTATGTGGGCCATATCCACCATCAGATAGGCCCCGATCTCTCCGCAGACTCTCTGAAAAAAATTAAAATCGATACTCCGCGGATAGGCGCTTGCTCCGACAATAACCAGTTTGGGTCGGTGTTCCCTGGCCAGTCGTTCAAACTCGTCCAGATCAATGGTCTCGGTCTCTCGGTTTACCCCATAGGAAATTACCCGGAAGAGCTTGCCAGAATAATTGGCGGGACTGCCGTGGGTCAGATGACCTCCATGGCGCAAGTCCATACCCATGATGGTGTCTCCAGGCTGCAAAATCGAGAAGTACACCGCCATGTTAGCCTGTGAGCCGGAGTGGGGCTGCACATTGGCATATTCGGCCGCAAACAACTCTTTTGCCCGTTCGATCGCCAGGCTTTCAGCTGTATCCACGAATTCGCAGCCGCCGTAATAGCGATGACCGGGATAACCTTCAGCATACTTGTTGGTCAAAACACTCGCCTGGGCTTGCCTGACTGCAGGACTGGCGAAATTTTCCGAAGCAATGAGTTCCAGCCGCTGAAGCTGCCTTTCCTCTTCTAGCCTGATTGATTCTGCAATTTGTGGGTCTATTTTTTCCAGTTCTGACATGCTGGCCCTCTTTGCAAGCGATGGAGTCACCCACCTTCGCCATTTTCCATTTCGCATTTTTCATTGGTGAGATAGCAAATAACGAAGGATTTCGCAATGTATAATGATAAATACGAAATGGGAAGTGTTAAATCAGAGATACGAAACGAGAAATGACAGATGGAAAATGGCTGGCCCGGATGTTTTATGATTCACTTGCTGCGACAGCAATTTATAAAACATCCGGGCTACACTTCGTCCAGTTGCGCTATTCTACCCTGATGACGTCCGCCATCAAATTCAGTCAGCAGCCAGGTTCTAACAATCTCACCCGCCAGGTCGGCCCCGATGAGCCTCCCCCCCATCACCAATAGATTAGCGTCATTGTGTTGTCGACTTAAAACAGCGCTGTAAAGATCGTTACACAGTGCTGCACGCACACCAACAAAGCGGTTGGCAATCATGGACATACCCAGTCCGGATCCACAGACAAGAATGCCTCTGCTAAATTCGCCTCTGGCGACCCCGGTCGCCACAGCCTTGCCGTATACTGGATAATCAACGGAGTCTTCACTGTGGCAGCCCACATCTTCCACAGAATGTCCCATAGCTTCCAGCACTGTCTTGACCTGGCTTTTCATTGAAAAACCTGCGTGATCGCTGCCGATAATGACTTTCATGTTCATTCTCCAGGCTAGCCCGGATGTTTCATGAATTGCTGTCGCGAGACCGTGAAGATGGGCGTGCCACCTAGCAACCGCAGGGTGTTGGACCTGAGGCGTACCTGAACGGTACGTCGCAAGGTGCCACACCCGAGGACGCTAGTAAGGACGGCCATATCCGCGGTCGCAGCAGGTGATTCACGAAATATCCGGGCTATGATTCATAGCGACGAAACACCAAGGCGGCATTGGTGCCACCAAAACCAAACGAATTGGAGAGCACCGTTCTTACCTCCGCTTTCCGGCTAACATTGGGGACATAGTCTAGATCACAGTCCGGGTCCGGATTCTCGTAGTTTATTGTCGGTGGAATGATGCCGTTCTTGATGGTAAGCACGGCTATGGCGCTCTCCACCCCACCCGCACCTCCAAGCATATGTCCGGTCATGGATTTGGTAGAGCTAACAGCCAGCTTGTAACTGTGTTCTCCAAAAACGGTCTTTATCGCTTGGGTTTCAAACTTGTCATTCAAGTCGGTGGACGTGCCGTGTGCATTGATGTAGTCAACTTCCTCGGGCCTGATTCCCGCATCATCGACGGCCATCTGTATACAACGGGCCATCCCCTCACCTTCCGGTGCCGGAGCTGCAATATGGTAGGCGTCTCCGGTCAGGCCGTAGCCAATTACCTCTGCGTAGATAGTGGCTCCACGTTCAAGGGCGTGATCCAGTTCCTCCAGAATAATAATGCCGCTGCCCTCGGCCAGAACAAAACCGTCTCGGTCTCGGTCAAAAGGACGAGACGCCTTTAGCGGCTCATCATTGCGGGTTGAGAGAGCCCGCATAGCGTTAAAACCTCCTATGGCCAGCGGGGTGACAGTTGACTCCACACCTCCGGTAATCATCGCATCGGCAGCACCACGTTGGATATGCTTAAAGGCGTCACCCACTGCGTGTGTGCCAGCGGCGCAGGCTGTTTCAATGGCGACGTTCGGCCCCTTGGCTCCAAAAAATATGGAAATCTGACCAGGAGCCATGTTGGCGATAAGCATGGGAATAAAGAAAGGGCTTATTTTCCTGGGTCCTTGCTCCAGCAAAAGCCGATGATATTTTTCAATGGTGCTCAGGCCACCGAGGCCGCAGCCGATAACAACCCCAACCCGATCGGCGTTGTTGCCATTAATGTTCAAGTTGGCATCGTCAACAGCCATTCGTGTCGCCGCCAGAGCATAGATGGTAAATATGTCCATCCTCTTGAGATCCTTGCGGGAGACATAGTCTTCTGCATTGAACTCTTTAACCTCCCCGGCAATTTTGGTGGTCATGTCAGTGGCGTCAAATCTGGTAATCCGGGCGATTCCCGATTCGCCAGCCACCAGGGCAGACCATGTTTTCTCTACACCGATTCCCAAGGGTGTCACCAAACCCAAACCAGTAACCACGACCCGTCTTTGCATTGCCTAATCCTCAACTAGTGTTGATACATTTTATGCGGCAGGCAGTTTGATGCCTAGCCAGCATTTTCTTCAGCACCGAGTACTTGAACGCGATTTATATCCCACTTCCATGCCCCATGCTCTATGCTCCATGCGAGCGCCTCGCATTTTAGGCGCTCACATATACATCCCACCATTCAAATGAATTACCTGCCCGGTAATGTATGAGGCCTCTTCTGAAATCAAAAATTTCACCACCTGGGCAACATCCTCAGGTTGACCCGCACGCCCCAGGGGAATTTGGGCTAAAAAGGCTTCCTTGGCCTTCTCGGGAAGCTGCGCTGTCATTTCAGTTTCGATAAAACCAGGCGCCACTGCATTTACGGTTACATTCCGGCTTGCCAGTTCCCGAGCCACCGATTTGGTGAAGCCCATGATGCCGGCCTTGGATGCAGCATAGTTTGCCTGGCCAGCGTTGCCCATGGCCCCCACTACTGAGGCTATGTTCACCACCCGACCGTAGCGCTGCTTGGTCATCTGGCGTGCAACCGCCTGGGTACAGTTAAAAACGGACTTGAGGTTCACCGCCAACACCGCATCCCAATCCACCTCTTTCATCCGCATCAGCAGGGTGTCCCTGGTAATACCGGCGTTGTTGACCAGGATGTCAACACGGCCATGACGATCCACCACACCGGCAAAGAACTCTTGAACCGCTTCATAATCTGCGACATCCAGTCGCATTCCCTCAATATCACAACCTTTGTCCCGTGCCATGGCAATGGTTTCGTCAGCGGCCGTTTCCTCAGGGGGATCGAAGTGATTAAAAACCACTGTCAAGCCCGGCTCAGCGAGAGCCATGATAATCGCCCGGCCGATTCCCCGCGACCCTCCGGTAACCACCGCAACTTTTTTGCTGTCATCAGCCATCTTCCCTCCCCCGCAATGACTAAGGTTTCAGGTTTCAGCGTATCTGTCTCTTTTTCCTGACACCTGAAACCTGACACCCGACACCTAAAACTTTGGGATTTGTGATTTGGTTACTCTCCTCGCTTCTCTTTTATTTTCTTCACGAAGGCAGGCAGAAATTCAAAGAGATCCGCCACCACCCCGTAATTTACGATGTCGAAAATGGGTGCCTCGGGATCTTTGTTAACAGCCACAATGATCTCTGAGCCTTGCATACCTACCACATGTTGGATGGCTCCTGATACGCCACAGGCCAGATAGAGTTTGGGAGAGACCGTTTTGCCTGTCTGGCCCACCTGGTGGCTGTATGCCTTCCAGCCTTCATCCACCACACTTCTGGTAGCGCCAACGGCACCGTCCAGCAGCAGGGCCAAATCTTCGATGACATCAAAATTCTCAGCCTTTTGTAAGCCTCGGCCACCAGTGACCACTACGTCAGCCTCGGCCAGACGTGCTGTTTCTTGTTCCTGGATTACAGTATCAACCACTGTTACCCTTGAGGTTACAGCCTCTTGACTGGGAGTGAATGGTTCCACCTCTCCCTGGCGCTGTTCGTCGAAAACCGGCTTTTTCATCACCATGGGCCGTACCGTAGACATTTGCGGTCGCCTGTTTGGACAGAGAATGGTAGCCATAACATTACCGCCAAAAGCCGGTCTGGTCTGATACAGCAGTCCATCTTCGCCAATATCGAGTCCGGTACAATCAGCAGTCAAACCGGTTTCTACAGCTACCGCCACCCGAGGAATAAACGAACGCCCCATGGCAGTGGCTCCCCCCAAGAGAATCTCCGGTTTTTTCTGTCGAATAAGTTCTGTCAGTACCTTGGAGTGGGATTCGTCGTTAAAAGGAGTAAGGGCTGGATGCTCCACCAGGTGAACACGGTCTGCACCGTAGCCAATGAGCTGCTGAGCAGCATCTTGTAGCTGATCTCCAATCAGTATCGCTGCCAGTTCCACACCGAGTTTGTCAGCCAGAGTCCTGCCGACTCCCAAAAGTTCATAGGAAACTGAGTGCACCTCACCATTGAGGTGCTCAGCAACAATCCAGACACCCCTGTAAGACTCCAGGTCCTCGGTCTCAGGTGCATCAACCTCGGGCATAGTGATGGCTTCATATTCACAGGATTCTACGCAGAGGCCGCAGAGAGTACAGCTATTATCCACCTGCGCCACCTCATCCACTATATCGATGGCCTCTACTGGACAAACTTCCACACATTCGCCACAAGCTATGCACTTTTCTTTATCAATTCTGGCCTTCATAGACCCGGTACCTTCCCATCCTTTAACAGGTTAAATAGTCTTTCTGCCTGCTCCTCCACTTCGCCGGTGAGCATCTCTCGGTCGCTACGCGGCGGAGGACTGAATACCTTGACTACTTGGGTGAAAGAGCCCTGTAAACCAACTTCTTCGGGCTTCAGGTCCAAGTCAGCCGCACCCCAGGTGGGGATCTCCAGTTTTTTCGCCCTCATCTTGTGCTTGAGCCCAGGCATTCGAGGATCGCCAATTTCCCGCACCACAGTAACCACTGCCGGCAGTGCCATCTGTACCACCTCGTAGCCAAAATCGGTGAGACGCTCCACCCGCAATTGACTACCATCAACCAACTCCAGTTTACGGCCATAGGTGGTATAAGGCTGATCCAGGTGCGCTGCCAGTCCTGGACCCACCTGGGCAGTATCACCATCAATGGCCTGCTTGCCGCAGATTACCAGGTCTACCGGTTCCAGCTTGGCCACTGCCCGAGCCAGAGTCAGTGAGGTAGCCCACGTATCTGCGCCAGCAAAGGCTCTGTCGGACAAAAGCACCGCCTGGTCCACACCCAAAGCCAGGGTTTCTCTGAGCGCCTCCTCAGCCTGGGGCGGCCCCATTGTCATTACTGTTACCTGGCCGCCGTACTCGTCCCGTAGGAGCAAGGCAGCTTCCACCGCATACCAGTCGTGGGGATTTACTATGCTGTCCACACCCTGGCGCACCAGGGTATTGGTCTCTGGGTCAATGCGGACGTTTTTGGCATCAGGAACCTGTTTGATGCAAACAACGATGTGCATGAAGGAACTCCGGTGAGCTAAAATGTCTAATGTGAACTAAAGTGTCTAAAATGCCTAAAATTAGTTATTGACCATCAAGCACCTAAAAAAAGGTTTCTTTGATGCGGCCGTATTCCTTGTTCAATTCCTGACCAATGATGTTGCGCTGAATTTGGTTTGTTCCCTCGTAGATTTGCAGTATTTTGGCATCGCGCATCATTTTCTCCACAGGGTAATCACGCATATAGCCGTAGCCTCCCAGCACCTGCACAGCGTTGGTGGTTACCCGCATGGCAACATCGGTCGGATAGAGTTTAGAAATGGCTGATATTTTAGAGATGTCCTTGGCTCCACTGTCAATGTACCGTGCTGCGGCATAGACCAGGGCCCGGGAGGCCTCCGTTTCTGTGGCCATGTCTGCGAGCATGTGTTGCACGGCCTGAAATCCAATGATGGGCTTGCCGAACTGCACCCGCTTACGGGCATATTCTACCGAAATGTCCAGTGCTCCTTGGCTCAAACCCACTGCCAGGGCACCGATACCCGGCCGCGACACATCAAAAGTCTTCATCGTAACGATAAAACCCGTGCCTTCCTTACTGACGAGTCGGTCTGCGGGGATGCGGCAATCGTTGAAAAGGAGCTCTCGGGTGGCCGAGGCCCTGAGACCCATCTTCTTTTCCTTCTTGCCGAAGGAAAATCCCGAATCTCCCGTCTCAACAATAAAGGCGCTTGCTCCCCTGGCACCTTTGGTCCGATCTGTTATGGCAACCACCGTATAAATCTCGGCCTCTCCAGCGTTGGTGATCCACTGCTTGGTCCCGTTGAGAATATAATAGTCGCCATCACGCTTGGCAGTGGTCTGAATGCCCCCTGCGTCACTGCCGGCATTGGCCTCTGTTACCCCAAATGCCGCTAGCTTCTCACCGCTGGCAATGGGTGGTAAGTACTTCTGTTTTTGCTCTTCACTGCCGAAAAGCAGTATGGGATAGGCCCCCAGGCCGCTGGCTGCAAAGGTGGTGGCAACGGCAATACAGGCGCGACCCATTTCTTCGATTGCCAGGCAGTTCTCGAGAACCCCTCCTCCCAAACCACCATACTCTTCCGGCAAATAGACCCCAAAGAGGTCTGATTGGGCCAGAATCTTCATAATCTCCCAGGGGAATTCCTCGCTCTCATCGAGTTCAGCCCGTATTGGACGGACCTTCTCTGTGGCGATTTTCGCTGCAATCTCTTGGACCATCTGCTGTTCTTCAGTCAGGAAATACTCCACGTAATTTCTCCTCTCACAGAAAAAACGGTAAACTGCTCACATGAACTTCTACCAGCGCATCATTATTGCTCCCCAGGTGAACCCACCTCCAAAAGCATCGAGGAGGATCAGATCTCCCGGCTTAAGGCGGCCGGAGCGGTTGAGCTCGTCTAGGGCCACGGGAACAGTCGCGGATGAGGTATTGCCGTAGCGCTCAATATTCACATACACCCGTTCAAGGGGGATCTCCAAGCGCTCAGCCACCTTTTTCATTATGCGGATATTGGCTTGGTGTGGGATGAAAAGGTCAACATCGTCCGGTCCAAGCTCGTTTGCGGTCAGAGCCTCCTGGGCCACCTCAGCCATTGACCGCACAGCATGCTTGAACACCTCGTTGCCGTGCATCCGAATACAGTGGTCCCTTTTCTCGGCCATTTCCGCACTGGGGGGATACACAACCCCTCCGCCGGGGATATAAAGCAATTCCCAAAGCCTACCATCTGAATGCAAGTGGGTGGAAAGAATGCCCCGATCACCATCGTTGCTGCCACTCACCAAAACTGCCCCTGCGGCATCGCCGAAAAGCACGCAGGTATTTCGATCCTGCCAGTCTGTAATGTAAGAGAGAAGTTCGGCCCCGATGACTGCGACTTTGCTCTCCGGCTTGTCTTTTACAAATTTATCCGCGATGCTCAGGGCGTAGACAAAACCGGCACAAGCCGCATAAAGGTCAAAACCAAATGCGTTGGTCGCCCCTAGGTGTTTTTGCACCAATGCACCAGTATTGGGCATAATCATGTCCGGCGAGGTGGTACTCACCACAATCATGTCCACCTCTTCCGGTTCTACCCCTGCCATTTCCAAGGCCTGCCGGGTTGCTTCCGCAGCCAGTAACGAAGTGGTCTCGCCGTCCTCCGCTATATGGCGCTGCTTGATGCCTGTACGACTGGAGATCCATTCGTCTGAGGTGTCGACCATGGTCTCCAGCTCCTGATTGGTAAGAATTTTCTTGGGAACCGCTGACCCTGTTCCTAAGATTACGCTTCGATTCACGATAGCCCCTCCTCCATACTTAGCTATAATCCCCTTCGGACCGGACGGTCCGGTCCGCATTCTAAACAAAAAAATAAACGGCTGGAGACTGGCTCCAGAAACCGTTGGGGTCGTTTACTCCTCCTCCTCTGTCTGGATAACCTCCCTCCCCTTGTACGTTCCACAGCTCTGGCATGCGTGATGCGGCAACTTGGGTTCGTTGCACTGAGAACAGAGGGAGAGTGATGGGGGCTCGAGCTTGTAGTGTGTTCTCTTTTTTCTTGATCTACTTTTTGAGTGACGTCTCTTGGGAAGAGGCATCCGATATGCTCCTTTTCTGAAAGGCCGCCCGGGACGCGGCTACGAATTGTCTATTTTTCCAGCTTTACAGACCGAAGTACATCAAAGGCGGACGTTGTCTCGCTCTTTTCACATTTACATGTTTCACGATTCAGGTCTGCGCCGCAACCGGAACAGAGTCCTTGACAATCAGGTTGGCATAACGGCTGTTGCGGCAATGCCAAGAAAATTTGCTCAGCGACTACTCGGTCTACATCTATGGTGACACCGTCAAAGAACTCCGTGTCCAGATCTTCAGGTCGAAGGCCAATCTCTTCCGCAGTATCTTCCGGCAACGGGTGCAGCAGTATTAAATCTATGAGTTCATTCAGCTCCAAGACGTAATCTTGCAGACATCTGCTGCATGTGAGGCGCACTGCTCCCCCCAATTGACCCTTCAGCTTGACCTGCTCCGCCTCTGGGACAAGCTCCAGATCAACGTTAATAGGTCGGGCCAGGGCTATTTCAGCCGCATCTTCTCCTGAACGTATCCTGGCAGAAAACCAGGCATCAGTTTCGTGGAAGTGCACCACCCTGCCGGAATCTGGAAGCTCATCCACCCTAACTTTCAAAGATCATCATCTCCTCAACTGTTACTTACGTGAAGATTGAATGGGTAAGTATAAAAAAAGCCCTTGCTTTGTCAAGCATTTTGTCACTATTCGCAGAGCGCGTAGCGCATAGCGTCTTGCCCTTTTAGTAGCTGAATCGAACTCCTGGCAAACCTTTTAAACGTCAATTGCATGCTGCATATTTCACACCAACATGCTTATTGTACTAATTTTTGGATACATCCATGCACGCTCTGCGCTAGGCGCTATGCGCTTTGCGATTTGCGACTTTCCCCTTGACTTTCGTGGACCTATGTTCTATTTTTCTTGCTTCGTTGGGGGATCGTCTAGAGGTAGGACGCATGACTCTGGATCATGCTACGGGGGTTCGAATCCTCCTCCCCCAGCCATTGGTGTTGAGCGTTATTGGTTATCCGTTATTAGTTATAGGAAAAACATCAGCCGCCATTCTACGCATCTAACACTCGTGAGACCTAATTCCGAATCACTTTCTCCTACGACAATTAACTTATAACTGATAGCGTATAACTTAATAACACGGTCCCATCGTCTAGTGGTCTAGGATATCGGCCTCTCACGCCGAAGACACGGGTTCGAGTCCCGTTGGGACTGCCAAATGAAATCAAGGGGTTAGCTACTGCAGCTAACCCCTTGAGTGCTTTGTAGGGACCGTTTGTCTGGACTTTGCTAGTGCTCCATCAGTTGAGGGATCTCAAATAAATGAGTTTTTAAATAAGCCTCTTAAAAAGTATAAAGCAAG
>JAJDNL010000050.1 GCA_022340745.1 Deltaproteobacteria bacterium
GTCTACTACGTCGGTATGGTGGAGGATCGCACCGTGGCCGGAGACAAGGAAGACACGATCGGTACTGAAATAGATGTCAGGCTGATCCAGAAAATCTACGACAACCTCTCCCTCACCGTGCTCGGTTGCTACCTGATAGCCGACGACGGCTACGGGGTCTACAATGGTGATCCTGATGCTGGAGCGGCTCAAGCAGACAACTCTGGTGATGATGCCTTTCAGGTTGGTATGGGCATCGACTTCAAATTCTAAGGAAGCTTGACCCTTAGAAAGACACTCACAACCCCGGGGGCTCCCCGCCCCTGGGGTTTTTTGTATTGAATACCGAACGTCAGAACAAGAAACCGCAGAACCACAGAAGGGCTTAACAATCACTTCGATGTTCAACATTCCGTGTTCGATATTCTGCGGTTCAAAATACCAACCACCAAGATCTGTACAAAGACGTATCTCGTGCTGATAAGCCGTCTAATCCGGCAAGAGTGAAATATCGAACAAGAAATTTCGAATTATGAAGGTTTTTTTGGTCTTTTTGGATCTCGCCCCGCCTCCGCTTGCGGCGGACTTGGCCGGGATGAAGAATTGCGGCACAGTCTATTGGCGGGATGTGCTTATCCTGTGGAGCTAAATAGGTATGCATATGTTTCAATCAAAAATCTGCAATCTTAAATCTACAATCTTAAATCTCTCTTACTTCGACTCGATAATTCCGGGGACACTGGTCTTGCCACTGAGCGCCCGTACCCCATCGAGGTTGTAGACGTAGATCATACTTTTGCTATCCTTTAATAACCCCCTTTCCATAACTGCCGCTGCCACCAGCTCCTCCTGGCCATCCCCGTCTATATCTGCCAGACGGTAACTTACCACCATGCCGCGGAGCGGCCTTGTTTTCCACTGGGGCACTATACTGCCCCCGGCCCAGGCCAGAGATTCGATCGAGCCGTCGGAAAATTTCCGTACTCCGGAAAGTACTGTTGAGATCAATGAGACATTCCTGTTGGCCAAGAGCTCCAACTGCTTATCGCTGTTCAAATCAACCAAGAGGAGGGGTGAGGGGATGTAATAGATCTCCCTATCAGGGTAATCGGTAGCCCCACCGCCCGACGGATCTCTGGTTGTGCCCCAGTCTGGACTTCTGCCCTCGAGAATATTGGCGGTTGACCCGTAGTACTCCCTGCTTTCCCAGAGCTGAGTGCCGTCGTCATCAACCAGGTAGAGACGCTCTCCTGGACCGATGAAAGCGGTCTCCGGCTTGCCATCGCCGTCCAGGTCGCCCTGGGTGAAGCTGAAAACATTGGCCCGGCGGGGAAGGCTTATCCCTTCCAAGGGCTGGTAGGAGCCGCCGGCAAACTGGAGGTGGTAGACGCCCGGTACAAAAATGTCCTCCATGTTCTTTGTCTGCCCCAGCAGAATGGACTCTTTGCCTGGGACAGCAAGGCGGTTGAAGTACCACTCGATCCCTGTGGCCAGCTCTTCCAGCCTGTCTCCCCGCCACTCCAGCACGTAGGAGGCCAGTACCTGGCCGCGGAGGTTACTGACATACACCTCATCCCTGCCGTCATGGTTGGCATCCACCAGGCACACCCAGACCAATTTATCAGGCGTTTTTCCTTGAAAAGAGCCGCGCTTGGTGAGCCTCCCCCGGTCCCACTGGTAGACGATTACTTCTTTGAGTTTGGACAGCACCACAATTTCCAGGCGGCCGTCACCGTCGAGATCACCCACGTCCATGCCAAGCGCGGCAAAAGAGAGCTTCTGGCTCCGATAGACATCTGAACTGGCGTCCCTTTCCGACTGCAATTGCACGAAGCTGCCGCCGTCCTGTGGAGCAGGGGTGCTGGGAGCCGGTCCGCTCATGATTGTCTCCGGATGCGCCCTGGAAAAGCGGGGCTGCGCTGGTGCTGCCGCCACCGCTGTGGAGCCGCGACCGAAAATTTTGTTGTTGATCTCCTGGGCAAAGTCGTTGATCCGGGGAATGACTTCACCCATCCCCTTGGTCTGGGCATAGATACTCACCGGTGGTCTGTCCTCTTTGAGGGCAATCATCTTGGCATCGATACTGACGCTGTCGCCGAACACGGTGAGGCTGCCAAAAAGGACGTAATCAGCTCCAAGGGTCGTCCCTACTTCGCGGGCGGCGGCTTCATTCAGCGCTCCCTCGCGCCCCGACAAGGCGTCTTTCACCCGTTGCTCCTCGATGGCCTCTACCTTGCCCTGCCACGATATCCGGCTGGCAAGCATGTCCATAATCCCCTCTCTCAAATAGCTGAGATCTTTCGGCGCATTGATCTCAAAGGGGAGTATGGCCACCTTCTTGGGTGCCTCCGCGGCTGAACCGGCAGCGGTGAACAGAAGAGGAATGATGAGCACCAGGGCAAGAAATTTTCTGATATATTTCATTCTGACCTTTACTTTGAGGGCACTATACCCTACCTGACCACTCAGCGCATCAAAAGTTCCAAAAAGGCAACACCTAACGAGGTACGAAACACGAGGCACTGGCAAGCTGCTGGAAAATTCGGTATTGTGAGGGCGAACACCAAGTCCGTCATTCCGGAAGTCGCGAAACGACTATCCGGAATCTAGAAAAGACAATATCTCACTGGATACCGGATCTCGACTTCGTCTCGTCCGGTATGACGTTGCGTTCCGTTTCCACCCTTTTTTAACAGCCAGCTGCTCACATTCGCTATTTGTCTTTTATCCCTTGTATGTGGCGTATCTACCATGGATAGGATATCGCGGTCAACCACAGCAGACAAGAGAGCAGGAAAACTTTTCTCTTGGCCATTTTTCTTTTCTGGCTTACATTTACCCTACTGCTGTATTAAATACCAAAAGTGTACCATACATATTACCATCCCAACGAGCGTACACCTGAAAACCCATAAGAATCCGTCCCCCTTGGGAGGGAGATGGCTACTGTTTTCAAGGTTGCAATGTTTCCTTTTAAGTTCATTGTTTTTACCGAAAGCTGACAGCTCGCTGCTGAACGCTTGCCAAGAAGGAGGTCCAGAATGGCAGAACTCAAAGAAATGTACAGGACGGTCATGGATGATCACTTCCCCGAGTCAATGACTATCGCGTTCGGCGAACAGATTCTCACCTATCGCAAACGTGCTTGGAAAATTCCTGACGACAAGACCGGTGAGCTTATTGAAAAGGGGCTGCGCTATGGTGAGAACCCCGGCCAGGAGGCTGCCTTGTACGAATTGGTGGATGGCAATCTCACTCTGGGGGCATGCAGGTTCATTGAGCCCGGCTTAGGATTGACAAGCAGTATTACTGAAGCCGAAATGCTGCAGGCTGGCAAGCATCCAGGCAAGACCAATCTCACTGATCTGGATAACGGCCTCAACATTCTCAAGTATCTGGACACCAGGCCAGCGGCGGTGATTCTGAAACACAACAACCCGTGCGGCGCCGCTCACGGTAACAGTCTGGCAGAAGCATACGACCGGGCCAATATGGCTGACCGTATTGCCGCTTTCGGCGGCTGCGTGGTCCTCAACCAACCCGTGGATAAAGCCACTGCGGAGCTAGTGGCGGCAAACTACCTGGAAGTGGTGGCTGCACCTGAATACGAAAACGGCACTTTGGAGATTCTCAAACAGCGGGCGAATCTCCGGATCATCCAGATTCCCCGTATGGACCACCTCACCGATTACCGCAAGCACCGCTTTTTGGAGTTCAAATCTCTTATGGATGGTGGCATTATTGTCCAACAGTCACCCCTCAATGCCGTCCTCAGTGTAGAGGACTTCCAACCCGCCGAAACCACTTACCAGGGTAAGACCTACAAGATTAACCGGCCACCCACAGAGGCAGAACTCAGAGACCTTCTCTTTGGCTGGAGCATCGAACAGGGGGTAACCTCAAACTCGGTCCTTTATGTGAAGAATGAATGCACCGTTGGCATCGGCACCGGTGAGCAGGACCGAGTGGGTGTGGCGGAAATTGCCGTGTTTAAAGCCTATACCAAGTATGCCGATCGGTTGTGCTTCGAAAAGCATGGCATCCCATACAAGGATCTTGAACTCGCCATCGCCAGAGGTGAGCGCGACCAAGCGCTCAAAGAAGAAATTGATGCTGCCACCCAAGAAGCCAAAGGTGATCTCATCGGCGCCACCATGGTCTCTGATGCCTTCTTTCCTTTCAGGGACGGCGTGGATGTTGGCCTCAAGGAAGGTATTAGTGCGGTGGTGCAGCCGGGAGGATCGCAGAGGGACTTCGAGGTGATCGAGGCCTGCAACGAAGCCGGAGCCACCATGATCTTTACCGGCCAGAGAGCATTTAA
>JAJDNL010000055.1 GCA_022340745.1 Deltaproteobacteria bacterium
GGACAAAGGGGAGGCTGGGAAACAACGAGCATCTGAGCAACCTTTTTGTGCACATCTCCGCCCGGCTAGAGTCTGCATGAAGATGTGGTGCCTTCTCATAAGGGACACTGCCATAAGATGGCGCGCATTGCTCGTTGTGGAAGAGCCTTCCCTTTTGGCCCATGTCTTATATAACATTTTTGGAGAAACTCCTGATTCTTTCTCCCCTTGCTTTTGTGCAACAGATGCGATAGTTTCTCTGCCTGTTCTGGGGCGAGGTTGAGGGGGCGTAACAGAGAATGGAACAGCGTGAGCAGCACAATGGAATGCAGTTAGCTGACAACTGGCAACACCTGGTTGGTGGTGCTCGTCTGAAAGCCCTGACCGCTGCCATTGCCGGCGGCAGTCGGAAAATTTTTGCCCAGGGCCTGAGCCCATGGGGACTCTATTATGGGCTAGCACGCATGCTTCCAGGCCTGAAACGGACACTGCTGTTGATTACTGCCTCGTCGAAGCAAGCCTGGGAAGCTCATCAGAGCCTCTCGTTCTTTCTTGGCCTAACCGAACAGTGGCGGGGGGACCCACTACAATGTCCCCTTTGGCTTTTTCCCGCCGCCAATCGCCGCATGCCAGCGGAACCCTTTATCGCTCCTGATGTGCAAGCTCAGCGACTCGCCGTTCTCTACGCCTCTGCAGCGAGCAGCCAGGCAAAAATCGTTGTGACACCAATCCAAGCAGTAATGGAAAAGGTTTTGCCTCGTCGACACTGCATGGACGCCAGCAGATATCTGATTGTAAGTGAAAAGATACAGCGAGAAGAGCTCATATCCCATTTGGCTTCTATCGGCTATTACCGGACCGATTTGGTGGAGGAAGTGGGTGATCTCAGCGTCCGTGGCGACATTATTGACCTCTATACTCCGCTTTACCCCCAACCCCTGCGCTTGGAGTTTTTTGATGAGATTTTAGAGTCAATTCGGTTCTTCAGTCCAGCCAGCCAGCGATCCAGTGAACATCTGGATGATGCGATCATAGTGCCAGCCCACGAAGTGCTGCTCACTGCATCGAGGCAGAAAAGGGCTGCTTCTTGGTTACAAAAAGCTTTAGAGGATGAAGGCACGTTCCGCGGCGACCTGGAGCTCTGGCAGGAGCGGGTGGAGGGCTTGAGCCACTTCCCCGGCATTGAGCAGTTACTGCCGCTCTATTATGACAGGCTCGAAACTCTCTTTGATTACCTGCCGCGATCAACCCTCGTGGTGCAGAGCAACTTGGGTAGTATTAAGAAGACGATAGTCGAGCTGTTAGAGGAAGCTGACCGAGACCGGGATGTTGCTCGCCAGAACTCCAGCTGGACTCTTTCCCCAAGAACTTACCTGCTCAGTGAGGCGGAGATAGATACATCGATTGCAGCCTACCCTCAAATCCTACAATCCAGTCTTCCAGTGGAGCATGCTTCTCATGGGAAAAGTTCAGAAGTTCTCCACTTCCGCCTGGGGGATCACACGGGGCTACAGCAGAAAATTCAAGACCATCAGCAGCGTCAACGGTTGTTAGAACCCTTGGCGCAAAGGCTCCAACAGTGGCAAAAATCTGGGATAAGCCCGTTTCTGGTTTGTCGTACAGCGGAACAGGGTCGCCGGGTGGAAGATCTGCTTACTGATTATGGAGTGGATGCCCAATTCAGTTCGGAACCTTTTGGGCAATTTTCCTTTCGAGCTCCGGTTACCAAGATTGTGGTGGGTCGCCTCCCCATGGGTTTTCTCTGGCCGGATGAGGGTTTGGCCGTTGTCACCGAAACAGAGCTATATGGTGAGAAGCCCCGTCGTCACCGGGTCCGCCCTCCTGAAAGTGGTTCATTTCTGGCCACATTTGCTGATCTTCAGGCTGATGACTTTGTTGTTCATCTGGACCACGGAATTGCTATTTATAAAGGGCTGGTCCATCTGAAAATCAACGAGCACTCAAATGATTTCCTCTTGTTGGAATACCAGGACGGAGACCTCCTTTATCTTCCCGTTGACCGGTTGGATAGGGTGCAGAAATACATCGGCGTCGAGGGCTATCAGCCTCGAGTGGACAAACTGGGCGGACAGCGCTGGGCCTCCACTCGAAAAAGGGTTCAGGACTCCATCCAAAAAGTAGCACAGGAGCTTCTGCACATCTATGCCTTACGTCACCTTAAGCAAGCAATGACTTTCTCTCCACCGGACAGCTCTTTCCGAGAATTCGAAGCCACTTTTCCGTACGAAGAAACCCCGGATCAGCAGGCAGCAATAGAAGACGTCCTTGCTGATATGCAACGACATAGGTGTATGGACCGGCTCATTTGTGGTGATGTCGGCTTCGGGAAGACCGAAGTAGCCCTCCGCGCTGCTTTTAAGGCAGTAATGGACGGCAAGCAAGTAGCGGTACTGGTACCCACTACGGTTCTCGCAGAACAACACTACCTCACCTTTAAGCAACGGCTGGATGGTTACCCCGTCTTCCTGGAAGTGTTAAGTCGTTTTAAAGGGAAAGCGGAACAAAAAAAGATCCTTGCTGACCTGAAGAACAGCCTTGTTGATATTGTCATCGGCACCCACAGATTACTTCAACGGGATGTGGTCTTCAAAGATCTGGGATTGCTTATCATCGACGAAGAGCATCGATTTGGCGTTCGACACAAAGAACGGATCAAACAGCTTCGGGCTGAAGTCGATGTCCTGACCTTAACTGCCACTCCCATTCCCCGTACCTTGCACATGTCACTCATTGGAATTCGTGATCTAAGCGTCATTGACACCCCGCCTGAGGACCGTAGAGCCATTGAGACCAGAATATGCTCTTTCGACGACCTGATCATTAAGGAAGCGGTCCGCAAAGAGAAGGAGCGTAGAGGACAGGTCTTTTTTGTCCATAACAATGTCAAAACCATCTATCGAATGGCCAATTACCTTCAGGAACTTTTGCCTGAAGTAACAGTGGCGGTAGCGCATGGTCAGCTCCGAGAACGCGAACTAGAGCAAGTCATGCTGGATTTCATCCACCACCACATTGATGTGCTCGTCTGCACTACAATTATCGAGTCAGGTCTAGACATCCCCGCGGCAAACACAATTTTCATTAACCGGGCCGACAAGTTCGGCTTGGCGCAGATCTATCAACTCCGTGGTAGGGTGGGTAGATCTTCAGCACAGGCCTATGCTTACCTGCTCATTCCAGGTGAACACCTGGTCACCCGGCAGGCCCAGAGAAGGTTACTGGCCCTTATGGATTTCACCGAACTTGGCTCCGGTTTCAAGATAGCTCTCAACGACTTGCAGATCAGAGGTGGAGGTAATATTCTTGGGGCGGCCCAATCTGGACACATTGCTGCAGTGGGTTATGAGATGTACGTACATCTCATGGAAAAGGCCATTACCCAACTCAAAGGAGAAACTGCCAGGGAGCCGGTAGAACCGGAGATTCACCTCAACCTGGCCGCCCATCTACCTGAAAAATATATCACCAACAGCAGCCAGCGATTGAATACATATAAGCGCCTCGCCAGTGCCAGCGATGAAAGCTCTCTGGCAGATATGGAGGAAGAACTGCGGGACCGATTTGGTCCTCTGCCTGAAGAAACGTCCCATCTGCTGGTACTGCTCAATCTCAAACTGCTCTTGCGTCGGTTGTGGGTAAAACGGTTGGATGCAGTGAATGGCGAGTATGTTCTTACCTTTTCTGAAAATCCCGAAATAGACTTAAACAAACTGACTGGCTTAGTTGCAGCCGAGCCAAAGCACTTGCGTTTTACCCCAGAACACCGTCTCTATTTCAGCAGCCCCACCCACAACGTGGTAGAGTCAATTACCAAGCTGAAAAAGCTCTTGCACAACTTAAAGTAACATGGTATCAATTTAATTTTATTAGCTTTTTGTTTAAAGGTCGGGTAGTTAGATCAACTGGGCCAGTGGTATCTGGGAAGAGACGTGCGCTGGAGAGGTTGGATTCACAGTGTGTCACTGTTTTTGCTGCTGGGAGGTATTTTGCCCTCTTTCGGCACAGCTGCGGAGGTCGTAGACCGCATCATTGCTTACGTGAATGATGATATTATTACCCTGAGTGAGCTCAACGAAAAAACAAACGCGCTGGTGGCTGCCCGGCAGCAAAATCCTTTCCTTCGTGAGCAAGAGTTGTCCCTGGAAGAGATACGACACAGTATGCTGAATCGACTCATCGACGAACGTTTGGCCTCCCAGGAGATCTCCCGATTGAAAATTTCCGTGAGTGAAGAGGAAGTAGATGGGGCGATTGCCAGAATCATGCAAGAAAACCATCTTACCCAGGAAACCCTGGAAGCCGAACTTCGAAAAGAAGAGAGAACGATACCGGATCTTCGTCGGCAAATCAAGGAGAGTCTGGAACAAAGAAAGCTTGTCAGCCGAGAGGTGCAAAATAAAACCGTAATCACTGACGAGATGGTGGAGGCTTACTATCAGGACCATATCGATGAATTCGAGAAACAGGAACGGTGGCGTATCCAGGACATTTACCTGCCCTACCAATCCGACGACAGTCAGGAGGAGCGAGCTCGCTTACGTGACCTGGCCCAACAGATCCTGGAACGTGTGCGAGCTGGAGTTGATTTTGGCTTGCTGGCTAAGAAATATAGTCAAGGTCCCGGAGCGGAGGCGGGAGGAGACTTGGGTTATTTCGCCCCAGGCGAACTCGAGCCTGTTCTCGAGGCCGCAGTCCAGAATTTGAAGGCTGGCGAAGTCAGCCCGGACATAGAAACCACCAGAGGTATACACATTATTAAAGTCACCGAGGTGGACAGAACACCCCCCAAGGCATTGGACGAAGTTCGGGAAAGTATTCGGAACTCGCTCTACAAAAGAGAAGTTGAATTCAGATACAGGGAATGGTTGAGCAGTTTGCGGGAACGCTCGTATGTGAAGATTGTTGACGAGGGCGGCTCACAGAGTCAGAAACGGTGACGATCAAACTCTGGGAATGGTTCTGGGTTTAGGAGAGTTTTCATGGTCCAGACTACCACCGTTGATACCATCGGCCAGTTTGTCGATCAGGCGGTGACGATTCGTGGTTGGCTATACAGCAAACGGTCAAGCGGCAAGGTCCGCTTTCTCCTCATCAGAGATGGAACTGGCACCATTCAGGCTGTGGTGGTAAAAAACGCGGTAAGCCCTGCTACCTTTGCCCTCACAGATACCCTGACCCAAGAGTCCTCCTTAGTGGTCAGCGGTACCGTTCACCCGGACGCCAGATCTCCTGGTGGTCACGAGCTGCAAGTGAACGATATTGCCGTTGTCCAGGTGGCTGAAGATTATCCCATCACCCCCAAGGAACACGGACCGGCATTTTTGTTGGACCACCGCCATCTCTGGCTTCGTTCTGCCAGACAACACGCAATTCTGCGAATCCGCAGCCAGGTCATTGAAGCGGCACGGGAGTATCTGAACCAAGAGGGATTCATCCTCTTCGATGCTCCCATTCTCACTCCCGCTGCCTGTGAAGGCACCACCACCCTTTTTGAAACCGATTACTTTTACGATGAAAAAGCCTACCTATCCCAAAGCGGCCAACTGTACGCCGAAGCTGGTGCTATGGCTTTTGGCAAAGTATACACTCTCGGCCCCACTTTTAGGGCGGAAAAGTCTAAAACCCGCAGGCATCTTACCGAGTTCTGGATGCTAGAACCAGAGGCGGCCTTTGCTGAGTTGGAGGATATTCTCTCTCTGGCAGAACAACTAGTCAGCCACTTGGTCCATTCGGTCCTAACCCACAAAAGCGAGGAACTCAAGACTTTGGGGCGTGAGCGAAGCAAGCTCGAGTCGGTGCTCCCTCCCTTTCCACGAATAAGATACGATGAAGCCCTTGATCTTTTGCGACAAAACGGCATTGACCTCCAATGGGGTGAAGATTTTGGTGCCACCGAGGATACTCTCATCTCAGAACTGTTTGATCGCCCCGTAATGATCACCCACTACCCACTGCAAACCAAAGCTTTTTATATGAAAAGCGATTCAGATAAGCCTGAACTAGCCCTCTGTGTTGATGTGCTGGCACCTGAGGGTTATGGAGAGATCATTGGCGGCTCTCAGAGAGAAGACGATTACAACAATCTTGTGGAGAGATTGAGACAGCACGATCTACCCCGGGAGCCCTTCGAGTGGTATCTTGATCTACGACGCTATGGCTCGGTGCCTCACTCAGGCTTCGGTCTCGGAATTGAGCGCACTGTAGCGTGGATTTGCGGCATCAAACATCTACGCGAAGCTATCCCGTTTCCAAGAATGTTACAGCGTATCTACCCCTAACCCCAAGAGTGATATGGGGCTGAACCTCAACTGGAAACGATCTCATGAAAAGCCTCGGTGAATTTCTGCGAGCCGAACGACAAGCACGAGAAATAACCTTAGAGCAGATCTCTGCCGATACCAGAATCAGTATGGACATGCTGCGCGCCATTGAGCAGGGGAACGTTGAACAACTCCCCGCCCCGGTCCTCATTAAGGGATTTCTGAAAGCGTATGCAGAGAAGATTGGTCTGGATCCAGAAAAGGTGATTGTTGAATACCAGAACCTGATTGAGGAGACGGGAGACCATCAGGAAAAGATAGAGAAATTTCATCAACGACTACAGCCGCAATCTTCCAATAAGAAGCTGCTTGTTCTGGTCATTGCCCTTACCCTGCTGACAGGTTTGATCTTCTTTTGGTACCTCCCCAGCTCTGTGAGACAGCAGTCCACGTCGTCCTCACGTGGAGAAAGCGTCTCCCCAACTACTGTGGATCAGAGAGCAATAAAGAGTGATCCTGACTCTAAAATCAACCAAGCAAAGCCAGCGCAGAGTTCCAGGCGCACTCCAGGAGAGGTGATGACGGGACCAGAGCCCGACGGCGCTCAATTAGGTGTTCAGGCTGCCCCTGCTGCTCCCACTGGTGCAGAAGCATCCAAAATTGGTGAAGGCAGTGGTTATCTCTCGGGTGAATCGCCGCAGGAAGAGAGAGAATCTTCTCTTGCCCAATCCCCATACCTGTTGAGGGCCGAGGCAGCTGACACCACCTGGCTCCGTATTAGCACAGATGATACGGGGGAGCACGAATACCTGCTGCAGCCGGGTGAACAGCTAACATGGCGGGCGTCATCAAGCTACAGACTCCTCATTGGCAACGCCGGTGGTATCCAACTCTATCTAAATGATAAACCCCTCAAACGGTTGGGTGAATCAGGTCAGGTAGTTTACCTGAAACTGCCTGATCCATCCTTGCTCCTCACAGCAGGTAGTGAACAGCAAGAGCCGGTGAACAGACAATGACCAAGGAAGGCAGCGAAAACCTGTTTTGGATCTGACCGTAGGAACCTCCATGGCACCGGCCATCCTCCTGGCGTCGCTCATGGGCACTTTGGTTCCAGCTGCCTTTCAGCGGCTGGGCATTGACCCGGCGGTGTCTTCCGGGCCGCTGGTTACCATCGCCAATGATATTTCGGGCATCGTCATCTTCCTCTCCCTCTCTTCAGTCTTTTTAAACTATATTGCTGGGTGAAAAGGAATGCAAGAAGCTTAGCCCGGATATTTCATGAATCACTTGCTGCGACCACAGATATGGGCGTCCTTCCTGGCGTCCTCGGGTGTCGGCCCCTGCGACGTACCGTTCAGGTACGCCTCGGAACCAATCCCGCGGTACCGCGGGACGAGTTGCCCGGTGGCAAGCCCATCTTCTTGGTCTCGCGACAGCAATTGAAGCTCCCTGCAGTTAGCTGCAGGGAAGCGTCGAAATGTAAGGTAGTTATGCCATTTCGTTGTAGTGCGCTCGCTACCCCCGCCGTCCCACCCGGGCGGGACGGGGAATGCGCTCGCTGATGCATTTTCATGAAATATCCGGGCTAGCGGCAGGGAGTGTACATGGCAATTCGCCGAGACGAGGCGATCATTCTCCGGACGAGGGACTACAGCGAATCAGATCGCTTGATCACATTTTTCAGCAAGAACCAAGGGCAACTCACCGGTATTGCCAAAGGAGCCCGGCGCAGCAAGAAAAGATTTGTTCACACCTTGGAACCTTGTTCCCACGTCGCTGTTACCTATATGGACCGGCCAACCTCTGGACTGGTGAGGCTTGATGCCAGTGAACTCAAGAACGCCTTCATCGCCCTCCGAAGCGACATCGCCCGTTTGGGATATGCCAGCCTCAGCTGCGAGATAGTACTGCACATGTCGCCGGAAAGACAGGCCAACGCCGCCCTCTTTGCCCTGCTCTACCAATACCTTGAGCAACTGGAGATAGGGGCTAAGCCTGAAAATACTTCCTTGCTGTTCCAGACACGGATGTTGCATTCGAGTGGATATGGTCCAAACTTGCAAGGCTGCGTTCTGTGTGACCGGCAACTCCGCACTGGTGAAAATTGGTTTTTCTCCATTCTCCAGGGTGGTCTCGTATGCAAAGACCATAAGCATGGTCAGCAACCCTATCCGGTTTCTATGGGTACTGTGATGCTTCTTCGCCAAGCACAGCAACTTCCTCTTAGCAAGCTCTGGCGTCTCAGATTCCAACGCCAATCCCGCCAGGAATGCCGCTTCCTTCTTCTCGATCTTGTCAGGCATTATCTAGAGAAGGATTTGAAATCACTCAAGCTCCTTTATCAGATAGGCGCCCTGAAATCTACAAATAACAGAATCTAGGAGTTAAGAGTAAAGAATTAGGTGTCAGGAGAAATTGGCATGGGGCATAGGGCATGGAGCATGGAGTGTAAAGCAATAAGGGGAACGCCATGCGCTCTGCGCCTTGCGCTCTGCCGCAATCAATCTGCAATCTACAATCTGCAATCTACAATCACCTTTGCCCTAAGCCGAACTGCAGCCGCAGATCCTTTAGCCCGGATAATTCATGAGTTGCTGTCGCGAAACCACGAAACTGGGAACCCGCTTGCGGGACTGAGCGGAGCGCAGCGAGCGCGAAGAGGATGGGCGTACCACCTGGCAATCGCAGGGTGTTGGTTTTGAGGCGTACCTGAACGGTACGTCGCAGAGGCCGACACCCGAGGACGCCAGGAAGGACCGCCATATCCGTGGTCGCAGCAAGTAATTTATGAATTATCCGGGCTAGATAATGGGCTTGACAGACAACCGGCAGCAAGGTAATTTAGCCCTCTAACCCTTACCCGCATCCTCTCTTTAAGGAGTCTCCCATGACATTTCAGGAATTGATTCTGGCTATTGAGAAATATTGGCACGATTACGGTTGTATTATTCAACAGCCCTATGATATCGAAGTGGGCGCCGGCACTTTCAACCCCGCCACCTTGCTTAGATGCCTCGGTCCTGAGCCTTACAATGTCGCCTACGTCGAACCCTCTCGCCGGCCCACCGATGGGCGCTACGGTGAAAATCCCAACCGCCTTCAGCATTACTATCAGTATCAAGTAATCCTCAAACCTTCACCCATGGATTTGCAAGAGTTGTATTTGGATAGTCTTAGGAGTTTCGGCATAGATCCGTTGGACCACGACATTCGCTTCGTAGAGGATGACTGGGAATCGCCCACTCTGGGAGCTTCGGGGCTTGGTTGGGAGGTCTGGCTGGATGGCATGGAAATCACCCAGTTCACTTACTTTCAGACCGCCGGAGGTGTGCCGCTCGATCCAATCTCGGGTGAACTTACCTACGGCCTGGAACGGATTGCCATGTACCTCCAGGGAGTTGCCAACCTCTTTGATCTGAAATGGAACGACGAGATTACCTATGGAGATGTCCACTACAAATGGGAAGTGGAATTTTCTTACTATAACTTCGATGAAGCAGATGTGGACATGCTCTTCAAGCTCTTCGAGATGTACGAGGCTGAGGCCGTCAGAATGAATGAACGTAAGTTGGTGCTACCAACCTACGATTATTGTCTGAAGTGTTCACACACATTTAATTTGTTGGATGCCCGAGGGGCCATTAGTGTGGCCGAACGTACTAATTACATCGGGAGGGTGAGGAACCTGGCTCGACTTGCAGCGCAGGGTTACCTAGAGCAGCGCAAAGAGATGGGTTATCCCCTGCTCAATCGGTGGAAAAAGTAAATACCTGTATCCCCGCTCGTGAGAAACTGCTGCCGCGAACTGGGTTTGGGAGGGAATGTATGGCAAGCGACTTTTTATTAGAGATCGGTACCGAGGAAATTCCAGCCAGTTATATCCAGCCAGCTCTGGATGCAATGGCTACCATGATTGGCAAATTTTTGTCGGATCGGCGAGTGGACCACGGAGCCATCAAGACAATGGCGACCCCAAGACGTTTGGTCTGGCTGATCGAAAATGTGACCGAGAAACAGAAATCCCAAACTGTTGAGATTACTGGTCCTCCAAAAGAGATCGCCTTTGACGAGGCAGGAAGCCCCACCCAGGCCGCCCTCGGCTTTGCTAAATCCCAGGGGGTGAGCCCTGAAGAACTCCAGGTGAAGGAGACCAGTAAAGGTGAGTACGTGGTGGTTAGCCGCCAAGAGTCTGGAGTCTCAACTGTGGAGCTTTTGGCTGGAGTACTTCCTGATTTAATCGGCGACATACCCTTCCCCAAGTCCATGCGCTGGGGCGACTTGAAAGTTACCTTTGCCAGACCGATTCACTGGATCGTCGCCTTGTTGGGTAAGGAAGTGATCCCATTCACCTATGGCAATGTGACAAGTGGTAACACCTCTCATGGGCATCGCTTCATGAGCCCTGGACCATTCGAGGTTGGTGACATTAACGGTTATGTTGAGGCCCTGCGCGAAAGGTTTGTAATCGTAGATATAGAAGAGCGGAGGGAGCGAATACGGGAGATTGTCGCTGCTTGCGCCAAAGAGAAAAACGGCAATATCCGTGAGGACGAGGGTCTTTTGGATGAGGTGGTTCAGCTAGCGGAGTATCCCACGGCGGTTTGTGGCAGTTTCGACCAGCACTATCTAGAGCTGCCACCGGAGGTCCTCATCACTGCCATGCGCTTTCATCAGCGCTACTTTGCGGTGCTGGACGATGCAGGTAAAATGATGCCCTATTTTGTTACGGTCAACAATACCTTGACCCGCGATCCTCAAGTTGTTGCCGAGGGCAATGAGTACGTGCTCCGGGCTCGCCTAGAAGATGCCCGTTTTTACTACGTGGAGGATCAAAAAGTTTCTCTTGATGACAGAGTTGAGGAGCTAAAAGAGGTAGTCTTCCACTCCAAGCTAGGGACTTCTTACGAGAAGCTTGAAAGGTTCAAGGCTCTGGCTGAATATATGGCCGATAAAGTAGCCCCTGAAGAAAAACCTACCGTCAGTCGGGCGGCCCTTTTGTGCAAATCGGACCTGGTGACCGGCACTGTAGGTGAATTCCCCGAGTTGCAGGGCATCATGGGGCGGGCCTATGCTCGACTTGCCAATGAAGATAAAGCAGTGGCTGAGGCCATTTACGAACACTACCTTCCCACCCATGCGGGGGGTGAACTGCCGTCCGGCATGTCCGGCGCTCTCGTCAGCATAGGTGACAAACTGGACACGGTGGTGGGATGCTTTGGTGTTGGTCAGATCCCAACCGGCACTGCCGATCCCTTCGCCCTGCGCCGCCAGGCCCTGGGGATCATTCGTATCATACTGGAAAAGGATCTCTCCCTCTCCCTTGCTGAACTCATTAAAGAGGCCATCAGTGGCCTAGAAGGAAAGCTCACCGAACCCGATGAGCAGACCTACCAAGGGGTGCTTGATTTTTTCAGGGTGAGGTTACAGCATTTTCTTATAGGACAAGATCAGCCGCAAGACGTGGTTGAAGCAGTTCTGGCCTACCACCTGGATCCGTTGGTGGAGACCGTGGCCAAAATTTCTACCCTTAAGGGCTTCAAGGAAAGTGAGACTTTTGAACCCTTAGTGGGAACGGTGAAGCGGGTGGTCAATATTCTGAAAGAACCGGTGGATGGTGATGTGGATCCTGAGCTGTTCGTTAATCAAGCGGAAAAGGATTTGTATCAAGAAGTGGCAACCTGTGAGCGAGAACTGGAAAAAGTTTTGGCCGAGCGGGACTACGGCCGAGTTCTGGAGCGCTTGAGTGAGCTCAAGGGACCTATTGATCACTTTTTCGACGATGTAATGGTTCTAGACGAGAACGTGTCTCTGAGACAAAACCGGTTGGCCCTACTAACCCGAATCGCCAATCTCTTCCAGCAACTGGCAGATTTCTCGCGTTTGGTTTTGCGGACTGCGGCTAGATCAGTCAAGTAAAAAATCAGGAGCCAGCGGAGTTGGCTTAAAACTGCCCGTGAAGGAATTTAAAATTTAAATAGGCAGATAGCCTAGAGCAAAGGGCATAGAGTGAGAAATCTCGCATTTACTCTATGCTCCATGCCCTATGCCCCATTATCAGTTCTACTGCCTGCTGCCAGCTGTATTTCCTTATGCTCTGCGCTCTATGCCCTCTGTTCCATGCTCTTTTCAAATCTGCAATCCACAATCAGCAATCTACAATCTACCCCCCTCTTCTCTCCAACTCTAATCAAGCATATGCAAGAAGAATCGCTTTACAAGGATAAGCCTTTTTTGTTAGCATGCGGTGATTTTTTTGGAGAGGTGGTCCAAACCAAGATGAAATCTGAAAACATGCCCCTGGACATACGTTCACTCCGGACAATCCTTAAACCAGAGGAATTGTCCTCTTCCCCGAAGTCCCATGCACGTTAAGCAGCTAGAACTCTTCGGATTCAAGTCGTTTGTCGACAAAGCCACCATCACCTTTTCCACCGGGATCTGTGCGGTTGTGGGACCAAATGGTTGCGGCAAGAGCAATATTGTTGACGCCATTCGCTGGGTGCTGGGCGAACAGAGCGCCAAACAGCTCCGGGGCAAATTCATGGAGGAAGTTATATTCGGCGGCGCCAATGGACGTCCATCTTTGAATTTTGCCGAGGTCTCGCTCGTTCTCTCTAACGAGGATGGCAAAGCGCCTCCGCCCTACCATGACCTCAGTGAAATCATGGTGACCCGTCGCCTTTTTCGCTCCGGAGAAAGTGAATATCTCATCAACAAAACTCCTTGCCGTAGGATGGATATAAGCAGGCTTTTCATGGATGTGGGAGTCGGGCACCGCCACTATGCCATTATCGAGCAAGGCAAGATCAGCCACGTCGTGGAGTCCAAACCAGACGACATCCGCGCCCTCATCGAGGAAGCTGCTGGGATAACAAAGTTTAAGATCAAAAAGAAGGCTGCCCTCCGCAAGATTGAACTTACAAAACAGAACCTTCTCCGCCTCGGTGACATCATCGCCGAAGTTTCGCGCCAGCTTTCGAGCCTTAAGCGCCAGGCTCAGCGGGCAAACCGGTATCGATCCCTAAAGAAGGAAATTAAGCAGATTGAAATCAGCCGTGCCTTGCACCATTACGGCCAGTGGCGCAAAGAAATGGAAGTGCTTGATAGGGACCTCCGCTCTCTCAAAGATTCTCAATCTGAGCGGGGGGCGCAATTGGGAAGATTAGACGCTGAACTGACTGAACGTGCCAGTCAGATGCACGAAATCGAAGAGAGTCTTCAACAACGCAGAGAGGCGCTATTCCAGGTCAAAAACTCAATCACCAGCGATGAAAACAGCCTCCTCCACCTGCAGCGACAAACCAAGGAATTAGAGCAAAGACAGCAACGGTTGGCAAAAGAGATCCTGGAGCAAGAGGAACGGCAGACACAACTTTCTCAGGAAAAAGACCGGTTGGCTGAAAAACAACGAGAATTAACCGAAGAATGCTCTCAGACTGAAGTCCTGGTCGGCCAACTGAACACTGAGTTGGAGCGGGAAAAGGCAAATCTGATTCAGTTGACCGATCAACTGGATGAGGGAAAAGGTGATCTGGTTGACCTGCTGGGTGATTTGGCGCGGGCGCGCAATGATCAACTGTCAATGCGCAAAATGCTGGAAGATTTTGGCCGCCGCCAAAGTCGCCAAGAATCAGAATACCGGGAGCTCAAGGAAAAGCACGAACACTTGCAACCCCAAATTGAGAGCCTGGAAAAGAAAAAAAGTGGTGTTGAGGGAGAATTCGAGCAACTTTCTGTCGAAGGTAATTCTCTCAAGCAACAGCAACAAAAGCTTGAACAGGATCGAGAGGGGTACACTGAGACAATTACCGCTTTGGAAAGCACCTACCACCAGCAACAGTCACAATTGAAGATACTCCTGGAGATGGAGGAATCTTACGCCTGGTTTAACGATGCGGTCAGGGAGCTAATGAACGCCAGGGATGAGAAGGAACTTCACTGTAATATCCAGGGGGCAGTGGCAGAAATGTTGGAAGTAGATGTCAGCCATCGCCAAGCGGTTGAGGCAGTTCTCGGTGGCCGACTACAGGCATTAGTGGTGGATTCAGTCAGTGATGCCCGTACTGCTTTGCAACACCTCAAACGAACAAAGACTGGCCGGAACTATTTTGTGCCACTGTCTGTCACCAATGAGGCACCGGAGTCAAAAGCCGACGGTGAGGGTCCAGTTCCGCTGGCACGCTTGGTCAAGCCGCGCCCGGGCTACGAATCGGTTATCAATCATCTGTTGTCCCAGGCACTGTTTTGCTCCGACCTGGAGCAGGCTTTATCCTGGTGGCAGGTGCACCCCAATGCAAACATCTTGGTAACGGCTGAAGGGGATCTCATCGCCCAGGACGGCACACTATGGGGAGGAAGTCAGGAGCAACAGATAAGTATTTTGGAAAAGCAGGAGGAGAGGAAGGATCTTGAGGCTGAGATTACTGCCTCAAAAGGAAGGTTGAAAACAGAGCGGTCCAAATCCCGGAAAGTCGAGGAACAGCTTGCCCACATTGCCTCACGACTCCAGTCAATTCAGGACAGCCAACAGAGACTGCGAGATCAGCTTTTAGACCAAGAAAAAGAGCACTACCGCTTGCAGGCCGAACACCAGGGAATCATCGAGCGGCTGGCCGTGCTGGACATAGAAAAAGACCACGACAAAGAAGAGATCTCTCAGCTCCAGGCCGAACTCAGCCAAAGCGAGCGAGAACTTGAGGCCCTGGAAAAGACAAAAGAGGATGCCGAGGAAGACTTAGCGGAGGTGCGGCACCAGCGACAGGAACAGGAAGACATCGTGGACAGCCTGCAGAAAAAAGCCACGGCCCAACAGGTATCGGTTGGCGCCCTTGTGGAGAAAAGAGAGGCAGCCCACGCAAGCCACCAGAGGCTGAAAGAGTATAGTGCTGAAGGCGATCGGCGACTCCAACAGCTTCTGGAAGAGAAAGAAAATTGCCAGCATCAAATACAGCAGCTTACCGAGGAACAACAACAAACTCAGGAAAGACTGGAGCAGGCGCACAAGGAATTGCTGGAGCGAGAAGAGCGCCTCAGAGTTCAAGAGGACCACTGGCGTGAGTTTGAAGGAAAGCAGCAAAGTTTTGAATCCCGTAGGCTGCAGCTGATCAAACAGGACAAGGAGCAAGAGCAGGAGATTCAGAGTCGCCACCAAGAACTCACCGAACTCAACCTGAAAATTCAGTATCTCGTACACCAGATTCAGGAGCACTACCACCTGGACCTCACCATGGAGGATTTACCTGGCTCGGAAGAAGAGGTCCTCGATCCTGAAAAGTCGGAAGCCAAATTGCAGCGGTTGCGCGATCGGGTGGCGCGCATTGGTGAGGTGAACCTGACAGCCATAGAGGAATATGAAGAGCAGAAACAACGCCATGACTTCCTCACTGCTCAACGGGATGATCTCGTACAGTCACTGGAAGGCTTGAAAAAGGCAATATCTCGAATCAATCGGACAACCCGAAAGCGGTTTTTGCAAACCCTCGAAGCGGTAAATCGCCAACTTGGAGAGGTCTTTCCTTTGCTCTTCAACGGAGGTAGCGGCCATTTGCAGTTAATGGCCGACCGAGACCCGCTGGAGGCCGGTGTGGAAATCTTTGTCCATCCCCCTGGCAAAAAGCTGACCAGCATGAGTCTCCTCTCAGGCGGGGAAAAGGCCCTGGCTGCTGCAGCACTCCTTTTTTCACTTTACATGATTAAACCCAGTCCATTTTGCATCTTAGATGAAGTGGACGCGCCCTTGGATGACGCTAACATTGATCGCTTCATTGAGGTGCTCAAAAGAATCAGCCAAGATTCGCAAATCATTATGGTCACCCATAACAAGAGAACCATGGAGATCTCAGATATCCTTCTGGGGGTGACCATGGAAGAGCCTGGTATTTCAAAGATCATCTCTGTCAACTTTCAAAGTATCCCTGAAACCCATGGCCAGATGGTTTAGACGCAAACAGGAAGACGATTCGACCGAGAGTGCGGGAGAGAACACAATCGAATCTTCCCAGTCAGAAGAATCCTCTTCTGAAACCGGAGATCTTTCGGTGGAGAATGGTGTTGAGCCTGCTTCTGAGACCACCTCCGGGATTTTCACTTACATGCGCTCGCGGCTGCAGAAGACCAGGAAGACACTGGCAGGACAAATCGACCGGTTGGTTCTTGGCAAGAAAGAAATTGACCAAGATGTGTTGGAGGAATTGGAGGAAGTGTTGCTCACCTCAGACCTCGGGGTTGCTACCACGCAGAAACTGATTGCCTCTATGGAAGAGAAGCTCCATCGTCGGGAGCTTACGGATGCAGATCGATTGCGCATCCACCTGAAAGACGAAATCCGCCGTTTTCTTAAGGTTGAGGCCTCAGCCCTAGATGTTACTGGCCACAAGCCATTTGTAATCTTGGCCGTCGGTGTCAATGGAGTGGGCAAGACCACAACCCTCGCCAAGCTGGCGTTCCGCTACAAACAGGCGGGCTTGAGAGTGATGCTGGTTGCTGCCGACACCTTTCGGGCTGCGGCCACAGAACAGCTGTCAAACTGGGCTGACCGTGTGGAAGTCGAGTTGGTCAAGCAAAGTAGTGGTGCTGACCCAGCGGCCGTGGTCTATGATGCCATGGCTGCGGCTCAGGCTCGAGGTGTGGATGTGGTTTTGATAGACACAGCAGGTCGTCTCCACACCAAGGTGAATCTCATGGAGGAACTCAAAAAGGTAAAGCGGATAATTTCAAGGCAGATGGACACCGCCCCCCATGAGGTCCTGCTTATTCTTGACGCCACCACAGGACAAAACGCAATCTCGCAAACGCATCTTTTCCACCAGGAATTGACGGTTACGGGGCTGGTGCTTACCAAGCTGGATGGTACGGCTAAAGGTGGAATCGTTGCGGGTGCCTGTCAGGAATTTCAGATTCCCATCCGCTTCATCGGCTTAGGCGAGGGTTTGGATGATCTCAAGGAGTTTGACCCTGAACAGTTCGTAGCCGCCCTTTTCTGATTCAAGTTCTCCCTTACCCCCCACCCTCGCCCTTCCCCTTGCGATCTCAAATCCACAATCCGCAATGAAAGAATCCAGGTGTCAGGTGTCAGGTGTCAGCAATAAAAGGTAGATCGTTATTCAGCATTTTGCCTCGAATATCTTTAATCCCTTAATCCCACATCTCACATCCCATACCTCACATCCCATACCTCACATCTCAAATTCCGCAATCTTTTCCCATAGACAACAAGAAATAAAATGATTAGTTTGACATTTCTTCCAGTGTCAGAGACCATATGGTAAGTTACAGTATATCCAATCACCCTTACAGTAGTAGGATAGTATAATGAAAGACGTTCTTGCCTTTGTCATGGCTGGTGGTAGAGGCGAAAGGCTCATGCCTCTTACCCAGGACCGTAGCAAGCCCGCCGTTCCTTTTGGTGGCATTTATCGCCTTATCGACCTGCCCTTGAGCAACTGTATTAATTCGCAGGTTTACAAAATCATCATTCTACCCCAATATAAATCCCAGTCTCTCCATGACCACCTAGAAGCCGGCTGGAATATATTTAATCAGAAGCTGGGCCATTTCTTGAAAATCGTTCCACCTCAGCAGCGGGTAGGGCTGGATTGGTATCGAGGTACCGCCGATTCCATTCGCCAGAACCTCTATCTTATTGACCGTTACCGGCCAAGCAACGTCTTGATCCTTTCAGGTGACCACATATACAAAATGGACTATAGCCTGTTTGCCAGTTACCACCAGGAAAGAAAAGCAGATGTTACCATTTCGCTCCTTGAGGTGGGAGCAGAACTGGCACATCAGGTCGGTGTGGCCGAAGTGGACGAAGAATTTCGTATTCTTGGTTTTGAGGAAAAACCCAGAGAGGCACCCAAAACGATACCAGGAGACTCCAGCCACGTGTTGGCCTCCATGGGAATTTATCTTTTCCGGACGGAGACTCTGGTTGCAGCTCTCACCTCCGGAAATGAGGCCGACTTCGGCCGCGAAATCATTCCTAATCTCCTGCACTCCCATCGGATCTATGCCTATCCTTACCGGCAACAGAATAAAATCGAGGACTATATCTACGTGACCATGCCGGATGGGGAACGGCAATTGCGACTGGAACCCCATACCCGGGACTCTGCCTATTGGCGCGATGTGGGAGACTTGGACGCCTACTGGAACGCCAACATGGATCTCACCGGAGTGGAACCCTATTTCAATCTCTACGGACAGCGCTGGCCTCTTCACACCTACCAGATCGCAGCCCCACCCGCCAAGTTTGTTTTTGCTACCGAACGGTCTGACGGGTTTCGGGTTGGAAAAGCCCTTGATTCTCTGGTCGCTCCTGGCTGTATCGTCAGTGGTATCGTGCGGAACTCGGTACTGTCTCCTAATACGATAGTACGGAGTTGGGCTCAGGTAGACGAGTCAGTCATTATGGATAGAGTGGTGATCGGACGACACTGTAAGATCAAAAAAGCGATCATCGACAAACACAATATAATCCCACCTAAAACCACAATTGGCTACAATCCGAGCGAGGATCGAAAACGTTTCACCATGACCCCCAGAGGTATTGTGGTAATACCGAAAGGTCACTTCAAAGCAGAGGAATAGTAATCAGCAGACAGCTAGCAGGAGGCAGGTTGAGGTCATTATGCTTCGCGCCGGATATTATAGTTCCGGTCGTCTCAAGTGAAAGTCAGTATTTTGTTCGAAGTTGTAGGCCACCTGCAGCGCTAACCGCTCCTCAAAATGCGGCGCCAGTATCTGCAATCCAATGGGCAATCCCTCACTGGTGAAACCGCACGGAATGGAAAGACCTGGAATGCCAGCCAAGCTTGCTGGTAGGGTGAAGACATCCGAGAGGTACATTTGCAGGGGATCGTCCACCTTCTCCCCCAAAGGGAATGCCACTGTTGGCGCCACCGGGGTAACCAAGACCTGGCATTGTTTGAAAGCCGTGAGAAAATCCTCGCGCATCAGGGTACGCACCTGCAACGCTTTCTTGTAATAGGCATCGTAGTAGCCAGCTGACAGGGCATAGGTTCCGAGCATTATTCTCCTCTTCACTTCAGCACCAAAACCCTCGGATCTACTTTTTCGATACATCTCCATGAGGGTCTTACCTTCCCGGTCTCGATAGCCGTACTTGACGCCATCGTAGCGAGCCAGATTGGAACTAGCCTCTGCAGGAGCAATGATGTAGTAGGCTGCAACACCATATTCGGTGTGAGGAAGTGAGACCTCGATGGCTCGTGCCCCCAAACTCTCAAGGGTCTCAATTGCCTGCCGTACAGCCCGTTCCACTTCCGGAACCAAACCCTCCACGAAGTATTCCCGGGGAATTCCCACCGTAACTCCTGCCAAACCTTCCAGGAGATTCTCCCTGTAGTCCGGAACCTGCCTGGGCACCGAAGTTGAATCTCGCTGGTCGTACCCTGCGATTACATTGAGCAGCAAAGCAGCGTCCGTGACATCTTTGGTAATGGGACCGATTTGATCGAGAGAAGAGGCGAACGCCACAAGGCCATATCGAGACACACGTCCATAAGTAGGCTTGAGCCCTACCACTCCACAATGTGATGCAGGTTGGCGTATTGACCCTCCGGTATCTGATCCGACAGCAGCGATACACTCATCTGCCGCTACAGCAGCTGCTGAGCCGCCACTGGAACCACCCGGTATACGGTCTAGATTCCAAGGGTTTCGCGTCGGGTGAAAAGCCGAATTCTCATTTGAGGAGCCCATGGCAAACTCGTCCATGTTCGTCTTACCCAGGAGGATACCACCGGCCTCTTTAAGCTTCAGAGCAACCGTGGCGTCATAAGGTGGCACAAAATTAGCCAGGATATGAGAACCACAGGTTGTTCGAATCCCCTTGGTGCAGATAACATCCTTCACGGCCAATGGCACACCGGCAAGGGGTTTTGTGGTATCACCATAGCCCTTTTTATCCCAGCTTCTTGCCTCCTCCATTGCTCTCTTTTCAGCAAGGGAGAGATAGGCGGCAACCTTGGGCTCCAACATCCTAATTCGTTCATAGATGGTACCTGTCACTTCTTCCGCTGTAGTCTCTCCCTGATCCAAGAGCCTGCGTAGTTCATGTATGGTCAAATCATATAGCTTCATGATTGGTCTTTCCAAAGGTTCAATTTGGACCTTAAACCGTTCAATAATTTAGTTAAAGTTATTTCTCAAAAATAGAAATTTAACTTAAGATTATTAATATATTAGGCATATTAAATAAGAATGCTTGATCGCTTCCAGACTAGAGTACCCTTGGCACTACAAATTCAGCATCATTGTCTTCCGGAGCGTTTTCCAGAGTCTCTGTTCGAGGCATAGACTCCTGAACAATATCCTCCCTGAAAGCGTTGTGAAGATCGACAACATGTGAGGTGGGAACAACCCCAGTGGTATCCAACTCGTTGAGCTTTTCCATATAGAGCAAGATCTCGTTCAACTGCTCTGTGAAGCTTTGCTTTTCCTCAGTGCTAACCTCCAGGCGGGCGAGTCTTGCCACGTGCTCTACCTCTTCAACCGTAATTTTCATCAATAAAGCTCCCTGATCAATGTATCACCTCTGAGATTGAGGGATTATGGTGAAAAAATCGGCTGCTTCCTCAATCCTCCATTCCACCATCCTTCATATCGAATGCCGCAATCTCAAAGATAGCCGCTGCCCACCGATCACTGGTTTACTGTTGATAGGACCGTTTCCGGAGAAGGCGAGGATTTCATTGGTACGTGAGATCTCTGCTCTTCTCTGAAGAACCCCAATGAATTTTGTCGCTGGCGCAGTACCCCAAAATCCACCTGGACTTCTTCCATTCGTCTCCTGTGGATGGTTATTAGAAACGGCGGCTTATGCACCTCTCCATCTGGACCAACTGACGCTTCCCCCGCCACTCCTGACAATGCTTGGATTCCCAACAGAGCATTACGAAGTAATGGACGAGATGTCACCCCTGGTTGGTGAAGACCATCTACAAGCAATCGCATAGTATCATAGGCCTGTGCCTCGAGGTATCCCGGTTTGTCGCCAAAGGATTCGAGATAACGAGCGACGAATTGACTGGTCAAAGGTAGGTTGCTTTCAGTGAAAAAGCCATCCACAAAAAGAGAATTTTGCAAATACGGGGCTGCCATCTCCACAAGTTTTGGTGAGTTCCAGAGGTTGGTTCCCAACAGCTTAATCCCCGTGACATCATGATATGCTAACTGGGGTGCAATGAGCCCAACCTGATTATAGCCATCGGGAATAAAGATCGCATCGAAATCTACAATCGGGAGCAGCTCTTCTTCCCGCGGTTCAGTGCTTCCCGCTGCCGGGTTGGCGTTCGCCGCACCTTTCCTGCTTTGGTCGGGAATCTCGCTTTCAGGGCGAGGGTAGTAGAGCCCAACCAGTTTCTTAATCTGATCCGCAAAATCTGTTTGGGATGGCTCATAGGCTTCCACTCCTCGGATTTCCCCTCCCAGCCTATCCACTTGGTCCCAAAACAACTGTACTAGTCTCGTACCATAATTATCGTCTGGGTAGAGAATAGCAAAACGTCTGTAGCCGAGTCCGAGTACCGCATACTCCACTAATGCCCTTGCCTGCTGCTCATTGCTTAGAAAATAACGAAATACGTAGCCGCCAATCTCATTGACTCCCTCTTTTTGGCTGAGAGTGATTATGGGGACCCAGAGTTTTTCTGCCTCCTTGGCAGCCGCCTCCGCAGCTACCCGGCTCAGAGGTCCAATAATGGCAGCAACCCTGTGGTCCATAACAAGGTCGCGCACTGCTGCTACAGCCAGATCTGGATCACCTCCACTGTCCCTGATAATCAGTTGGATGTCAGGAGCACCAGGAACCATGGTTCTAAGGTCTTGGGCTGCCATCACTAATCCCCGAAGCACCCTATCGCCATAGGCCTGATAGCGACCACTAAGTGGAAGGACGCAACCTACTGTATCCATTTCAACCTTGAGCCACTCCTCCACCCTTGCTGCCATCGTTTGCCAGGTCTCTGCCAGTGGATGGAGGGGCTGCTTTTCTATAAGGACTTTGAGCTGTTGCAGGGCTATACCCAATCGCCCCTCCTCCATATCGATCTCCACCATGCGTGTCTGCAATTGGAAATTGGGAAAACCATCTGGATACTCTGCAAGGAGGGTAAGTACCAGATTGCGATCGAGGTGATCCAGAGCACCATCTACCTTTATCTTCAGCTCCGCACGTTTTTCCTCTTGGGCGAGTTCATACGCTTTAACATACCACCTCACTGCCTCAGCGTAATTGCCTTCTGCCTCCTGGGCCTCAGCCACAACTTCAGCAGCCTCACTTCTTTGAGATCTTTCGGGCAAATATGTTGCCAGTGATCTCCCGGTCTCCACCGCATCATTGAATCGTTCCAATCTGAGATAGCAGCGTAGCAGCCACAGGCGGGCCGCATCGCCCTCCGGCCTTACCGGGAACTCATTTATCACTTGTTGAAACACCGAGACAGCCTGTTCGTAGCCTTCCAAACGAAAGTCTATTTCACCCTGTCGCAGCAGTGCCTTTGCCGCTTGTGGACTGCGCGGAAAGGTCATGACAAGCTGACGATACTGCTGGGCCGCCTCTTCTAAGTCACCCTCTTGCAAGGCTGATTCCGCCTTTGCCAGCTGTTGGCGGGCCTGCTTCTCCTCAGCACTGGGCGGAGCTTCTACAGCCACCTCTTTCTTGGCCGGCATCAGAGCGCAACCAAGCAGAATAAACGGCAACAGGAAAAGCCCGAGCCGGTTACTGATCTTCGCTAGTGGGCTCATAGATATTTTTCCACCTCTTGTTGTTGGGCGAATGTCATAGAATATCATTTCTTATTTGAAAAGGCATTCGCATAGAGAGCGCTCAATGCCTACAATCTAAATTCTGCAATCGTAAGTCCGCAATCCACAATCCGCAATAAAAAAGGGTGCTCAAACCTCTCGAAACGAGGTCTTTTTAGCACCCTTTTATAGTATTAAGCAAGTCTGGGTCCTACTGACGCCTACTTTTTATCTTCATCAACCTCCTCAAACTCCGCTTCAACTACTTCTTCGTCGCTGTCAGCAGCTGCCTCCCCGGGCTGCTCCTGAGCCGCCCCGGTATCCTGGGATGCCTGCTGATACATGGCTTCTGCCACTTTGTGTGAGGCCTGCATCAGCTCTTCTGAAGCTTGCTTGATGGCTTCCGCATCATCACCTTCCATAGCCGTTCTCAGCCGCTGCACGTGTTCCTCTACGGTTTGCTTGGTAGCCGCGTCAACCTTGTCTCCCATTTCATTGAGGGTTTTCTCGCTATGATAGATGAGAGAGTCGGCATTATTCTTGGCCTCAACCAGATCTCTCTTTTTCTTGTCCTCCTCAGCGTGCATGTCCGCTTCCTTGATAGCTGTTTGGATCTCTTCCTCACTCAATCCGCTGGAAGCGGTAATACTGATGGACTGCTCCTTTCCTGTTCCCAGGTCTTTGGCCGAGACGTTAACGATACCATTGGCGTCAATATCGAAGGTAACCTCAATCTGCGGAAGTCCCCTCGGTGCTGGGGGGATGCCCACCAACTCGAAGCGCCCTAAAGTCTTGTTATCTGTCGCCATCTCCCTTTCACCCTGCAATACATGGATGGAGACGGCCGGCTGGTTGTCGGCAGCCGTAGAAAAAATCTGGCTCTTCCGAGTTGGGATGGTGGTGTTTTTTTCGATGAGCTTGGTCATTACTCCACCCAGTGTCTCAATACCAAGCGAGAGCGGGGTGACATCTAAAAGCAGTACATCCTTGACGTCGCCCTTGAGCACTCCGGCCTGAATTGCAGCACCTATACCCACTACTTCGTCGGGGTTGACTCCTCTGTGCGGCTCCTTGCCGAAAAATTCCTTAACCTTTTCTTGGATTTTGGGCATCCGGGTCATACCGCCCACCAAGATCACCTCATCGATCTCTGAGGTCGCCATGCCTGCATCCTTGAGAGCGGTTTGCATAGGTGGAACCACTTTGTCAACGAGATCCGCCACCAGTGATTCCATTTTAGACCTACTGAGTTTCATATTGAGGTGCTTAGGACCACTGGCGTCAGCGGTAACAAACGGCAGGTTGATCTCGGTTTCCATGGAGGTAGATAGCTCCATCTTTGCCTTCTCTGCAGCCTCTTTGAGACGCTGCAAGGCCATCTTGTCCCCCCGAAGATCGAACCCCTGGTCCTTATGAAACTCATCTGCCAGCCAATCCATAATCCTCTGATCGAAATCTTCTCCACCCAGGTGAGTATCACCATTTGTCGCCTTTACTTCAAAAACGCCATCACCAATTTCCAAAATGGAAATGTCATAGGTGCCGCCCCCCAGGTCAAAGACCGCTATCTTTTCGTCCTTTTTCCTGTCGAGGCCGTAGGCAAGGGAAGCTGCCGTGGGTTCGTTGATAATCCTCAAGACATTGAGCCCAGCTATTCGGCCAGCATCTTTGGTGGCCTGGCGCTGACTGTCGTTGAAGTAAGCAGGTACAGTGATCACCGCATCGGTTACCTTATCACCCAGGTAATCCTCCGCGGTCTGCTTCATCTTCTGTAGAACCATGGCCGAAATTTCTGCGGGGCTATACTCCTTGCCACGAATCTCGATGTGCGCATCACCGTTGTCAGCTTTGACGATCTTATAAGGGCAGATGGAAATGTCGTGCTTAACCTCTTTAGAGTCATACTTCCTACCGATTAAGCGTTTGACCGCGTAGACTGTGTTTTCGGGATTGGTGATTGCCTGTCTCTTTGCCACCTGACCCAATAGCCTCTCGCCACTTTCGGTGAAAGCCACAATAGACGGAGTCGTGCGGCTTCCTTCAGCATTTGTGAGGACCTTTGCCTCTTTGCCTTCCATGACCGCGACAACTGAGTTTGTCGTCCCTAAATCAATGCCGACAATCTTTGCCATTCTTTCCTCCTTAATCTCTCATCCTAATGTGATTCCCTAGTATGTCCTTCTCTCTTATCCCTTTTTTACCTTTATCTTGACCTCACCAGTGTTCACTTCCGCATCCTTGGCTGTGGTTTGCTCTCGGGTAGCCGTGTCTTGTTGGCTGGACCGTTTGGACACAATTACCATTGCCGGCCTCAATAACCTCTCTTTGAGCAAGTAGCCCTTTTGCAATTCCCTCAGCACTATGTTGGGCTCGTGATCAGTGCTCTCTTCCTGAGAAACGGCCTCGTGATAGTTCGGGTCAAAGGGTTTTCCTTCTACCTCTATCTGAGTACAGCCAAATCTGGTCAGGGTGTCAAGGAAGCCCTTGAGTGTCATGTTTAGACCCTCCACCAGACCCTCCTGATCTGACCCGGCCCCTGAGTGTTCTAGGGCCCGTTCCAGATTGTCTATTACGGACAACAGCTCGCGCGCAAAGGATTCATTTGCGTAGCGAGTCTGCTCCTCCTTCTCTCGTTGCAGCCTCTTCTTGAAATTTTCAGAATCCGCAGCGGTACGCAGAACCCGTTCATGAGCTTCACTGAGCTCAACCTCCAGCTCCCGGTATTTGGCCAAAAGCGTTTCCCTATCCGCTGTCTCAGGATCAAAAGGTTCCTCTTGTTCAATCTCAGCCTCGTCCGCTTGAACTTGGTTCTCCAACTTAGGTGAGATCTTTTGCTGGTCCTCTCGATTTTCGTTCACACTGTTCTGAGGTTCGCTTGTTCGCTTTTCCTGAGAAACCACCCTTATCCCTCCATTGTTCCACATTACTTTTTTAATAACGATTAGCGCTGAGTCAAGCCCCCCTGCCCTCTATTCATAAAAAAGCTCCCGAAAAACGAAAGGAGCTGGCAAGACAAGCTAAAATGTCTGTTGAGATTAAGCCTGGATATTTCATGAAAATGCATCAGCGAGCGCATTCCCCGTCCCGCCCGGGTGGGACGGCGGGGGTAGCGAGCGCACTACAACGAAATGGCATAACTACCTCACATTTCGACGCTTCCCTGCAGCTAACTGCAGGGAGCTTCAATTGCTGTCGCGAGACCGCGAAACTGGGAACCCGCTTACGGGACTGAGCGGAGCACAGCGAGCGCGAAGAGGATGGGCGTGCCACCGGGCAACTCGTCCCGCGGTACCGCGGGATTGGCTCCGGGGCGTACCTGAATGGTACGTTGCAGGGGTCGACATCTGAGGACGCCAGGAAGGACGGCCATATCCGTGGTCGCAGCAAGTGATTCATGAAATATCCAGGCTAAAAGGTTTCCTCCAGCATCTTACTCAGAAGCTTGGCAGTGTAATCCACCAGCGGAATAATTCGCGAGTAGTCCATTCTCGTGGGCCCAATTACACCGAGGGTACCAAGAACCTCATCGCCACTGGCATAGGGCGAAGTAATAAAGCTTACGCTTTCCATATCCAGCAGTTCGCTTTCTGAGCCGATGAAAATGTTGACCCCTCCGGCTGACATACTCTTATCCAAGAGATCAATAATCTTGCTTTTCTCTTCGAAAGCATTAAAAATCCTCCTCATCTGCTCCACATCGGCAAATTCTGGGTTGTCCAAAAGATTGGTCCTGCCGCCGATGTAGAGTTCGCTATTTTCTATATTCTCCTGCAACGCCTTCTGGCTTAATTCCAAGGCCTTGGAGAGCAAACGATCAAAGAGAACCTTCTCCTTTTGCATCTCCTCCAGCAATCGCGCCTTGACCTGATGCAGGGCTAGATCCTGCAACATGTCATTGAGATAACGACCATATTTATCCAATTCCTCCTGAGAAATATCTTCTTTTATTTCAAAGACTGTATTGTGGACAATGCCGGCCTGAGAAACCAGAATGGTCATGACCATGCTGGCACGCAGCCGAACAAACTCGATCCGCTTGAATACCGTGTGAGACAGGCGAGGTGTTAGGACCACACCAGCCTGTTTGGAAAAAGACGAGAGGACCTTAGAAGTCTCCTGCAACAATCCTTCCAACCGGGACGCACCGCCCTGATACGATCGTCTAATCTGTTCACGATCAGCAATACTGAGCTGCTGTATCTTGAGAATGGCATCAATATACACCCGGAGCCCGAGTTCTGTGGGGACCCTCCCGGCGGATGTGTGCGGCTGATAGAGGAGACCAAGTTCCTCAAGGTCTGCCATTACATTCCGAATGGTTGCTGGACTAACGCTGAGACCGTATTTTTTTGCTATTGCTCGAGAACCCACAGGCACTCCACCCTTGATGTACTCGAGGATAACCGCCTCCAGCACCCGACGACTTCTCTCCCCTCTCACTAGTCCCTTCATGTCCACCTTTTTAGCACTCGCCTCTGTCGAGTGCTAGGAAAAGTAGCAATCGCTCCTCGCTTTGTCAAGATTTAAAAGATGAACGTCCAACTTTGAACATCAAATAAGGATGTCGCTCCGCTTCGCAATCTAATACCATTTATTTTTAAGAATCCGAGGTCAAAACTTGAATGTCTATCTCTTTTTCTTTTCAGCTGTTTTGATACTCGTTACGAAAATCTTAATTAATTCTTCTGTTTCCTGAAGAATATCATTAAGTAGAGTAGGT